>NZ_JBBCBW010000005.1:0-285867 GCF_037204085.1 Variovorax sp. CCNWLW235 | reverse complement strand
CCAGGGGCAGAACTGCGCGCTCACGCCGGTGGTGACGCCGGCGCCTGTGCCCACCCCGGCTCCGGTCCCGCCGGCGATGCGGCGGGTGAACCTGAGCGCCGACACGCTGTTCAAGTTCGACCGCTCGGCCGCGGCGGACATGCTGCCGCAGGGGCGCAGCGAGCTGGATGCATTGGCGCGTTCGCTGCAGAGCCCGGAGATGCAGGTGCAGAGCCTGACGATCACGGGGCACACGGACCGGCTGGGGGACGAGGCCTACAACGACCGGCTGGCGCTGCAGCGTGCGAACACGGTGCGCGACTACCTGAAGGCCGCGGGGGTGCGCGCGCCCATGGAGGTGCGCTCGATGGGCGAGCGCGAGCCGGTGACGCGCGATTGCCAAGGGCTGCAGCGCTCGGCGCGGCTGGTGGCCTGCCTGCAGCCGGATCGGCGTGTGGTGGTGGACATCCTGGGGATGGCGCAGGCAAAGTAAATGCGCAGCCGGTTGCCGCCTTCACCGGGGGGGCGACCGGCCGCATTGTGCGAGGCGCTAAACTCCTCCCCTCAATGTTTCCGCGCCAGAGGGAAAACGCAACCAGATTTCTTCTGGGTTTTCGTTCTGCTTCTGTCCGGCCCGGAATCTGCCCGTAGCTCAGTTGGATAGAGCACCTGCCTTCTAAGCAGGTTGTCGGGGGTTCGATCCCCTCCGGGCAGGCCAATCCCTCTCTTTTCTCTCTCTAGCCAAAGCGGCTCAGCAGACCTTGTTCGCTGCGTCAGGACGCCGCTGTTCCGAGCGCCGCAACCAGTACGTCTGCCAGGCCGCGCCCGGCGCTGCCGTCCTCGTCAAGGCGCGGGTTGTAGATGGTGATCTCGAGCCCGATGGCCTTGCCGCTCGCCAAGGCAACGCGAAGCGCGGTGCCCAGTTCATCCCATGACAAGCCGCCCGGTACGCGGAAATCGACGGCCGGCATGATGGCGTCGTCGAGGCAATCGGCGTCGAGATGGATGAAAAAACCGTCCAGTTCCTCTCGCGTCAGGTGGTCGACCGCCTGGCGCGCCGCGGCCTCGATGCCTATAGCGCGCACAGCAGGAAGGTCGATAGCCATGAGCTCTTCGGGGAGCGGCTGGCTTCCGTACTCTTCCTGATCCTTGTGATCGCGATATGCGAACGCGACAGCGTCTTGGGGGCGAACCAGAGGAGCGCGACCTTCAATGTCGGTCAGGAGCGATGGGCCGTAGCCGGAGACGAGAGCCAAGTCCATCGAGGCGCCCTCGCCATTGGGTTCCGCCTCGGGCTGGAAGAAATCGGCGTTGCCGTCGATGAATAACAGGCCATAGCGGCCGCGCCGTCGCAATGCGAGCATCGAGCCCAGCACGATCGTGCAATCGCCGCCCAGCACAACCGGGAATTCGCGCGCGTCAAGCACCGCTTCCACTGCGTCGGCGAGGCGGGGCGACCAAGCCGCAATTGCCTTGGCATTCAGGATGCCGGTCTCGGGGTCGGGCACAGGGTGCTTCGTAGGCACTGCCAGCCGCACGGCGCGCCGTGCACGGATGCGCTCGGCAAGGCCGAGACCCAGGAGCCGCTCGGGCAAGCGCTCCACTCCGTCCGTCGCCAAGCCCAAAGTGGAAGGAGCTTCGAGAATTGCATAGGGAAGTGTCGGCATGGCGCCTCCATAAGCGACTGCAATAACCGAGGATGCCGCCGGCTCGAGGTCCCGCACTGTGGCGGGTGCCGAAGGCAACCTCTACCAGCGCCGACAGGCATCCACTGCAGTATGGCTCCGCGGCATGAAAAGCGGATGACTTGGTAGCAAGTCTGCGCGCCTTGTGAGTAACGGAACGAAACTCCCTCCCAAGCAAGCATCGGCCGCGTCTTCCACTCGTCATACACACGTCATCCACGTCGGGATCAATGGCGCAGTCAACCACTTGAAGGCCGCCTGTGAGCGGCCGCCTTGACGCACCATGACTCCTGCTCACCCTGTTCATGTTCTCTTCCTCTGCAACAGCAATGCGGCACGCAGCCTGATCGCGGAGGCGCTGCTCAATCACCTCGGCAAGGGCCGCTTCATTGCATATTCCGCCGGCCATGAGCCAACGCCCGACGGCCAACCCGATCCCCGCACCATCGACGCGCTGAAGGGTGCCGGCCTGCCCACAGACGGGTTGCGCAGCAAGAGTTGGAACGAATACGGCCCGGCCTCGGCGCCGCACATGGACCTGGTCGTCACGCTCTGCGACGAGGCCGCGGGCGAAACCTGCCCCGTCTGGCCCGGGCAACCCGCCGCCGCGCATTGGTCGCACCCAGACCCCCGAGCCGAAGACGCCACCGGCGCCGAGGCTTTCGCGAAAACGATGCACGCGATTCGCAGGCACGTGGAACTGCTGGTCAACCTGCCGGACGAGCGCATCGACCGCCTGGTGATCGAGTCCGAGGCTCGGCGCATCGGCTCCACCGGCGGGGAGCACGCCTCCCCTACTCCGTAGATCAGCCCGGAAGCCTGGTGTCGGTGAAGCGCCGGATCGGCTGGACGAAGCTGATGTCCACGCCGTCGAGCACATCGCGGCCCTGGAGGCTTTCGAACCTGAGGCCGGTCTCGGCTTCGATGAACGACAGCGGGCGCTGCGAGGTACCGAAGTCCTCGAGGTCGCGCGCCACGCCTGAATCGAGGTAGATGCCCTGGCTCATCAGGTAGGCGATGGCGGTCAGTTCACCGGTCGCTTCGCTGATGAATGCGACGACCTTCCAGAAGTCGCGCGGAATCTGGATGCCGAATCTCTCGGCGTCGTCCGATCGGAGAATCGGCCCCGTGAAGACGCTGATGCGCTTGTCGTCGCCCTGGGCGTTGCCGAGGATGTAGTCCTCCAGGTCGCCCCACAGTCCGTCATTGAAAGGTTGCCACTGCGGGCACGCATTGGTTGCAAAGAAGGTGTCGATGTTGGCGCGCTGCGCGGTGGCCAGCGAGCCCCAGTTCGGGTCCTGCCGGCGCGTCATGTGGCCGCGGGAAAACTTCTTGTCCTGCTCGGGGCCATAGGCTTCCCGCAGCATCTGGTATTCCTTCTTGATGCGGCCGTCGTAGTTCCAGGTGTCGTGGCGCGGAACGTTTTTGGACTTGGACCCATCGACGTTGCAGGCGGAATAAAGCGGCACGCGGCGGGAAATGCACTGCACCGTGCTGAAGTGCTGGTACTTGAGCTCGAAGGAGCCGTCTTCGAGCGTGGCGATGTCGTCCATCGATATGGCGTCGCTCATCGAAGGCAGTTCCACGCGGTTGCCGTCTCCGAAGAAGTCCGGCGCGTAGCCTTCCCGGCCCCTGAAGAATTCCGGCGGCTTGGGCGTTACGGCAACGCGCTGGATTCCGGTCCAGGAGTTGCTCACGACCTGGACGTCTGTATCGGACATGGGACTTCCTCTCCAAAAAACCCCGGGGCCAACAGCGGACGGGGGCGCCTTGCGACTATTTGCCGAGCTTGGCGCGTGCGTTTTTCAGATTGAAGACAGGCTTGCGGATTTCCGCGAACGTCGATTGGGTCACCACCCAATCGGGGTTCTGCTCGAGCGCAGCGAGTTGCGTGTCGTCGACCTGGGCCTCGACCAGGGTGCCTGTCTTCGGCGTCAGGACGACGCCCGGCACGCAGCGCCGCAGCCGCGCCTCGGCCGACAACTTCTGGTCGGGACTGCCCGTATAGGTCAATACCACGCTTGTCACTTCAGAACTCCAAACCCTTCGTACTCGGCCGACCAGCCCACCTTTCGGGCTGCCTGCGACAGCATCTTGACGATGGCGTCGGCCTTTTCAGGACCTCTGGGCATGTTAAGCAGGTTCGGATTCCCTGACAACAGACGGGCCGCCATGCCCGATGTGAACGGCGTGGCCATCGACGTGCCGGACATCATCGCGTATCGCCCGCCCGGAAACGTCGACAGAACGGCAACGCCGGGGCCGATGAAATCGGTGGAAAGCCCGTAGTTCGAAAACTCGGCAACAAACTCTTTCTTGCGGCGGATTTCGCTCTCCTGAAAGCTCTCCGGGCAGTCCGCCGGAAACGTTCCGTCGCGGCCGAGCGCGCCGACCGCCAGCGTGTGGCTGTACCGGGCGGGATAGCGCAGCAGCGACTGGCCGTCGTTGCCGGTGGCCGCGAACACGGCAATGCCGGCGTTGCGCGCTTTCTCAAGAATGTCGGGCATCTCCGGCATCGGCTCGAGGCTGCCCATGCTGATGTTGACGATGTCGCAGCCGTCGCCGATCGCGCGTTCGAGCGCGCTGGCAATGTCGCTGGATTTCGCGCGCCCGCGCTCACCGGTCTTGGGGCACACGCGATACGCGAGCAGGCGGCAAGCCGGCGCCAGGCCGTAGATGCCGCTGCCCGCGGCCATCTTGCCCGCGATGATGCCCGCGACGTGCGTTCCGTGTCCGATGCCGTTGTCGAGAAAATCCGCCGCGTCTTCGCCGGTAACGAAGCAGCCGCCACCCGCCACGGCAATGTCGGCGTGCGGCCCGACACCGCTGTCGATCACGCCGACGGTGACGCCCGCTCCCGCCTGAGGGTCGTAAGGCGCGTAGTTCGAGAGCAACTGGTAAGCGTCCGGCACCAGCGGCGTGGTCTGGACATCCAGGCGCTTCGGTGCGGCGACACGGTCGAACCCCTTCACGAAGACCGACCAGTGCGTGTGTTCCGGCTCGACCAGGATCAGTTCGACACGAGGGTAGAGCACCGGAATTCCCAGGCTCGCGATTCCCTGCGCGTCGGTCACCGCAGGCACATGCGCGCCGTCCCAATCGACAAGCGCCTTGACCCGAACGCCCACCACGGGATTTCCGTTCGGATCGGCAAGGCGCAGTTCGAATCTCTTGACCTTGGCCCCTGCCGCCACCTGGATTGCGGAGGCTTCCAGCTCGTCGCCCAGCGGGCGGATGTATTGGAGATATGCCCATGCAGCGGGTGCAATCCGCAGGCCCGGCGTATTCCGGCGCATCGCCAGCAAGGCGGACGAATTGGCCTTCATCACCGACACGCCGTCCAGCTGCTTGACCAGATTCATCCGGGGCGCACCGCGGCCTTGCACGCCTTGCCCAAGTGCCTCTTCGGCGTTGCCCAGATTGATGGCGCCAAGGGCCGCCAACTCGGTGCCACCGGGCGCGGCGCCCTTCGACGGCCACACGATGACGTCGTCAGAAAACTTGGGCTCGGCCGCAATGCGGCGCAGACGCAATGCCTGCAGCAGCCGTTCCATCTTCTCGCTGTCGCACTTCGACATGTCGCCCTTCGCGTGCTGGTAGGCGCGCTCCGTTCGATGTGCTGGGGCCGTTTGTTTCTGCGGTTTTTGTCGCTTGCTCGGTGCAGCCATTCGTTCTCTCCTGTTGCCTGCTTGTCGCACGAGGGAGTTTCATGCGGATGACGAACCGCGCCAGCACACCGCGCAGACGCCGACCCACATGCTCCAGCCCGGCGAAGACCGCCACCAGCACCAAGGCCAGCAGCAGCCCGGCCGGAATGTCGGCCGGAAAATGAACGCCCACGTGAATGCGCGCCCAGCTGGTGAGTATGCCGGCCGCGAATACCACCGCACCCGCACGCCGCAGCGCGGGCCGGCGTAAGCACAGCAGCGCAACGGTGAACATGACCGTCGCGTGCGCGCTCGGCAGCGAACCGCGCGCGCCGTGCTCGATATACGCCGGGCTCAGGCCCACCATGAATGGGCGTGGCAGGTTCAGCACTGCTGCGAGTTCATGGGCCAGCATCGAAGCAAGCACCGCGCAGCCCAACACCGCCAGCATGTAGCCGCGCTCCCGGGGATGCAGCCAGGCCATCCAGCCCAGCAAACCCGCGCACAGCCAGGGCCCGCCAACGGCGGCAGCAGCCGCGGCGGACACCAGCCAGGCACAGGGCGCGTGTCCCGCGGCAATCCACAGGAACAGAAGAAGATTCAATTCTTCCATTCACCGTCCCTGCTCTCTTGAATGGCGCTGGCCTGCGACGCCATGGCAAGACTCGGCCCGGTGCACGGCATGCGCAGAAAAAGGCGGTAGCTTCCGGCGTCGCCTACGAGTTGCAGGCATTTCCAGACGGCCTGAGGCAACTGCGCCAGCGCAGCACGCGGCATTGCGACAAACAGCGGCTCGTGCGGCCGTTCGTGCGCGAGCCGCAGCGGGTCGGCGATGTGCAGCGCCTGCCCTCCCGAATAGAACGCAGCAGAAAACATGCGCTCCTGCACAAACGCCAACGGAACCTCGGGCTGCAGCTGCGCGCGGTACAGCTGCACCACTGCCTCGGCCGATTTGGCTTCAGCCCGGCCGCCCGCGGTAAGGTCGAGCAGCCTTCCCACGAACAGTGCCGTCGCGAGAAGAGTGCCGGCGAGCAGCGCTCGGCGAGCAAACCCGTCGTCGCGGTCGCCCAGCCAGAGTGCCGCCGCAAGCGCGAGCGGCGGCAGGCCCGGAAGTACATAGGTCCAGAGGATGTTGCCGGCCGCCGTGAAGACCACGCACGGAGCAAAACCGCAGATCAGCAGGTAGCGCATGAACGATGGCTGCGCCTCCGCATGGCCAGCACCGTTCACATGCAAGCCGGGGCTCTTGCGCCGCCGCGCACGCCAGGCAGCAAGCGGCACCACGATGCTCCAAGGAAAGATGGCCCCCGCCAGGAAGAGCCAGATGGTGCCGCGCGGAAACGCATGCGCCGAGCCGTAGCGGTCACCCTGCCAGCCCGCAACCACGAACCGGTTCCAGTGTTCTCCAATGAAGAAGTAGTCCAGGAAACCGGGCGTGCGGGCCTCGGCAAACGCATACCAGGGGGCCGCCACGGCAGCGAGCAACGCACCGCTTCGCAGCCACGGCATTGCCCGCCACACGCTGCGCGCCTGCCGCGTCCACAAGCACCACACGCCAACAGGCAGCAGGATCAGCACGCATCCCACCGGGCCCTTTGCCAACAGCGTGATCCAGAGCCCGGCGAAGAACAGCCATGTCTCGCGCCGCCGATGTTCGGCCGGCCCTTGCAGCGCCAGCCAGAAGCCGCGCATCGACAACGCTGTGCCCAGGCACAGCGCCATGTCGGTGGTTACGGCGCCGGAAACCATCCAGAACAGGACGGTGGTCGCGAGCAAAGGCGGCACATAAGCCGGCCGCCTCATGCCGGCCTGCCGCGCCCAGTCGAACGTGAGCACGACGATCGCCGCAGCCATCAGAAAGTGAGGCAGGCGCGCGGCAAATTCGCTGACGCCGAAGATGCGCATGCTCGCCGCGGTCAGCCAGAAAGCCAGCGGCGGCTTGCCCCAGAACGGCTCGCTATCGGTGAACCACGGCGTAATCCAGTCTCCGCGCTCGGCCATCTTTCTTGCGATTTCGCCGTAGCGCCCCTCGGTGGTGTCCATCAGCGGGTAGCCCGCCAGCGAGACCAGGCGCAGCACGATGAGAAAGACCAGGACGCAGGTGGTCGCAGTGCCCAGCGCTTGCCGGGTGTCGGTAAGAACGCGCGGCATCAGCGGCCAGCACTTGCGTTCGATGGCACGGTCGCCGGTTCATACACGTCGATCAGGTAGACCGGGCGGCCCTTCGTTTCCGTGAAGATGCGCGCCACGTATTCGCCGAGCATGCCCATGCACAACAGCTGCAGCCCGCCGAGAAACAGCATGGTCACGATCAGCGTCGGAAAGCCCTGCACCGCATCGCCAAGAATCAGCGCCTTGAAAAAGAAGAACATCGCGTAGGCAAAGGCGCTGCCCGCGCTGGCCATTCCCAAAAGCGTGGCCACCTTCAGCGGGGCGGCCGAGAACGCCGTAATGCCGTCGAAGGCCAACCCGACAAGCTTGAGAAAAGGCCACTTGGTCTCTCCCGCCGCGCGGGCAGCGCGCTCGTAGTCGATGGTTGCCTGCGGATAGCCGATCCAGGCGAACAGGCCCTTCATGAAGCGCCCGCGCTCAGGCAGCTGGTTCAGTGCATCGACTGCCCGTCGGCTGAACAAGCGAAAGTCGCCCACGTGCCGCGCAATCGGCACGTCGCTCACGCGCTCGATGAAGTGATAGAACGCGCTGGCGGTGGCCCGTTTCCACCACGACTCGCCGAGCCGCTCTCGCCGCCTCATGTTCACCACGTCGGCCCCGCCACGCCATGCCGCAAGCATCGCGGGCAGAAGCTCGGGAGGGTCTTGCAAGTCGGCATCGATGACCACCACGGCCTCTCCGCTTGCAAGTTGCAGACCCGCGCTCATGGCGGCTTCCTTGCCAAAATTTCGGGTCAGGCGCGCATACGAGATCCCCGGATGGCTGCGCTGCAGACGCTGCAGCAGATGAGCGGTCTGGTCGGTACTCCCGTCGTCGACGTAGATCACTTCGTACCTTACGCCAAGGCCTACCAGCACGGCGTTCATGCGACGTTGAAACTCGACCAGCACCGCCTCTTCGTTGAAAACCGGCACCACGACGCTGAGCGCCACGTTGGAAGCCGAGTCCGATGCTGGCTGTGCAGGCCGGGCCGGTGCCATGTCCGGCGGCAATGCGCCTGCAGTGCGGTCACTCGCGCGAAACCGGTCAGCAATACGAGCGCGATAAAGGGAGCGTGGACCGACAGAGTGAGGCATTGAGATCGCACCAGGACAAACAGGATTTCTGGATCCTCCGCCTGGAAGACTTTCCGGCGACTTACCGGCCCTGCTTCGTCGTCCGGGTTACCGCAATCTCCTCTTGCGCATCTGAACGAGCCAGCAGAAAGCGCATGCCCGGTTCGGCCCTCTGCGCAGAGAGCTTCCATCCGTGCGCCTGCGCAATTTCGCGACAAATGGCCAGGCCAAGTCCCGCGCCATGGTCGCGGCGATGAGGCCCGCGCCAGAAGCGCGTGAACATCTTCATGATCTGTTCCGGGTCTGCGCCCGGCCCCCAGTCTCGAACCGCCATTGCCTCGGCACCCACCTCGACCGTCACCTTCGTGCCTCGCGGTGCATGCTGGATGGCGTTCTCCATGAGGTTCTTCAGCACCGTGAAGAACGCCCCTCTATCGGCGGTCCAGTGAAGCTGCTGGCTCTCGTGGCTGTCCTGCCCGTTGAAGTGTGCTGAAAGATGCACGCCTGCCGCCTGCGCCATGCGCTCCAGGTAGGCAACGCCCTCCCCTACGACCTCCTGCACATCGACTTCCGCAAAGCTGTAGTTCTGAGCCTCGCTGGCCTCGGCCAGGTGGAGCAGCTGCTGCACCTGGCGCGCCATGTGCTCGACGTCCATGAGCAGCGAGTCGCGGCCGGCGCCCGTTTCACCCAGTTCGATTTGTGCACGGATCAACGCGAGCGGGGTCTTCAGCTCATGCGCCGCAGTCGCAAGAAACTCCTGCTGAATGCGAAATCCATGCTCCAGCCGCTCGAGCACGCGATTGAAGCTTTCGACCAGCGGCACTACCTCCGATGGCACTCCGGCCACCTGTAGCCTGGCATGGATGGATCTCGGCGCGATCGCGGCAGCCGAAGCTGCGACGCTTCGCAAGGGCTTGAGCGTGCAGCGCAGCGCCAGGAAAGCGCACGCGCCAAAAACAACCAGCAGGACCAGACTGAACACGCCGATCCCCGCCACCATGAACGGCAGCGCGAAATGCCGGTGCATGAGATCGGCAAGCCGTGCGCTCGCAGCAAACTGCAAGAACCACTTCTGACCCGCGTGCTCCACGGGCACGGTGGCACCGTGAATCGACTCCCCGTTGTGCTCGAACTTGAAGTACCCGCGACCGGCCTGCCGGGCCGCGCCCGCCCAGAATGCGTCGCCCCCAACAGAAGACATCACGGCGTTGCCGGAGGCATCCAACACGCGATACGCCACCTCTTGCCTGAGGCTGTCGTACATCCAGTCCGCACTGCTCTCGCGCGCATCGAACCCGACGGGCGTTCCCGAACCGTCGAACTGCAATGCGCCCGCCAACTCCTCTGCACGCCCCACCAGGTCGGCAACGAACAGGAGGTCGCTGCGCACTGTCAGCACCGTGACGAGGATCGAAGCGATCAGCACGATGCTCAGCACCACGCCGACGACGAATGCGAGCAATATCTTGAAGCTGAGACTATTCAGCCACGCCGACTGGACGAAGCGCATAGCCGAGGCCTCTTAAGTTGACAACCCGCTGCCGCGATCCAATGGCGAGCAGTTTTCGGCGAAGCCTGTGAAGGGCCACGTCGAGTGCATTCGGCGTCACCGCGCCGCCCAATCCCCATGCAGCCAGTTCGAGCGCGGCGCGCCGCACCGTCTCGCCGCCGCCCTGCACCAGCAACAGCAGAATCTGCATTTCCGACGGCGCCAATGACACGCGCTCCGCACCACAGCAAACGGTTGCCTCAGCCGGTTTCAGGCGCAGGTCGCCATGGGCGGGTTCGAGCGGCCGGCATGCCACGGGGCGGCGCAGCAGCGCGCGCACGCGCGCCACCATTTCGTCCATGGCAAACGGCTTGGCAAGGTAGTCGTCCGCCCCGGACTCGAGCCCTTCCACGCGGTCGTGCAAGGCATCGCGTGCCGTCAGCACGAGGCAGGGCACGCCGAATCCCCGCGCGCGCAAGCGTTGCAGCAGGGCAATACCGTCTCCGTCGGGCAACCCCCGGTCGAGCACCAGCGCACCGTATGGCACCTCCTGGATGGCAGCCCACGCCGCATCGCCGCGTTGGACGACATCGGCCGCAATACCGGCGGCTTGCAGCCCGCTGCACGTGAGCCGGGCAAGCCGCTCATGGTCCTCGACCAGAAGGATGCGATTCATCGCATGCGATACGGACCACCTTGACCGCGGTGTGGCGAAGTCGATGCCCGAGCGCGAGAGTGAACGATTGCAGCAAGCGCAAACCCGATGCCGCTGGCGCCCCCGGTCACAAGGATGGTGCTGTTGCTCAATGTCATCGTCTCGTCCTTTGAAACCGAGGTCGGTCTGGTACGATCAAATGATGCCAATATGACATTATGTTGTCAATAAAGCCTTATAGCAACAAATGACAAAGACCAAGCGAACGCCTGCCGGCGAAGCGATGAGCAGCTTGATGCTCGAACTGTTCAGGCTCAACAGCCGCCTGTTGACCGCCGGCGACCGGCTGGTGGCGCCGCTCGGGCTGACGAGCGCTCGCTGGCAGATTCTTGGCACCATCTTCAAGGGCGAACATCCGCAGCCCGTGGCGTGGCTTGCCCGCACGCTGGGCGCCAATCGGCAAAACGTGCAGCGGATCGTCAACGACCTGGAGAAGGAAGAGCTCGTCGCGTTCGAGACCAACCCTCACCACCGCCGGGCGCAACTCGTGGTGCTGACCGACAGGGGAAGGCAGGTCTACACGGCCGCCATGGCCTTGCAAGCCCCGTGGATCAACAGCCTCTCGAACGGCGTAGCGGTGGACGACATCAAGACAATGCAGAAAGTCATGGCCTCGATCCGGCAGAAGCTGGAGCAGGACATGGAGGACGAAGAGCAAGGCTGACCGGCTGCGGTTGCGGCTGCGGTTCTGTCAGCCTGCCGGCTTGCTCGCCAGGTGGCGCTCCAGCGCGTCGTGCACGCGCTTGGCGCTTTCTGCATCCACGCGGTCGGCCAGCACGCTGCCGAGTTGCCGCAGCTGCTGCGCCGAGAGGCCCACGTTCATGCTGATGCGAATGTGCGACTGCAGCTGCGACTCGACACCCGCAAGCGCGGACAGCATGCTGACCGTGGCCACCTCGCGGCTTTGCCAGTCGAGGTTGTCGCGCTCGAAGATGTCGCCGAACAGATGGCCCGCAGGTATTCGTTGGCCACAGGCGCAAAGTCGAACAGCGGCCCCTGGACCGGCGCGCCCGACAGCTTGGTCTGGTTTGCCGTTCCTGCGGCCATGAGGGCGTCGCCCTTCGGAATGGGGCGGCTCGGCCCGCGGCCCTCGGCATCTTTCAGGCCGCGCTGCTTGCGCGCGTCAACCACCTTCATCAGCTCCGTCAGCGCATTCAGGCTGCGCGGGAAGCCTGCATACGCGTACAGCTGCACCAGCACCTCCTTGGCTTCGCTCACGGTAAGGCCGGCATCCAGCCCCTGGTTCAAGGCCGCGTTCAGCCTGGCAATGTCGCCCGCGGCGGCAAAGGCCGCGATCGGCACGATGGCCTGGTGCGTGGCCGACAAGGCTTGGGATTGGGGTGTGCTGGTCATGCCGGCTGGCTCCTGCTGGTTCTGGGATGCATGGATGGCCGGAGCCGCAAGCACCAGGGCCATGGCCGCCACGGCGGCGGTGCGATGTCTAGCGCGCGCCATATTGCTCATCGCTGACCTTCTCCATCCATTCGACGTTCTTGCCATTCACTGTGCCGGTCACGGCCAGGTGGCTCACCGCGGTACCCGGCGCCGCGCCGTGCCAGTGCTTGACACCCGGCGGGCACCAGACCGTGTCACCCGTGCGAATCTCCTGCACGGGCTTGCCCCACTCCTGGGTCAGCCCCACACCCGACATCACCAGCAGCCGCTGCCCTGCGGGATGGGTATGCCAGGCCGAGCGCGCGCCCGGCTCGAAAGTCACCACGCCGCCGGAGGCATTGATGTGCGCGTTGGCAGGCCACACCGGATCGACCCGGACGCGACCGGTGAAGTATTCGGCCGGGCCCGCAGCCGAGGGCTGGCTGCCCGCGCGCGCGACCTGCTGGGCAGCTTCGGGCTGAGCTTCAGCGGCGCCGGCCTGAAGCGATACGGCGCATAGCGCGCAATACAAGGATGTTTTCATGCGGAAGACCTTTCACTGGCTCCAAGCGTAGGCGGGCTCGCCCACCCTGACTAGCCGCCCTCATCCGCATGCACTTATCGACCGGGCGCATGAATCGCGAGCCGTTTTCCTACGCGAAGCGCACCTAGACTCGAGGGCATGACGACTGCCCTCTTTCACGGGCCACAGGCCGCGGGCCGGCGGCTGAGGTAGCCATGCCGCGCGACGACTTCAACGACCTGCTCGCATTCCTTGCGGTGGCGCGCGAGCGCAGCTTCACCCGCGCGGCGGCCACGCTCGGCGTGTCGCCATCGTCACTCAGCCACAAGATGCGCGCGCTGGAAAGCCGCATGGGCGTGCGCCTGCTGACCCGCACCACGCGCAGCGTGGTTCCCACCGAAGCGGGCGAGCGGTTGATGGCTACGGTGGCGCCGCAGTTCGATGCAATCGAAACCGAGCTGGAGGCGCTGGCCGAGTTCCGCGACAAGCCGGCCGGCACGGTGCGCATTACCGCGGTCGACACCGTGGCGGACCTGTTCATCTGGCCGCGCCTCGCGCCGCTGCTGCACAAGTACCCCGACATCAAGGTCGAGATCGACACCAGCTACCGCATGGTCGACATCGTCGAGGAGCGCTACGACATTGGCGTGCGCACCGGTGAAGCCATTGCACGCGACATGGTGTCGGTGCGCATCACGCCGGACTTTCGGCGCCTGATCGTCGGTGCGCCGGCCTACTTCGAGCGCCACCTGGTGCCGCAAACGCCGCAGGACCTGCTTGCGCACAACTGCATCACGCTGCGGCTGGCAACGCGTGGCGGCCTCTTTGCCTGGCCGCTGGAACGCAACGGCCAAGCCGAACGCGTGCAGGTGCAAGGGCAGCTCACGTTCAATGGCAGCTACCAGATCCTGCAGGCGGCGCTGGATGGCTGCGGACTCGCTTCCACGCCCGAATACCTGGCGCGGCCGCACGTGGAGGCCGGCCGCCTGCGCTGCGTGATGGAGGAGTGGTTTCCGACCTCGCCCGGCTTCTTCATGTACTACCCCAGCCGGCGCCAGAAGACGCAGGCGGTTTCCATGGTGATCGATGCGCTGCGCTTGCCCGATGAACCTCAGCCGCGGTAGCGCAGCGCGTCGATCACCAACGTCAATGCACGCATCGACCGGCGCTGGCTCGGGTAGTAGGCATGCAGGCCCGGGAATACCGGACACCAATCACCCAGCACGGCCTGCAAGCGCCCCGCCTGCAGATGAGGCCAGGCCAGGTCTTGCGGCACGAAGGCCAGGCCGCAGCCGCTCAGTGCCGCGCTCAGCATCTGGTAGGCGCTGTTGAACGTCGCCTGCCCACCCACGCGCACCTGCAACTCGCGGTCGCCGTTCTTGAGCTCCCATGCATACAGGCCGCCGCCCGCCAGGCGCAGCGCGATGCAGTTGTGCGCAAGCAGTTCCTGCGGCGTGGCCGGCACGCCGCGCTCCGCCAGATAGCCCGGCGCACCGGCGATCACCATCTGCTGGTCGGGTGCGAGGCGCACCGCAATCATGTCCTTGGCCACCTGGTCGCCCCAGCGCACGCCGATGTCGAAACGCTCGGCCGCGATGTCGACCATGCGGTAGTCCGAGCTGATCTCGATCTTGAGATCAGGGTACTCGGCAACCAGCGGCCTCAGCCGGGGCCAGAGCACGGTGTCCACCACGTAGTCGATGGCCGTGATGCGAATGTTCCCGCTCGTCCGGGTACCGAGTTCGCCGACCGCGGCGACTTCGGCTTCGATTTCCTGCAGCCGTGGCGCCACCGTTTGCAGCAGCCGCTCGCCGGCCTCGGTGGGCGCCACGCTGCGCGTTGTGCGCGTCAGCAGGCGCACCCCCAGGCGGGTTTCCAGCGCACGGATGGTGTGGCTCAACGACGATTGCGACACGCCAAGCTTGGAGGCCGCACGCGTGAAGCTGCGCTCGCGCGCCACCGCCATGAAGGCCAGCAGGTCGCTGATCGAGTCACGCGTCATTTCGCGCCCTCGGCGCCGCCCTTCTGCCGCAGGTCTTCGATGTCCCGCCGCGGCGGGGCACCGAACAGGCGGCCGTATTCACGGCTGAACTGCGAGGGGCTCTCATACCCGACCTGGAACGCCGCACTCGAGGCATCGATGCAATCCGCCAGCATCAGCCTGCGTGCTTCGTTGAGGCGCAGCCATTTCTGAAACTGAAGCGGGCTCATGGCCGTCAAGGCGCGGAAATGATGGTGGAACCGCGATGGACTCATTTGCACATGGGCGGCAAGTTCCTCGATGCGCAGCGGCTGGGCGAAATTGAGCTTCAGCCATTCGATGGCACGCGCAATGCGCTGGTTCTGGCTGCCCGCGGACGCCATCTGCCACAACCATGCGCCCTGCTCGCCCGTGAGCAGGCGATAGAAAATTTCCTTTCGCACCAGCGGCGCAATCACCGCAAGCGCGGCCGGCTCGTCCAGCAGCTTGACCAAACGCAGGAAGAGCTCGAGAAGCGCCTCGGTCGTATCGCCCAATACGAGGCTCGGTGCCAAGCCTGGGGCCGTGGACGAGTGCACGGGCAACGCGGGCGGCTCGGCCTGCATGAGCAGCAACTCCGCGATACCGCGTGCATCCAGTTCCAGCACCAGGCTCAGGTACGGCCGATCGGGATGCGCCTCCACCGCCTGCAGCACCACCGGCAGGTTGAGCGCGGCAATGAGGTGGCGGCCACTGTGATAGCTGTAGCTCCGGCCTCCCAGCAGCGCGCGCTTGGCGCCTTGCACCGTCAGCGCGATGCTCGGTCCGACCATGCAGTTCATGGGCGGGGTCGGCGCATCGTGCCTGTAGAACGCAAGCCCGGGAATGGCTGTGTCGAACTGCTCCGCACCTTCTGTCCAGCGCGCAATGCGTTCAGCCAGCGCCGCGCGCAAGGCTTCGAACGTATCCGCCTGGACACCGGGCAATTCCTGCTTCACCTCTTTCACTCCGCGGCTGAAAGACTCCATGGTAGGGCGTCGCTGACTGGTGGCTGCACATTGCTTGCAGCAACAGTCGGATCAGGCAAGAACTCGGTCGGATCTGTCTATTGCTGCCGCCCTGTGTGCGCCAAGAATTCGGCATGCTGTTCTCGACCATTCACATGCCGTTGCGCCTCTGGGTGCTGGCGCTTGTCGGCACGTTGCTGTTGACGCTCGCGCTGTGCCGGACTGCGCTCGCCCAACCCGCCTCGACACCGCTCGTGCGATTTGCAGAACTCGATATCGACAAGAGCCGACTCGATGACTTTTACAAGGCCGCGCGCGAAAACGCCGAGGCCACCATGTTGGAGCCCGGAGTCCTCGCCTTCCATGCCGTGGCCGAAAAAAGCAATCCTGGTCACGTCCGTGTGTTCGAGATGTATGTCGACGCAAAGGCCTACCAAGACCACGTGCAGACGCCGCACTTCCAGAAGTTTCGCGGCGCGACAGACACGATGATGCTGCGCCGCGAACTGCACGAAGCCGTGCCCGTGCGCTTGGGCGCCAAGAAGAGTTTGCCTTCCCGGGCACACGTGCGGGTCGCAGAGCTGACGATCGATCCGGCCCAGCTCCAGGCCTACAAGGACGCCGTGTCGGAAGAAATCGACACATCGATCCGCGTTGAACCGGGCGTGCTGGGCATCTACGCCTTCGCACTGAAAGAGCAGCCGGCACAACTGCGCTTCGTCGAGATCTATGCCGACGAAGCAGCCTACCGGCAGCACATCGACTCGCCGCACTTCAAGAAGTATGTGGAAGCCACCAGGTCGATGATCACCTCGCGCACGCTGTTGGAAGCGGAGCCGATCTTTCTCGGCCTGCCGCCGGCAAGCAAGGCACCCGCGTACTACGTCTCCGAATTCGAACTTACCGACCCCGAAGGCATCAAGCCCTACAGCGCACAAGTGGAGGCGACCTTCAGGGCCTTCGGTGGCTACTACTTCGTGCGTGGCGGGCAGATCAGCGTGCTCGAAGGCGAGCCCACAAAGCGCATCGTCATGATCGCTTTTCCCACCCTGGAGCGGGCACAGGCCTGGTACGACTCACCTCAGTATCGGGAGATCCGCCCCATCCGCTTCAGGTCGGCAAAGTCGCGCGTGTACATCGTCGAGGGAGCGCTGCCGTGATCGGTGCTTAGCGCCTCGCCCTACTCCACCGCCACCTTGCCCTCTTTCACGAGCCTGGCGAACTTGGCCGTCTCGTCGCGGATCCGTGCCGCCATGTCCGTGGAGCTGTCGCCTATGGGGTCGGCGCCGACCGCACGCATCTTTTCGGCGAACTCCGGCGACCTGATGATCTTCACCATCTCGGCATTCAGCTTCGCGACGATGTCCTTCGGCGTTGCGGCGGGCGCAAGCACGCCGAACCAGGTGCCGATGTCGAAGCCCTTCAGCCCCGCCTCTTCGAGCGTCGGCACATCGGGCAGCACGGCCGAGCGCCTGGCCGTGGTCACGGCCAAGGCGCGCAGCTTGCCACCCTTGATGTGCTGCAGCACGGGCGTGATGGTGTCGAACGACATGTCCACCTGCCCGCCCAGCAGGTCGGTGGTGAGCGGCCCGCTCCCCTTGTAGGGCACGTGCAGCAGCTTCACGCCGGTGCTGGCCTGAAACTGGGTGCCGATGAGGTGCTGCGCGGTGCCGTTGCCGTTGGAGCCGTAGGCCAGTTCCTTGGACGACGACTTGCCGGCGGCAACCAGCTCAGCCACCGACTTTGCGGGCGTGAGCGAAGCGTTGACCACCAGCACGTTCGGCACCATGGCCACCGTGGTGATGGGCGCCAAGTCTTTCTGGAAGTCGTAGGGGAGCTTCTTGTACACGCTGGTGGCAATGGTGTGGTGCACGGCGCCCATCAGCAGCGTGTAGCCGTCGGGCCTGGCCTTGGCCACGTAGTCGGCGCCAAGCGTGGCGCCGGCGCCCGGCTTGCTTTCCACGACAACAGGCTGGCCCAGGCTCCTGGAGAGCGCATCGCCGAGTGCGCGGGCCAGCACGTCGGTGGTGCCGCCGGACGGAAAAGGCACGACCAGGCTGATCGGCTTGGCCGGCCACGGCTCCTGCGCAGCGGCCCAGGGCATGGCAGAAAGTGCGATGGCTGCCAGCACAGTCCCCGCGACGGTGCGGCGCCCCACGGCGAACGGTTGCTTCTTCATGTCTTTGTCTCCAGGCTGACGGCGTGCGCCGTTCTTCTTGCGGGTTGCGGAGGAAATGCGGCGGTCTCTATGCGAGCCGCGCGCACACGGCCTGCGTGACCTGCGCGGTGGTGGCGGTGCCGCCCAGATCGCGGGTGTGAAGCGAAGGGTCG
Organism: Variovorax sp. CCNWLW235; assembly: GCF_037204085.1. Taxonomy (NCBI): domain Bacteria; kingdom Pseudomonadati; phylum Pseudomonadota; class Betaproteobacteria; order Burkholderiales; family Comamonadaceae; genus Variovorax; species Variovorax sp. CCNWLW235. Next base: position 267,930 of record NZ_JBBCBW010000005.1, on the reverse strand, counting down.
GCCGTCACGGCTTCGACCGCCTGCATGACGCGCCTTGCGGCGTCAGCCTCACCCAGGTGCTCGAGCATCATCACGACCGACCAGAAGGTGCCGACCGGATTGGCCAGGCCCTTGCCCATGATGTCGAAGGCGGAGCCGTGGATCGGCTCGAACATCGAGGGGTAGCGGCGCTCGGGGTCGATGTTGCCGGTCGGTGCAATGCCCAGACTACCCGCGAGCGCGGCGGCCAGGTCGCTCAGGATGTCGGCATGCAGGTTGGTGGCAACAAGGGTGTCGAGCGAGGCGGGCCGGTTGATCATTCGCGCGGTCGATGCGTCGACCAGTTCCTTGTCCCAGGTCACGTCCGGAAACTCCCTGGAGACCTGCAGCGCAATCTCGTCCCACATCACCATGGCATGACGCTGGGCGTTGCTCTTGGTGATGACCGTGAGGAGCTTGCGGGGCCGCGACTGCGCCAGCTTGAAGGCAAAGCGCATGATGCGCTCGACGCCCGCGCGGGTCATCATCGAGACATCGGTAGCGGCTTCGATGGGGTGCCCCTGGTGCACGCGGCCGCCGACGCCGGCGTATTCGCCTTCGGAGTTTTCGCGCACGATCACCCAGTTGAGGTCATCGGGCCCGCAGCGCTTCAGGGGGCCGTCGATGCCGGGCAGGATGCGCGTCGGGCGTACGTTGGCGTACTGGTCGAAGCCCTGGCAGATCTTCAGGCGCAGGCCCCACAACGTGATGTGGTCGGGAATGTGCGGATCGCCGGCCGAGCCGAACAGGATGGCGTCCTTGCCGCGCAGCGCCTCCAGGCCGTCGTTCGGCATCATCACGCCGTGCTCGCGGTAGTAGTCGCCGCCCCAATCGAAGTTCTCGAATTCGAAGCTGAAGCTTCCGCCGGCCGAGGCCAGCGCCTGGAGCACCTGTTGGCCCGCGGGAATCACTTCCTTGCCGATGCCGTCTCCGGGAATGGTTGCAATCTTGTACGTCTTCATTTGCGCCGTCGTCCTTTGAGTGGTTCGGCCGATTCTGTGGTTTGCACCCAATGACATCGCAGGGGTAAAGTGAATCCATCATTAACCGCAAGTCAACAATCGTTTCGACCATGAGCCACGGCATCCAGCCCTCCGAACTGGGCTTCTTCGTGCAGATTGCTACCGGCGGCAGCCTGAGCGCCGCGGCGCGCAACCTGGGGGTGTCCACGCCGGCGGTGAGCAAGCGGCTTTCGCAGATGGAGCAGCGGCTTCGCATGCCGCTGGTGAACCGCACCACGCGGCGCATGAGCCTGACGCCGGAGGGCGAGGTGTTTCTGGAGCATGCGCGCCGCATCCTCGGCGAGCTCGACGACCTGGACCAGCTTCTGGCCAAGGGCCGGGGCTCGCCGAAGGGCCTGCTGCGCGTGAATGCGACCCTGGGGTTCGGCCGCATGCACGTGGCGCCGGTGATCTCGCGCTACAGCCGCCTGTGTCCCGACGTGGAGGTGCAGTTGCAGCTTTCCGCCGACCCGCCGCCACTGACGGACGATGCCTTCGACGTTTGCGTGCGCTTTGGCGAGCCGCCGGACGCGAGAGTGATCGCCAAGCGCCTGGCGCCGAACCGGCGGCTGCTGTGCGCCTCGCCCAAGTACCTGGCCCAGCGCGGAACGCCGGTGGTGCCGAGCGACCTGGCGCGCCATGACTGCATCGGCATTCGCCAGGGCAACGACGCCTACGGGGTGTGGCGCCTTTCCAGCGGAAAAGGCCGCCGCGAACAGACCGAAACCATCAAGGTCCGCGGCGCGCTGACCACCAACGACGGGGAAATTGCAGTGCGATGGGCGCTGGACGGACACGGCATCGTGATGCGAGCCGAATGGGACATCGAGCGGTATCTCGCGAGCGGCCGACTTGTGCAGGTGCTGCCGCAGTACCGCACGCCCGGCGCCGACATCTATGCCGTGTACGCGCAGCGGCATCAGCTTTCTTCGCGCATACGCGTCTTCGTGGATTGCCTTTCCGACGCCTTCGCGCGCCTGGGGAACAAAAGCGACCCTGGCCCGGCAGGCATCGCCTGAAGACTTACATCGCTTCGCGCGGGCGGCTGTCGCGGCACACTGTAGACGCCTGCAATCGTTGCCACATGGACACCACAGACCCTCGGCCGCCCTTCCCCTCCTGGTGGCGCATTGGCGCGCTCGCCTATTCCACCGCGGGCGCGGTGTGCGTGGTGTCGTCCGCCGCCTTTCCCGAAAGCGAACTGGCCATGCTGGCGGCCATCGCGGGGGCGCTGCCCTGGTCGCTGGCCCTGCTGACGCTCGATCTCGCGCCGGGCGTTGCGCAGACGGCGCTGCTCCTGCTCGCAGGTGGCTGGGCCGTCAATGCGGCGCTGCTCTGGTGGTTGGCAGTCAAGCGCTCGGGGCGGCCGGGGCGCTCGGGGCACCGGGCGCCGTCACGGGCCGACTGAGCGACACTCTTTTTTCGGCCGCTGCGCGCAGTACCACAAGCGGCTTTTCGATGCGATCATTTCGCCCTGCCTCGTGCCTGGCGCGCGCACCCTGAACTCTGCATACGAAGGTTTCCCATGCTCCCTGATACGCAAGTCAACACGCCGCTGATCGGGCTGGCCGGCGGCCGGCAGTCGCTCGATACGCCCGCGCTCCTGCTCGACCTGGGCGCCCTCATGCGCAACATCGAGCGCATGGCCGCCTTTGCCAAGGCGCGCGGTGTGGGCCTGCGCCCGCACGTGAAGACGCACAAGTCGGTGGAGATTGCGCGGCGCCAGGTGGCCGCCGGCGCCATCGGGGTGAGCTGCGTCACGCTGGGCGAGGCGGAGGTCATGGTCAAGGCCGGCATTCCGGATGTGCTGATCACCTCGCCCGCCGTGACGCCGAGCAAGATCGCGCGGGTGGTCAAGCTTGCCAGGCTCGCGGGGCCGGGCGGAATGATGGTGGTGGTGGACGACCCGCGCAATGCCGCGGACCTTGCCGCCGCCACGCTGGGGCTGCCGCATCCGCTCGAGGTGCTGGTCGACTACGGCGCGGGCTACAACCGCACCGGCGCCGCAACCGAAGCGCAGGTGCTCGAGCTCGCGCGCCGCATCGCGGCCGAGCCGCGCCTCAAGCTGCGCGGCTTGCAGGCCTACGCCGGTAATCTGCAGCACATTGTCGACCGGGGGCAGCGCAGTGCAGCGGCCGCCGGCCTGCGCGAAACCGTTGCGCGCATCGTGGCGCAGGCCAGGCAGGAGGGCATTCATTTCGAGATCGTGACGGGCGCCGGCACGGGCACGCACGACCTCGACGCGCAGCGCGACGCATTCACCGAGTTGCAGGCGGGCTCCTATGTCTTCATGGACGCGGAATACACCGAGGTGCTTGGCGCCCCCGGGCAGCCCTCGCCTTTCGAGGTGTCCCTGTTCGTGCAGACGGCGGTGGTGAGCGCCAATGCGGCGGATTGGGTCACGGTCGATGGCGGCACCAAGTGCTTTGCCACCGACGCCGGCGTGCCGCTGGTGGCGCGCGGCGCCGACCCGGCGAGCCGCTACGCGTTCTTTGGCGACGAGCACGGCAAACTGCTGTTCGCCGGGGCGCGGCCAGCGCTGGGGGAGCGTGTCGAGTTCGTCACCCCGCATTGCGACCCGACGGTCAACCTGCACGACGCCTACCACGTGGTCGATGGCGACACCCTGGTGGCCATCTGGCCGGTGGATGCGCGCGGCAGGCACTAGGCGGGGCGCTAGGCCGGGGCGCTAGGACTGGCGCTGGGACTCCGGGCTGAGGCAATGGCGAAGAATCGCCGAGCGGGCGGTCAGACGCGCGGCAGTGCCGCCAGGTAGGTAGAGACCACGATCGCAGCCGCGCGGTCCAATTGCAGGAGGTCCGCAATCTCGAACGCGCGCGCAGCAGCGCTTCCGCTCATTTCGGGCGGTACGCGGATCTCGACAAGAACTTCGGCCGCGAGCTCGCGGTCGCTCCGGGGCTTGCCATCGGGGTGCATCACCCACTCGTCTATTTGCTCGAACGGAATGCTTCGGAAGACGCCGACGACAGGGATGTACTTGTAGCGATCCTCGCCCACCAGGATGGGCACGCTGAGATTGCAGAAAAACGTGGTCGACATGCAGGATCGCCATCGCAGTCAAAAGGATTAATTGTTAAGGAATGTGACTGACTCGGCCACCCTTCCGAACCCTTAATCCCGGCCAAGACGTGACCTTAGTCACACAAAGGTCATGTTTGTCCGCAGAGGACCATTCCGCAGAAAGCAATCCTTAGTTCTTACAAACACTCGGCCCTGGGCGCGAAATTGGCCGCTTTTGGGCGCTGAAAGGCGAAAAACAGCCTTTCCGCCTAGGCGGCGCGGGTCAGGTGGCGGCGCCGAACTGCGGCGGGCGCCGCTCGATGTTGGCGCGGACCGCCTCCGTCTGATTTGCGCCCCCGATCAGCGCCCGCTGCTCGACCGACTCGGCAACCAGCAGATCTGCTGCGCTTTGCGACAGCGCGGCATTGAGCAGGCGCTTGCCCGCCCGGATGGCGTCGGGGCTCTTTCCCGCGATCTCGCGTGCCATCTGGAGGGCTTCGGCCAACGGTTCGGCGGCCAGCCGGGTGGCAAAACCCAGTTTCAGCGCCTCCTCGCCCGAAAAGATGCGCCCGGTGAAGGTGAGTTCGCGCACCACGTCGCTGCGGGCGAGCTCGCGCATCAGCACCATGCCCCCCATGTCGGGCACAAGGCCCCACTTGATCTCCATGACCGAAAGCCTGGTGTCGGGCGCCACGATGCGGATGTCGGCGCCCAGCGCCACCTGCAGGCCGCCGCCGAAAGCCACGCCATGTACGGCGGCGATGACTGGCACCGGCACTTCGCGCCAGGCCATTGCAACGTATTGGGCTGCGTTCGAAATGCCATGGGTCCGGGTGGCCAGGTCGGTGCCGCCGGCCGCGGCGCCCAGCACGGCACTCGCGGCGCCCTGCCCCATGCGCTCGAACGAAGCCATGTCGAGCCCGGCGCAAAACGCCTTGCCCTGGCCCGAGACCACCACGGCGCGCACCGCGGCGTCACGGCGCAAGGATTCGCCGGCCTCGATCAGCGCGTCGAACATCGCGGGATCGAGCGCGTTCATCTTGTCGGCGCGTGCAAGCTGCAGTTCCACCACGCCGTCGGGGTGGCGGGTCCATTCGATTCGGTCGGCCATGTCGTGTCTCCTTCGGTTTTCTTCGCGCCAGTATCGCCCGGTGCGAGCGCTCGGCGATGATGGCGCCTGTCGCCCACCCAACACCTGCTTCGACTCATGCCCGTGGATCGCCGGATCTTTCTGCAATCGGGCGCCGCCGCCGTGGTGGCGCTGCTCCACCGAAGCGGTGCCCACGCATTCCCCAGCCGCGCCGAGACGGCGATGCTCGGCTTCACTGCCGTTCCGGTTTCGCTGCGAGACGCGGTGGTGGTGCCGCCGGAGTACGAATGGCAACTGCTCTATCCATGGGGCACGCCCACGGGAGTGAAGGGCCAGCCGATGCCGGCCTTTGCGCCCGATGGCTCCCACAGCGCGGCCGACCAGGCACTGCAGGCGGGCATGCACCACGACGGGATGCACTTCTTTCCGCTTGCAACACCAGACCGCGCACTGCTCGTGATGAACCACGAATACACCGACGAGCAGTTGCTCCACGCTGACGGCATCAAGGAATGGACCGCCGAGAAGGTGCGCAAGTCGCTGCATGCCATGGGTGTTTCGGTCATCGAGATCCGGCGCACGCGCGATGGCTGGCGGCAGGTGCGCCCGTCGCCCTATGCCCGCCGCGTGCACGGCAACACGCCCATGCGCATTGCAGGCCCCGCGGCGGGTACGCCGCTGATGCGCACACAGGCCAACCCCACCGGCGACGAGGTGTTCGGCACCTTCGCCAACTGCGCGATGGGCGTGACGCCGTGGGGCACCTATCTGACCTGCGAAGAAAACTTTCACGGCTACTTCGGCGGCCCGAAGGAAGCGGCCAGGGACATCACGCCCGCGCAGCGCCGCTACGGCACGGTGCCGGGCTCGCAGTGGGTGGACTACTGGCGCTTCGACGAACGCTTCGACATGAGCCGGCATCCGAACGAGTCCCACCGCTTCGGCTGGGTGGTCGAAATCGATCCTTTCGATCCCGCGGCCAAGCCCGTCAAGCGCACCGCGCTAGGCCGCAAGCGCCAGGAAAGCGCCACCTGCACGCTCGCCAAGGACCGGCGCCTCGTGGTCTACATGGGCGACGACGCGCGGTTCGAATACATCTACAAGTTCGTCAGCCACGGAAAGGTTTCAGCCAGCGACGGCAGTGCCGCCAACAGCCGCCTGCTCGACGAAGGCACGCTCTACGTCGCCCGGTTCGACGCCGACGGCCGCGGCCGATGGCTCGAACTCGTCCACGGGCGCAACGGCCTCGATGCGGCGGGCGGCTTTGCCGACCAGGCCGAGGTGCTGGTCCACGCCAGGCTGGCCGGCGACGTGGTGGGCGGCACCCGCATGGACCGTCCGGAATGGATTGCGGTGCATCCGCAAACCGGCGAGGTGTACGCCACGCTCACCAACAACAGCCAGCGCGGCGAGCCCGGCAAGCCGGCGCCGGACGCAGCCAATCCGCGCGCCGCCAACCTCTTCGGCGGCATTCTGCGGTGGCGCGAGGATGGCGGCGATGCAGGCAGCGAAGGCTTCGCCTGGGACCACTTCGCGCTCGCCGGCGACCCGGCACAAACGGACAGCGGCGCGCGCTATCCCTTGGCCAATGCAGACGTCTTCGGCAGCCCCGACGGCTTGCACTTCGACGGCGGCGGCCTGCTCTGGATACAGACCGACATGAGCGGCCAGCTCATCGGCAAGCCGCCCTATGCATCGTTGGGCAACAACCAGATGCTGTGCGCCGATCCGGCGACGGGCCGCATCAAGCGCTTCTTGACGGCGCCGAACGGCAGCGAGGTCACCGGCTGCGTGGTAACGCCCGACCGGCGCACGCTGTTCGTCAACATCCAGCACCCGGGCGAATCCCGCGACGACGGCAGCGGAACGCCGACCAGCGCCTGGCCCGACGGCACCGAGCCCGGCAGCGCACGCCCACGCTCGGCCACGCTGGCCATTCGCCGGCGCGACGGCGGTATCGTCGGCACCTGAAGCCCGTCCAAAAAAAAGGAGACCCTGCATGAGCATTCGCATCGTTCGCCTCGGCACACCGCGCGCCCACGGCGAAGGCCTGCGCATCGGCACCGTGCGCCGTCCGCCGCGCGGCGTTCCCAAGACGGAGTTCGCCTCGCAAGATTGGTACGACGTGTGGTACCCGAACCTTGCACCTTCGGCCGAGACCATGAAGCTCGGCCAGGAAGCGGAAACGCCCGCGCAATGGAACGCTTTCATGCGCAAGTACAAAGCCGAGATGGCCGAGGCCGATGCGAGCCGCAGCCTCGACCTGCTCGCGGCGCTTTCGCACAGCACGGCGCTTGCGGTGGGCTGCTATTGCGAGGACGAGTCGCGCTGCCATCGCTCGCTGCTGCGCGGCCTGCTGGCCGAGCGCGGGGCGGACATCGCCGCGAACTGATTCAGACCTGCGGAAGAGCCACGAAAGCTGGCAGCTTTTCCACGTCGGCCGCAAAGGCTGCAAGCGAGGGGTAATCGGCTGGCGCAATCACATCCGGGAGCACCAGTTGGGTGAAGCTCCATGCCACGGCGCTTGTCAGCGCGGCCTGCCCGATGGTGCCTTCGGCGTTTGGCGCAGGCAGCTTCCGCAGTTCGTCCTGGAGCCCCGCGTAAGCCGCACCGAGCTGGCCTCGTACCCTCTCGACCCACGGCGCGTGCTGCTTTTCCGGTGGGCGCAGCTTGCGCTCATAGACGATCTGCACCGACTTCTCGCACGCGGCCAGCGCAAGCCCGAGTACCTTCAGCGCATGCTGCCGTTCCGCGAGTCCGGACGGCATGAGGCTGCGGCCGGCGAGTGTTTCGGCGTAGTCGATGATCAACGTGGAATCCATCAGCAGCGTGCCGTCGTCACACACCAAGGTCGGTGCCTTGACCACGGGATTGATCTCCCGAAATTGTTCGAAGGTGCTGAAGACCGAGATCGACCGGTGTTCGAACGAAAGCCCGAGCATCCGCAGCGAGACGGCCACGCGGCGGACATAGGGCGAATCGAGCATGCCGATGAGTTGCATCTGCTTTTTTTCCTGGATTGATATTGCGCAACGATACGCGTGATCCGTCTGCTGGCGGCATGCAGGCCCGTCAGCGCTGCGCCTTGTCCTTCTGGTTCTGCGCCTCGATGCGCTCGCGCGCGGCCTGCCAGTCGTCATCGCTCCATTGGCGCAGCTCGTAGAAGTTGCCGCCGGTGGCCAGCGCGTTGCCGCCGTCCATCATGATGCTCTGGCCGGTGAGCCAGTCGCACTGGCCGGGCGCCATGAGAAAGGCCGCCAGGTTCTGCAGCTCGCTCATGCGGCCGGTGCGCGCCATGGGGTTGGTCTTCTTGCTGCGGGCACCGGGCTCCTCGCCGGGGTTCAAGCGCTTGCTCATGCCCTCGGTCGGAATTTCGCCCGGCCCCACGGCGTTCAGGCGAATGCCATGGCGCGCCCACTCCACCGCCAGCGACTTGGTCATGACTTCGATGCCGGCCTTGCTCATGGCTGAAGGCACCACGTAGGGGCTGCCGTTGTCGACCCAGGTCACGATGATGCTCATCACGCTGCGCAGCGCGTCGCCCTCCTTCCATTTGCCGGCCTTCGCTTCGGCCACCCATCGCTTGCCCACAGCCTGCGTGACATAGAAGCTGCCGTGGAACACGATGTTCGCTATGGCATCGAAAGCGCGGGGCGAGAGGCTCTCGGTCGGCGCCACGAAGTTGCCCGCCGCGTTGTTGACGAGGCCGGTGAGCCCCCCGCTCTGGAAGAGGCTCTCGACCATGTCGTCCACGCTCTGCGCAACGCGGATGTCCACGCCGAAGGTGTCGATGCGGCGCCCCGGAAACTGCTGGCGCCACTCGGCCGCGGTTTCTTCGCAGACCGACTGGCGCCGGCCGCAGATTGCAACGTCGGCGCCCAGGCCCAGAAAGCGCTCGGCCATCGCGCGGCCGAGGCCGGTGCCACCGCCTGTCACGAGAATGCGCTGGCCGCTCATGAGGGAAGCTTCAAACATGGTGAATCTCCTTGGTGGTTGCAACAGAGCGGCAAGGCGCGGGGCCGCCATGGCGCATGCTACGCCGCCGACAAATGCCATGGCTTGCGAAATCTGGCTCTGCGCGGGTAAAAATGTCCTTCGCCCTGATCACCGGATACATGACCATGCAAAGCCCCGCTGCTTCGTCTTTCCAATCGCTCGCCGGCGTGCGTGTGCTGAGCCTTGCGCTCAACTTGCCGGGCCCCGCGGCACTGCTGCGCTGCCGCGGCATGGGTGCCACCTGCCTGAAGTTCGAGCCGCCCGCCCGCGACCCGATGGCGCTTTACGACAAGGCCGCGTACGCCGCGCTGCACGAGGGCATCGAGGTTCGCACGGCCGACCTGAAAACCGAAGCCGGCCAGCAACAGCTGCACGCCGAACTCGCGCGCACGGACGTGCTGCTCACCTCTTTCCGGCCTTCAGCGCTCGTCAAGCTGAAGCTCGACTGGGCATCGCTGCAGGCGCGCCATCCGTCGCTGTCCCAGGTCGCCATCGTCGGCGCCCCCGGCGAGCGCGCCGAGGAGCCGGGCCACGACCTTACCTATGTTGCGGAAAGCGGCCTGGTCACCGGCACCGAACTGCCGCCCACGCTCTACGCCGACATGGGCGGCGCCCTGCTCGCAAGCGAAGCGGTGCTGCAGGCCACCCTGCATGCCCGGTCCGCGGCAAACGCGAACGGCGTGTACCTCGAGGTGGCACTCAATGCATCGGCCGATTGGCTGGCGCTGCCGCGCACCTGGGGCCTCACCCGGCCCGAGGGCGCCGTGGGCGGCGCGCACGCGGGCTATCGCGTGTATCCCTGCGCGGACGGACGCGTGGCGGTTGCCGCGCTGGAGCCGCACTTTGCGGAGCGCCTCTGCGAAGCGGCCGGCGTGGCTTCGCGCGACATGTTCTCGGCGGCCACGCGCGAGGGCATTGCCGCCTGGATTGGCACCCGCACCCGCGCACAGCTCGAAGCCATGGCGCGGGAGCGCGACGTGCCGCTGCTCACGCTGGCCGACTGATCAAAGGCGCAGTTCGCTCAGCTTGCGATCGAGCTTGATGAGCCAGATGCGCACCGGCCGTTCCAGGTCGCTGCCGCGCGTGATGCGCGCGCCCGTCACGCCCGCCGGGCACTTGGCGATGATCGCGCCGGTGGCATCCACCGTGCAATCCTCGACGCTGCCTGCCACGGTCTTGCCGTCGGCATCGAGCAGGATCGTGCTCAGGCCGAAGTCGTTGTCGTTCACTAATGCCAGGGTCTGGTCGTCCACAACAGTCAGGCCCTCGGCCTTTTCGGCCAGCCAGCCCAGCGCATTGAGGTCGAGCAGCTCGGTCTTGCGCATGGTCACCACCGTGGAGTAGTCAGCGGCTCCCGAAGGCGCCTGCGTGATGCTGCTGATTTCCAGGTTGTGGTCGAAGGCCGCAATGTCGGTTGCATTGGCCGGCAGCTCGACCAGCATCAGCTTGTTGAACACCTTGCCGTCGCTCTTGCGCGCACCCTGCTCGATCACGATGAAGCGGCCGTTGCCCAGGCTCACCACGTCGCCGAGCTTGGCGTTGCCGGTGCGGTTCTTGTCGTACTGGCTGCCGTCGATCGGGTAGGCGTAGAGCTTCGACGTCTCGGTGGCCGGGTCGAATGCGAGCCAGCGCGTGAACTTCGCGATGTGGCGCACATCTGTCTTGCTGCCGCCCGGCGGCGTGGCCTGGATCGACTTGCCCGCGCCGTCCTTCGGATCGATCGGACTCTGCAGGAAGCCGTGCAGCTTGCCGTCTGCCGCGTCGAGCGTCAGCCCCTCCATGCCGCGGTTGGCGCGGCGCTGCGCGAGCACCAGCGGCAGATCGGCGGGGCCGCTGCCGGGGGCGTATTTCTTCTCGATCACGCCGGTAGCGATGTTGATGCGTGCAATGAACGGGCCGTACTCGTCGCTGGTCCACAGCACGTTGCGCGCCTTGTCGAGCACCATGGTCTCGGGGTCGAGGCCGTTGGCGTCGTAGTTCGCCTTGGCGGCATCGAACACGTAGCGGTCGGTCAGCGGCGTTTCACCCGTCGAGCCCACGCCCGACTGCGGCGGCAGGCCGGTGATCTTCTTGCCGGCATCGAGCTTGAGCGGCACGCTCGACGAGAGCACCGCACCAGTCTTGCCGATGCGCACGATGCCGAAGCTCGGCGCGAACGACGGCGCGGGAAACACCTTGCTGATGCTCGTGGCGCCGCCGCCATTGGGCACGGGCGCGGTCGGGCCGTCGCCGTTCGGGCCGCGGTCGGTAATGGCATAGAACTCGAGCGTGCCGTCGTCGGCCTTGCCCTTGAACGCCAGGCCCGACCCGTAGGCCGGCAGGAAGCCCGCGGGAAAGTCGGCCTTGGTCTTCTCGTTGTCGCCCTCGTAGGGCACGTTGAAGCTGGCATCGGCCTGCAACTGGTAGCGCGTGACGTCGATGCCGATGGTGCCGAGCGCATTGGTCTGCGTCGAGGCTTCGGTCACCGGCGCGCCGAGGCGCGAAGCCAGCGTGTCCTCGAAGTGTTCACGCGCCAGCGTGCGGCGGCTTGAATCGACCATGCGGGCATTGTAGGGAGCGGGCAGGCCCGCGAGCACTGCGTTGAAAGCGGTGTCGAAGCTCGCGGCCGCGGCGCTGAAATCGACGGACCCGGCTGTGAGCGCAACCTTCAGCGCCGGAGTCAGGCGAATGCCGTTCGAAGGATCGCGGTCCTCGTCGAAGCTCTGCAGCGCGAGCAGGCGGTTGACGACGGCATCGGCTTTCACGTCGGTGCCGCCGGCCAGGGTCAATGGGGTGATCGCATCACCGCAAGCAGCACTGCCGAGCGCGAGCGCGCCGACGCTGAAGATAACCGTCTCGCCGTCCTTGCAGGTGAATTCGCCGGCTGCGTTGGTGGTCGCCTTGTCGGCGTTGCCGGCAACGTAGTCCAGGCCTTCGACCGCCGCGTCAAGGAAGGTGCCGGTCTTCGACTGGGCCGCCGGCGGATTCGTCGTGCCACCACCGCCACCGCCACCCGATGCCGGGGGAAACGCCCATCCGCCACTCCCGCCGCCATCGCTACCGCCGCAGGCACCCAACAGCACGCTGGCACCTGCGAGCGCCAGCCACCCCATCCTCGATCCTCTTGTCTTCCGCATTGCTTGTCCTTGTGAAGCGCCCGCGCAAAGGCGCAGGCCCCGGCGATTAATGCCGAGGCAGATGACAAGCCCGTGAAATTGCAGTCGAAAGGTTGCGGCGGGTTCGCTTTTTCAGCGCCCCTTCCGTGCCTCTTAGCGCTTCGTGCCGTCGCGTTCGCGGTCCTCGCGCTTGATCGCAAGGTAGGTTTCGAGTTCGATCTCGTGCAGCTGCCGCGGATACTGCTCGGCCGCGGCAAACCAGGAGCGCTCGCGCCGCTCGGCCGGCGCACCGGCGTCCGAAGAGAGATAGGCGTCCAGCGTCAGAAAGTAGCGCATCGCATTGCGCTCCACCAGTCCGCGCGTGCCGCGGATGTAGTCGGGCTGCCCGTCGGCCTCTTTGCCGACCACGGTAAAGCCCACCTTGTTGCGGCCGAAGGTGGCCAGGTATGCCTGGGTGGCCATGCGAACCATCATGTTGTGGTCGTAGCTGTAGCCAAAATGCAGGAAGCTCCTTTTCTCGTCGAGCGCCACCGCTTCCAGCGTGACCCGGTAGTTGCTTGTGCCCAGCGGTCCGCTGGCGGCGTTCATCTCGACCGACAGGTACTCCGGCGTTGCGTTGGCCACGCGATAGATGAAGGGCAGCTGAAACGCCTGATCGACCGGCTTGTCGTAGCGCCGCACGACGAACAGCGTCAGCATGTCTTGCCCTTGCGGCGTGGTGCCCGCGCGGCATCGTCGATTGTTGACGTGCAGCTTGAGCAGTTCGCACCAGTGGGACGATTCCTTGAGCGCAGCGCTGATCTCCGGCAGCGAGTGGTCTACCACTGCATAGATGTCGCCCTGCAGCCCGCCCGGCGTTTCCAGCGAATCGAGCTGAATGGGCCTTCCGAAGCCGCTGCGCTCGAGCTTGCCCTTCATGCGCTGGTGCGTAGCGCGCAGCGCTTCGGCCGAAGCACTGGCCGATGCAGAAGGAGATTCGGAAGGCGCCGCCAACGCATGCACTGAAGCGGCGAACAGAATGCCCCCCGCCAGGGCTCGCAACCATGAAACCGGCGGAGAGAACAAAGTACTCATGGGGCCACACGATACAACGGGCGGCGAGAATCCCGCCATGCATCCCTTTCTTTCAGTCTGCAAACCGTGAAGCGCCAAGCTCCCGCATCGCCGAATGCGGGCCGCACCGCAGCCGATTCGCGGCGACGCAGCGGGGCGGCGCCCTCCTCTTCATCGTCGATGCTGCCCATGAGCGTGCTGCTCCTGGGTTATGCGGCGCTGCTCGGCTACGGCGTATGGACCGCGCGCCTGCCGCCGCTTGCCTTGGGCGTGCTGCTGCTGGTCAGCCTTCTGACCTTCGCGGTCTACGGTTTCGACAAGAGCGCTGCGCAAGCCGGACGTTGGCGCACCGCGGAGAGCACGCTGCACCTGTTGTCGTTGGCGGGAGGATGGCCGGGCGCATGGTGCGCGCAGCGGCTCTTTCGCCACAAGTCGCGCAAGGCGAGCTTCATGGCGGGCTACTGGGCCACCGTGCTGCTGAATATCGCCGCCGTGGCCGCCTGGGTCGGCAAGCTGGTGCCGGCCGGACTGCTCGGGGGCTGAGCTCGGCTCAGCGTGGCTTGCGGATGCTGCCGCGCACCGGGCCGGCCGCGGCCTTGCGCGGTGGCGCCGAACCGTTGTCGCGCGGCGGCAGGCCGGTGTGCTGCGTGAGCATGCGGCCCTTCGAGGGCTTTACCGGTGCGAGCCTGACCGGCGCCGACGCCTTGGCCGCCACTGGCGCGGAGGTCGAGTTCTTGCGCCGCGCGCTCGTGTAGCCGCCATCGGTGAGCGGCTGCCACGTTGGAATGAGGTGGTGCTTGCCGTTGCCGATGAGGTCGGCGCGGCCCATGCTCTTCAAGGCCTCGCGCAGCAGCGGCCAGTTGTTGGCGTCGTGGTAGCGCAAGAAGGCCTTGTGCAGGCGGCGGCGCTTGTCGCCGCGCACGATGTCCACCGTCTCGCTGTCGCGCGTGATCTTGCGCAGCGGGTTCTTGTTGGTGTGGTACATCGTCGTGGCCGTGGCCATCGGGCTCGGGTAGAAGGTTTGCACCTGGTCGGCGCGGAAACCGTTCTTCTTGAGCCAGATCGCGAGGTTCATCATGTCCTCGTCGCTGGTGCCCGGATGCGCGGCAATGAAGTACGGAATGAGGTACTGCTTCTTGCCCGCCTCGGCCGAGAACTTCTCGAACATCTGCTTGAACTTGTCGTAGCTGCCGATGCCGGGCTTCATCATCTTGGTGAGCGGGCCCTGCTCGGTGTGCTCGGGCGCGATCTTCAGGTAGCCGCCGACGTGGTGCTGCACCAGCTCCTTCACGTATTCGGGCGACTGCACGGCCAGGTCGTAGCGCAGGCCCGAGCCGATCAGGATCTTCTTGATGCCCTTGAGCGCACGCGCGCGGCGGTAGATCTTGATGAGCGGATCGTGGTTGGTGCCCAGGTTCTGGCAGATGCCCGGATACACGCAGCTGGGCTTTCGGCAGGCGGCCTCGATCTCGGGGCTCTTGCAGCCGAGCCGGTACATGTTGGCCGTGGGGCCGCCCAGGTCGGAGATGGTGCCGGTAAAGCCGCTCACGCTGTCGCGAATGGCCTCGACCTCCTTGATGATCGATTCTTCGGAGCGGCTTTGGATGATGCGGCCCTCATGCTCGGTAATGGAGCAGAAGGTGCAGCCGCCGAAGCAGCCTCGCATGATGTTCACGCTGAAGCGGATCATTTCCCACGCGGGGATCTTGGTCGCACCGTCGTGGCTGCCGTTTTCGTCGGCATAGCGCGGATGCGGGCTGCGTGCATACGGCAGGTCGAACACGTAGTCCATCTCGGCCGTGGTGAGCGGAATGGGCGGCGGGTTGATCCACACGTCGCGCGCCGTGGCGCCCTCGCCGTGCGCCTGCACCAATGCGCGGGCGTTGCCGGGGTTGGTTTCGAGGTGCAGCACGCGGTTGGCGTGGGCATAGAGCACCGGATCGGCGCGCACCTGCTCGTACGACGGCAGGCGGATCACGCTGCGGTCGCGCGGAGGCACCTTGATCTTGGCGCGCTGCTGGAGCGCGGGGTTCGGCACGAAGGTGAGCGGCTTGATGGCCGGGTTCACCGGGTTGGCCGCGGCGCCGGCTTCTGCGGCTTGTGCCACAGCCTGGGCTTCGTCTTCCTTCGCGCAGGTGGCGCCGTTGGCCTTGGCCTGCTCCGACACCATGAGGTACGGGTTGACGTGCGCCTCGACGCGGCCGGGCTCGTCCACGCTGGTGGAGTTGATCTCGAACCACTCTTCTGGCGTGTCGCGCCGCACGAAGGCGGTACCGCGCACATCGGTGATCTCATGCACAGGTTCGCGCGCCGCCAAGCGGTGCGCGATTTCGACGATGGCGCGCTCGGCGTTGCCGTACAGCAGCAGGTCGCACTTCGAATCGACCACGATCGAGCGGCGGACCTTGTCCTGCCAGTAGTCGTAATGCGCAATGCGACGCAGCGAGCCTTCGATGCCGCCGAGGATGATGGGAACGTCGTTCCAGGCTTCCTTGCAGCGCTGCGAATAGACGATGGCCGCCCGGTCGGGCCGCGCGCCGCCCACGTCGCCGGGGGTGTAGGCGTCGTCGCTGCGAATCTTGCGGTCCGCCGTGTAGCGGTTGATCATCGAATCCATGTTGCCGGCGGTCACGCCGAAGAACAGGTTCGGCTTGCCCAGCGCCTTGAATGGCTCGGCGCTCTGCCAGTCGGGCTGGGCGATGATGCCCACGCGAAAGCCCTGCGCCTCGAGCATGCGGCCGATCACGGCCATGCCGAAGCTCGGGTGGTCGACATAGGCATCGCCCGTCACCACGATGATGTCGCAGCTGTCCCAGCCGAGCGCGTCCATTTCCTTGCGCGTGGTGGGCAAGAACTTGGCCGTGCCGAAACGGGCCGCCCAGTACTTGCGGTAGCTGGTCAGCGGCTTGGCGGCACGCGCAAAAAAGGAGACGTCGACGGGGGCGTTCATCAGTGGGAAGTTGGCGGCGCGGCTTGGCGGGCTCGGCGCCGCAGTGGGCAACCCATGATTTTAGGGTTTTCCATCACTTCTGTCGCGTCCGGCTGCTTTGGCGCGACCGCTGCAAGGCCTTTAATTGGTTGCCGAAGTCAATCATTAATATGACAATGGCAATCATGTCGAGCACCCTGGCCACTCCCGATGCCGCCGCCGTCAAGGCGATCCGGCAGTTCAACCGCTTCTATACGAGCCGAATCGGCGTGCTCGATCCGTACCTTGGCAGCGACATGTCGCTGACCGACGTTCGCGTGCTGTACGAGTTGGCCCACCGGCCAACGCCCGTGGCAAGCGAGATCGGCCGCGACTTGCGGCTGGACGCCGGCTACCTGAGCCGCATCCTGCGCCGCTTCGAAGCCGAAGGCTGGCTCACGCGCCAGCCGCACGCCCGCGACGCGCGGCAAAGCGTGCTGCGCCTTACCGAAGCGGGCCACGCCGCATTTGCGCCGCTGCAACAAAAGTCGCGCGACGAGGCGGCCGCCCTGCTCTCCCCGTTGCCGCCGCACGACCGCCAGCAGGTGGTCGATGCCATGGCGCGCATCGAACGCCTGCTCGATCCGGCCACCGCCCCTGCGGCGCGCACCCGCACCGTCGTGCTGCGTGACCCGTTGCCCGGCGACATGGGCTGGGTGGTGCAGCAGCACGGCGAGCTGTATGCGCGCGAGTACGGCTGGAACAGCGAGTTCGAGGCGCTGGTGGCCGAAATCGTGGCCCAGTTCGTCCGCAAGTTTCAACCGGCGTGGGAGAAGTGCTGGATTGCGGAGCTCGACGGCGAGCGGGTGGGCGCGATCTTCGTGGTGCGCAAATCTCCCACCACGGCCCAACTGCGGCTGCTTTTGCTCGCGCCGTCTGCACGCGGCCTGGGGCTTGGCGCCCGGCTCACCGACGAATGCATTGCCTTTGCGAAGGCCAGGGGCTACCGGAAGATGGTGCTCTGGACCAACAGTTGCCTGGAGGCCGCCCGCGCCATCTACGCCAAGCGCGGCTTCAAGCTCGACAAGTCCGAGCCCTACGAAGGCTTCGGCCAGCAACTCGTGGGCGAGACCTGGTCGCTCAAGCTGCAGTAGACGAAGCGGTTCGCCGCCCCCTGACCCACAGTTTTCGAAGCAGCGGCGCAAGCCACACCAGCACAACCACCGCGGCCAGCGAAGCGGCGATGGGCCGCGACACGAAGCCCGCCAGGTTGCCGCCGGACTTGATCATCGAGGTGATGAAGTTCTCTTCGAGCATGCCGCCGAGCACCACGCCCAGAATGGCGGGCGCAATCGGAAAGCCGTTTTCCTCGAGCAGATACGCCACGATGCCGGCAACGAGCATCACGCCCACATCGAATAGCGAGTTGTTGATGGCAAATGCGCCGACGATGCAAAACAGCAGGATGAGCGGCATCAGCACGTTGCGCGGCACCCGCAAGATGCGCTTGGCCACCTTGATGCACAGGATGCCCAGCGGAACCATGATGATGTTGGCAATGATGAACAGCATGAACACCGCATAGATGTTCTGCGGGTTGGTGGTGAAGAGCGTCGGCCCCGGGTTGAGGTTCTTCATGTAGAGCACGCCGATCACGATGGCTGTGATCGAGTCGCCCGGAATGCCGAACACCAGCGCCGGAATCCACGCGCCGGCCAGCGCGCTGTTGTTGGCCGAACCCGATTCGACAATGCCTTCGACATGGCCCGTGCCGAACTTCTCGGGCTCCTTCGAGAATTTCTTGCTCATGGCGTACGACATCCATGCCGCGATGTCGGCGCCTGCGCCCGGCAGCGCCCCCACTGCCGTGCCCAGCACACTGCCGCGCAATATCTGCACGGGGTACTTTTTAGCCAGCGCCCATTGGCCCGAGAGCACGCGGCCCACTTTCTCGACCACGATCTCGCCTGGCGGCAGCGTATCGACCGCGAAGCGGATCACCTCCGAGACCGCGAACATGCCGATCATCATCGGGATCATGCCGATGCCGCCCGTCATCTCGGCATTGCCGAAGGTGAAGCGCGGAAAGCCCGCCGGGTTGCCAAGCCCCACGCACGCCACCAGCAGGCCGAGCAGCAGCGTGACCATGCCTTTGAGCGGCCGGTCCGACGTAATGAACACCGCGCAGGTCAGGCCCAGCAGCACCAGCCAGAAGTACTCGAAGGAACTGAAGTTGAGCGCAAAGTCGGCCAGCGCCGGCGCCGCCACGATGAGCACCACGGTGCCGAAAAGCCCGCCCACGGCGGAGAACACCAGCCCCGCGCCGAGCGCGGTTTCGGCCATGCCCTTGCGCGTCATTGCAAAGGCCTCGTCGGTATAGGCGGCCGATGCAGGCGTGCCCGGAATGCGCAGCAGGCAGCCGGGAATGTCGCCCGAGAAGATGGCCATGGCGGTGGCCGTTACCATCGCCGCGATGGCGGGAATGGGCGGCATGAAAAAAGTGACCGGCACCAGCAGCGCAACCGCCATGGTGGCCGACAACCCCGGTACCGCGCCGACGAACAGGCCATAGAGCGAGGCCAGCACCATCACAAGGATGGTGTAGGGCTCGAAGACCATCGAGAAAGCCTGCAAGAGTGCTGCCGACATGAGTGGAGGCCCCGGTTACCAGGCAATGGGTGTCAGCACACCCCAGGGAAGAGGAACGCGCAACAGCTTGTAGAACGCCGCATGGATGAGCAGCGAGGCAATCAGCGCAATCAGCACCGCGCGGCCCGGCCGCACGCGCATGGCAAGCATCAGCGCCAGCAGCGAGATTGCCGCGGTCGGCAAGAAGCCGAGCCGCCCCGAAGCGACGATGTAGAACAGCACCGCGCCAATCACCAGCGCGGCGGCCAGCACATGGCGCGGCGAAGCAGCCCAGGCGCCAAGCCGCATCCAGGGCGCGGCATGCCGCTCTCGCCAGCCCTTGACCAGCAGCATGAAGCCGCAGATGCACAGCCCGATGGCAATCAGCCCCGGGAAAAGCGCCGGCCCGACCTGCTGGCCCGGTATGCCGGGATAGCTGCGCACCACGGCCAGCACCAGCGCGCCGAGCACCAGCAGGATCAGCCCGAAGACCGCGTCGTTGAACTTCATTGCGCAGCCCCTTCGCGGGGCGCGCACGCACGCCGCGCGGCGCTCACTTGACGATACCCACGGCCTTCATGGTTGCGCCGAGCTCGGCGTCGGACTTGGCCATGTAGGCGGCGAAGTCGTCCGGGCCCGCATAGATCACGCCAAAGCCGCGCGAAGCCATGAAGTCGGTGTACTCCTTTCTCGCCACCACTTTCTTGAGCGCGCCAGCAAGCTTGTCGCGCACGTCGGCCGGGAGGCCCTTGGGGGCGACGATGCCGCGCCAGGCGGCCATCGACCAGTCGCTGCCTATGGAGGCTTTGAGCGTGGGCACATTGGGGTACAGCGCCGAAGGCTTGTCGCTCATGATCGCAAGGCTCTTGACCTTGCCCGCATCGATGAGCGAGCGCGCCTCTGGCAGCGAGACCGGTGCGATGTCGACGCCACCGGCCACCACGTCCTGCAGCCCCGGCGCGGCGCCGTTGCTCGGCACCCACGGCACGGCCGCGGGATCGATCTTCTGGTCGCGCAAGAGGCCGGCAATGGCCAGGTGCCAGATGCCGCCCTGTCCCGTGCCCGAGGCCTTCAGCTTGCCGGGGCTGGCCTTGATGGCCGCGAGCAGTTCGGCCACGGTCTTGTAGGGTGCATCGGCGCGCACCTGGATGCCGGCGGGGTCGAGGTTGGCAAGGCCGATGGGGGTGTACGACGTGCTGGTCAGTTGCGTGAGCCCCTGCCAATGCATCATGCCGATTTCGACCGTGGCCATGCCGATGGTGTAGCCGTCGGGCGGCGCGGCGGCAATGGCGGAATGGCCCACCACGCCGTTGCCCCCGGTGCGGTTCACCACGGTGAACGGTTGGCCCAGTTCTTTTTCGAGCAGGCTTGCAATGATGCGCGCCGTGGCATCGGTGCCACCGCCCGCTCCCCAGGGAACGATCAGCGTGACCGGGCGGCTCGGATACGCCTGCGCAGCCGCGGGAGCCGCCGCTGCAAACATGGCGAGCCCGGCCGCGACACCCGCGGCATGGGCAACGAAAGAGCGTCGCGAAAACACACGGGAGGAACTGACACGGGGCAAACTGACACGCATGGTTGTTGTCTCCTGGCGAAGGTCATTGGTATGACGTTTGAATGGCCATGCGATTTTTCGCACAGTTCACTCGCCGGAGACATTAGGGTGAACCATCGTGTGCCGCACCCGGCGGCGTCATTTGGTTACTGCATGAACCAGCCGTGGCTCACCACCAGCGATTGCCCGGTCAGCGCATTGGTCGGAAAGGCCGCAAACAGCAGCGCTACGCGGGCGACGTCCTCGGTGGTGGTGAACTCGCCGTCGACCGTTTCCTTGAGCATCACGTTCTTGATGACCTGCTCTTCGGTAATGCCCAGCGTCTTCGCCTGCTCGGGAATCTGCTTTTCAACGAGCGGCGTGCGCACGAAGCCGGGGCAGATCACGTTGGCGCGCACGCCGTGCTTGGCGCCTTCCTTCGCGACCGTCTTGGCCAAGCCGATGAGTCCATGCTTGGCCGTGACGTACGGCGCCTTCAGCAGCGAAGCTTCCTTCGAATGCACCGAGCCCATGTAGATCACGCTGCCGCCACGGCCCTGGGCGTACATGTGCTTGAGGCAAGCCTTGGTGGTGAGGAAGGCGCCGTCGAGGTGAATGGCGAGCATCTTCTTCCAGTCCGCAAAGCTGAACTCATCGACCGGATGCACGATCTGCACGCCGGCATTGCTGATGAGGATGTCGATGCCGCCGAAGGCCTTGGCCGCTTCCTCGACCGATGCGTTCACCTGGTCCTCACTGGTCACGTCCACCGCCACGCCGATGGCCTGTGCGCCCGCGGCCTTGAGCTCCGCAGCCGTGGCATCGGCCGCTTGCTTGTTGAGGTCGGCAATGACGACCTTGGCGCCTTCGCGCGCGAACAGAACAGCAATCTCCTTGCCGATGCCGCTGGCCGAGCCCGTGATGTAGGCGACCTTGTCCTTGAGTTGCATGGTGAACGTCCTTGAGGTTGAAGAAGAAAAAGAAAGAAAACGGAACTGCAGGATTCAGGCGAGCACGCGGCTCGCGGCATCTTTTGTCAACGCGACAACCCGGGCCGCTTGATGCGCCCCACCCCGGGCTCACCAAGGTCGAAGGTGGTCACGCCGTTCACCGTGGCGTCGCTGCGCAGCGTTTCGGGGTGCGCCAGCGTCCGCCGCATGTCGCGCGCGCCGGCTTCCCAATGCTCTTCGACGGCGGCGCGCGAGAACTCGTAGTCCTTCGATTCGGCCTCATAGGGCTTGTCGCGGTAGATCAGGTGAAAGATGTCGATCGGGTGATGCGTGAGCTCGGCCTGCACCGCAAGCACAGACGGGTCGTTGCGCAGGTTCGCGGGCAGCTTGGAGATGAGGTCCGCAATGGCCTGCTGCAGGTTCAGGTTGGCGGCCAGTGCATCGGTGTTCATGCGGGTGCGGCTCGAATAGGTGATGTCCTTCTGCCGCTCCAGCACGCCCGACAGCGTGCGCGGCATTTCGCCGCGTGCATTGAAAAGGTCGACCTGCAGCACCACCAGCGGCTCGGAGCGCGGATGAATGTCGAGCACATATTGCAGCGGCGTGTTCGAGACGATGCCGCCGTCCCAGTAGTCGTCGCCGTCGATCGTCACCGGCGCAAAGCCCGGCGGCAGCGCGCCGCTGGCCATGATGTGCTCCGGGCCGATGCGCTGGCGCGTGTTGTCGAAGTACACCGAGTTGCCGGTGCGCACATCGACCGCGCCCACGCTGAAGCGCGCCTCGCAGGCGTTGATGCGGTCGAAATCGATCAGGCGTTCGAGCGTGAGCTTGAGCGGCGCGGTGTCGTAGTAGCTCAGAAGGGGCGCCGCAGCGCCCATCAGCAGCGCGGGCGAATAGCGCGGTTCGAAGAAACCCGGAATGCCGAGCAGCATTGCCATGGAAGCGCTCCACTGGTTCTGCGCGGCGCGGTCGCCCAGCCATGCCGGCAAACGCTGCGCCGGCCCGGAAGACACCAGGTGCCAGAACTCCCGCAGCCGGTCGACCCGCTTGTCGGGCGCATTGCCCGCGATCAATGCGGCGTTGATGGCGCCGATCGAAACGCCGGCAATCCAGTGCGGCTGCAAGTCCGTTTCACTGAGCGCGGCATACACACCGGCCTGGTAGGCGCCGAGGGCGCCTCCGCCCTGTAGCACCAACGCCTTGCGCGCGGAGCGCATGTCTTCGCGGGGCGCTGCGAACGGGCTCGGGGTCTTCTTGCTTGCCGTGCGGAATCTCTGGGGCTTCTTCGTCGTCATATGGTGTCATTTGACACCAGCCCCACGGCTGCAAGCTGACTGCAGCCCTTACATCTTGGGCAGCATCTGTCCCCGGATCTCGCCGGCCGGGTTGGCCGCTGTGTGGATGTTGGCGTACCACTTGCCGGCAAGCAGGTCGGCCGCCTGTGCAGGCGTGAGCGTGGCCTGGCCTTCGATCGGGCTCTCCGTTCTTGCAAAGGGCAGCACCACGCCGGCATTGGCACCCGCTGCCGCGGGCCCGTGGAAGTGGCCGGCGGTGGCCGGGCCGCTCAGGCCGCTGTAGGTGATCTTGTATTTCAGGACGTTCGTGTCCCTGTTGAGCCAGGCCTCCGCCAGGCCGCTGCCGCGCGTCATGTTGGGCGGCACTTCGCTGGCGGCGTTCATGGTGCCGCTGAAGCTCGCGACGTTCGACTTCGACATCATCCCGCAGCCGGCCAGCGCAGCGCTGGCTACGCCGGCGATGAGGGTTGCGCGCAAAAGGGTGCCATATCGGTTCATGAGCTTTATCTCCTGAGTTATGAAACCGCTTCAGCATAGGGAGCCCCGGCCCGTGCCGATGTCGGCCACCACCGCGACTTTCACGGCCCCGGCGCAGCGCCCCAAGCTGAAAGAGAATGCGGCGATGCACCCTGCCAACCTTCCCACCGCCCGCGACGTGGTCGACTTCTGGCGCAGCGCCGGACCCGACCGATGGTTTGCCAAGAACGATGCCTTCGATGCCGAGTTCGGCGGGCGCTTTCTTGCCGCCCACGAAGCGGCCGCCCTTGGCGAACTGGACCATTGGTCGACCGAGCCGGAGGGCGCGCTCGCGCTGATGGTGCTGCTCGACCAGTTCCCGCGCAACACCTGGCGCGGCAACGCGCGCATGCTTGCGACGGATGCCAAGGCGTTGGCCGTGGCCCGCAAGGCAATCGAGGCAGGCCTCGACCTGAAGGTGGACGAAGCGTTGCGGCGCTTTTTCTACCTGCCCTTCATGCACTCCGAATCGCTGGCCGACCAGGAGCGTTCGGTCGAGCTCAACGCGGCGCTCGATGCCAACACGCAGCGCTTTGCGGTATTGCACCGCGACATCATTGCGCGCTTCGGCCGCTTTCCGCACCGCAACAAGCTGCTCGGGCGCACCACCAGCGCCGAGGAACAGCGCTTTCTCGACGAAGGCGGCTTTGCCGGCTAGCGCTGCGGCAGCGGCTCCGACCGGGTGGGCGAAGGATTCGCGCTGGCGCTGTCCCTGGCGTTCTTGAGCGAGCCGTAGGTTTTGGCATACACCCAGGTGAACTCGGCGCCCAGAAGAAAAATCTGCGCCGAGTAGTACACCCACACGAGCACCACCACCAGCGAACCCGCGGCGCCATAGCCGGAGGCCACGCTGCTCTTGCCGATGTACAGGCCGATGAGATGCTTGCCCACGGTGAAGAGCAGCGCCGTGACCGCGGCGCCCACCCACACGTCGCGCCATTGCACCTTGGCCCGCGGCATGATCTTGTAGATCATCGCGAAGATCACCGTCACCATTGCAAAGCTGAAGGCGAAGTTCACGGCCTGCGCCAGCGTCGCCCAGGCGCCGAACACCGGCGACCACCACTTGCTGAGCGCGGCAAGCGCTGCGCTGGCCACCAGCGACACCATGAGCAGAAAGCCGATGCCCATGATCATGCTGAACGACAGCAGCCGCACGCGCAGCAAGTTGAAGAGCCCCTTGTTCTTCGCGCGGGCCGGTGCGCGCCAGATGCGGTCGAGCGCGTCCTGCAGTTCGCCGAAGACGGTGGTCGCGCCGATCACCAGCAGCCCAATGCCGGCCACCGTGGCCACGATGCCTTCGGCCGGCTTGTTGACCGCCTGCAGCATGCTCTGCACCGCGGCCGCGCCCTGCTCGCCCATGAGGCCCGAAAGCTGCAGGAAGATTTCGCCTCGCGCAGCCTCCTGCCCGAACACCAGGCCCGCCACGGCAATGACGATCAGCAGCAGCGGCGCAATCGAGAACACCGTGTAGTAGGCCAGTGCGGCGCCCATGCTGGGGGCATAGTCGTTCGACCATGAGGCCACGGCCTCCTTGCAGAGATCGAAAAGCGCGCGCATTTGCATGACCATGAAGTCTCCCTTTGAATGGCACAGGGCATGTCGGCCCGGTGCCCGGCGTGTTGCAGGTAGGGCTACGATAATCGCTCCACATGCATCCGTCTCCCTCAGGCGCGGCGGCGCCATCCGACCCTCCGCAACCGAAGTCGCCACGCGACCTTTTTGTTTCATTCACCTGGCTTGCGCTGCAGGGATTCGGCGGCGTGCTGGCCATCGTCCAGCGCGAAATGGTCGAGAAAAAGCGCTGGCTCACGCCCGAGCAGTTTCTGGAAGATTGGGCCGTGGCCCAGGTGATGCCGGGCCCGAACGTGGTCAACCTCGCGCTGATGATCGGCGACCGCTATTTCGGACTGCGCGGTGCCATAGCCGCCGTGGCCGGCATGCTCGCAATACCGCTCGTCGTCATCCTGATGCTGGCCGTGCTGTACGCCCACTACGCCGGCAACCCGCAGGTGGCGGGCGCGCTGCGCGGCATGGGCGCGGTATCGGGCGGCCTGATTGCCGCCACCGGCATCAAGCTGATTCCGCAGCTGCGCAGGCACCCGCTGGGCTTTGCCGCCTGCCTGGTGTTCGTGGCGCTGGTGTTCGGCGCCATCGCGGTACTGAAAATTCCGCTCGGCTGGGTGCTGCTGGCGGTGGGCGGCGTGGCCTGCGCGTGGACGTGGCGGAGGATTGCGCCATGAGCACCGCCGGGCCGCCCCAAGGTGCGAGCGCCCCCTCGGGGGGCAGCGAGGACACGCCAGTGCCGAGCGTGGGGGCCACATGAGCCCTGTCACGATCGTGATGCAATGGCACGACTGGCTTGCGCTCTTCGGCCAGTACCTGCTGCTGTCGCTGCTGTCGATCAGCGGCGCCATCACCACGGTGCCCGACATGCACCGCTACCTCGTCGCGCAGCACGGCTGGCTCACCGAAGCGCAGTTCAGCTCGTCGGTGGCCATTGCCCAGGCAGCGCCGGGCCCCAACGTACTCTTTGTCGCGCTCATGGGCTGGAACGTCGGCCTCAACGCGGGCGGCGGCATCGGCGCCGGGCCGGGCGCGTGGATGCTCGGCTTCCTGGGGCTCATGGTCACCATGGTCGGCATCATGCTGCCGAGCACCACCCTCACCTACCTTGCCACCCGCTGGGGCCACCGCAACCGCGACAAGCGCGGCGTGCGCGCCTTCAAGCAAGGCATGGCGCCGGTGGTGGTGGGCCTGTTGATTGCCACCGGCTGGGTGCTCGCGGCGGGCAACCATTCGGGCGACGCGCCCGCCTGGCATTTGTGGCTGCTGAGCGCAGCGGCAACCCTTGTCGTGTGGCGCACGCGCATTCACTTGCTGTGGCTGCTCGGCGCGGGCGCGCTGCTCGGTGCCATCGGTTTTGTCTGATCCTCGCTCTTTTTAGGGAAGAAACTCATGTCGCAACTTCGCTCGCTGGGCCGCTCCGGCCTCCTGGTTTCGCCGCTCGCCTTCGGCGGCAACGTGTTCGGCTGGACAGTGGACGAAGCCACCTCGTTCCGCCTGCTCGACGCCTGGCTCGATGCTGGCTTCAACTTCGTCGACACAGCCGACGTCTATTCGAGCTGGGTGCCGGGCCATACCGGCGGTGAGTCCGAGACCATCATCGGCAAGTGGCTCAAGCAAAGCGGCAAGCGCAACCGCGTGGTGCTGGCCACCAAGGTCGGCAAGCCGATGGGCGAAGGCAAGTCGGGACTGTCGCCCGCGTACATCCGCGAAGCGGTGGAGGCTTCGCTCAAGCGCCTGCAGACGGATTTCATCGACCTGTACCAGTCGCACGACGACGATACGGCCACGCCGCTGGAGGATTCGCTGGGCGCTTTCGACGAGCTGATCAAGGCCGGCAAGGTGCGCGCCATCGGCGCCTCGAACTACAGCGCGCCGCGGCTGGCCGAAGCGCTCGACATATCCGAACGGCTTGGCATTGCGCGCTACGAAAGCCTGCAGCCGCTCTACAACCTCTACGACCGCGCGGTGTTCGAGGACGAACTGGAACCGCTGTGCGTGAAGCGCGAGGTGGGCGTCATCAACTTCTATGCGCTGGCGGCCGGTTTCCTGACCGGCAAGTACCGCACCGAAGCCGACGCTTCGAAGAGCGCGCGCGGTGCCAACACCACCAAGAAGTACCTGAACCCGCGCGGGCTGCGCATTCTCGAGGCGCTCGACAAGGTGGCCCAGCAATACAACGCCAAGCCGGGGCAGGTTGCCATCGCATGGCAGATCGCACGGCCTTCGGTCACCGCGCCCATCGCCAGCGCAACCTCGATTGCCCAATTGGAGGAATTGGTCGTGGCCACCCAGCTCAAGCTGGACGCCGGCACCATCCAGATGCTGGACCGGGCCAGCGAAGAAAACTAGCCGTCGACCGGATTCAGGGGGGTCGAAAGAATCCGCTGATAAAAGGCCACGTCGAGCCAGCGGCCGAACTTGAACCCGGCCTGCCGCACGGTGCCGGCATGTTCGAAGCCCAGCCGCTCGTGCAGGCCGATGCTGCCGGCGTTCGCAGCATCGATGGCGCCGACCATCACATGCACATCGCGCGCGACCGCCTCCGCAATGATCGCCTCCATGAGCGTGCGGCCGAGGCCTGCGCCGCGGTGCCCGGCCTCGACATACACCGAGTGCTCCACCGTGTACTTGTAGGCCGGAAAGGCCCTGAACGCGCCGTAGCTCGCAAAGCCCAGCAGCTTGCCGCTCTCCTCGTCCTCGGCGCCGATCACCGGAAACCCGTTGGCGCGCTTGGTCGCAAACCACGCGACCATGCTCTCGGGCGTGCGCGGCTTGTAGTCGTACAGCGCGGTCGAGCTGACGATGGCTTCGTTGAGGATGTCTAGGATCGCGCCCGCGTGGGCCTCCTCTGTGCAGGTAATCAGGCGCATGTTGGTTCCTTTCGAACTGGCGGCGGCACGTAGGGCGGTTTGTCTAATATAGGAGAATAATAGTCTCATATGAGAAACAATTCTTCTCCGCCCGACGAACTCGCCGGCATCGACTCGCTCATTGCCGGCCGGCTTCTTGCGCTGCGCCAGGCCAAGGGGTTGAGCCTTGCAGAGCTGGCCGGGCTTTCCGGCGTCAGCAAGGCGATGATCTCCAAAGTCGAGCGTGCGGAAAGCAGCCCGACCGCCGTGTTGCTGGGCCGGCTTGCCGCCGGACTGGGCGTGCCGCTTGCGCAGCTGCTGACCGAAGACAAGGGCTCGCCGCGCCGGTTGCGCGCCCGGGCGCAGCAGGAGGTATGGCGCGACCCCGAGGCCGGCTATTTGCGCCGACAGATTGTCGAGCGCGGTGCAAATGGCGGCGTGGAGATGGTGGAGATCGAGCTGCCGCGCTCGGCCCAGGTCGGCTATCCGCGATGGAGCGGCAAGCCGTATCGCCAGTGCCTGTGGATGCTCGAAGGCGCGCTGCGGGTCGACTATGGCGACGAGCGCTTCGAACTGGCCGAGGGCGATTGCCTGGATTTTGGCGTGGACCGCCCTCTGGTCTTCAAGGCGCTTGGCCGCACTGGCTGCCGCTATCTGCTGGTTGCATCGCCCCCTTAAGCCTGCGCCGGCTTGCCCAGAAGTAGTAGGCAAGTTCCCACAGCGACTGGCGACGAAGGCCTGTGCTGGCCCCGGCACCGGCCGAGATACTGCAAGGCATCACAGTTTCGAGGAAACAAGCATGTCATTTGTGCTCTACATGATCGGGTTTCTGATTTTCCTGGGTGGCCTCGCCTGGGGCGCATCGGTCGCCGGCGTGCCCACGCTCTACATCGGCATTGGCGCGCTGATCATCCTGGGCATCGGCATCTTCAGCGCAGTGGGCCGCACACGCAGCAAGGACCCTTCCTGAGTTCGATGGCGACTACCGCACATTCCACACAGGCTTCACGCCGCGCGGCCATGGCGTAGCTGACTTCGCGTGCGCACCGCAGTTCGCGGTGCGTATCGCTACAAGTCAGCTCGCCCATGTCCGCCTCGATTCCTTCGCCCGTCTCGGCGACGCCTCTTCTTCCCTTGTTGCACGCCCGCCCCGCTGCGCTGATGGTGGCCGAACAGGTTTCGATCACCTCCAGCCGAGCAATCGCCTCAGATGCCGCGCTGCCGCATCGCCTCGTAGAGGCACACGCCGCTGGCTACCGAAACGTTCAGGCTTTCAACCGCTCCGGCCATCGGAATGCTCACGAGTTCGTCGCAGGTCTTGCGGGTGAGCTGGCGCATGCCCTCGCCTTCGGCGCCGAGCACCAGCGCCAGCGGGCGCTTGAAGTCGCTCTGGTAGAGGGTGCCGGGTGCATCGTCGCTGGTGCCCACGCACCAGATGTTGCGTTCCTTGAGTTCGTTCAGCGTGCGCGCCAGGTTGGTCACCATGAAGTACGGCACGGTTTCGGCGGCGCCGCTCGCCACCTTGGCCACGGTGGCGTTGATGCCGGCCGCATGGTCCTTGGGCGCGATGACTGCGTGCGCCCCGGCGCCGTCGGCCACGCGCAGGCAGGCGCCCAGGTTGTGCGGATCGGTCACGCCGTCGAGCACCAGCAGAAGAGGCACGGTGCCGGCTTCTTCAAGGCCCTCGAGCAGTTCGTCGAGCGAGCGGACCTGCGCAATGGGTTCGACCCGCGCCACCACGCCCTGGTGGCCGTGGCTGCCGCTGAGCTTGGCAAGGCGCAGGCCGTCCGCCTCGACCAGCCGCACGCCGGCTTCCTGCGCGCGCGCAATGAACTGTTTCATGCGCGCATCGCGCCGGCTGGTGTCGAACATCACTTCGAGCACCGATTTGGGCGCGGTCTTGATGCGCACGCTCACGGCATGGAAGCCGAAGATCACTTTAGGGGAAGACATCCCCTGATTATCGAGGGCGGCGCGCCCTGCCTTTCAGGCAATCGGCAAACCGCTGTGCGCCCGGCTTTTTTCGTCGTGCAGTTCCTGAACGGCCAGAGCGTTTGGATGCACCCGGCCACTGTTGCCGGCGCTTTCCAGGTACTGGCAGGCGGCATGGCTTTCGGCCGCCTTTTCATAGCGCGCCACCCAGGCGTCGCGCACCGGCAGCTTCTCCGGTGACACGGGCCAGACGCCCGGCTGGGGCCGCATGTGTTCGCCGATGCCGATGCGCCAGGGCTTGGCGCTCAGCCGGGCGCGAAAGCAGTTCTGGTTGCGGCACATGCGCGCATAGGTCTTGTCGACGCCCAGCGCCTCGAAGCATTCGGCCACCGCCGGGTCGGCCGGGCTGAAGACGTCGTGCATTGCCAGCACGCGAAAGCCGGCCGGGGTGCGGTAAAGGCGCAAGTGCCAGTCGGGGTTTTGCTGCACGAAGCGCCCGATGCGCTCGGCCGCGCGTTTTTCAGGCGAGGGATTGCTGCTGGCCTCTCCGCGCTTCTTGGCCAGGCCGATGCGGTAGGCAACGATGAAGACCACGACGGCCGCGATCAAACCGCCCACCCAGGTCTTGGCGGCCCATCCGCCGACGACGCCCGCAATCAGCGCGGGCGCCAGCGCAAAGCCGAACACGCTGCCGCGCAGCGGCTCCTCGAAGTCGATGTCCACGAACAGCACATCGGGCGTGTTGAGGCAGCGCGCGCCGTAGCTGTTGCGGGTAATGACGGTGTCGCCCTGCCGCTCGACGATTTCCTCGCGGATGGGTACGCCCTGGGCGCCGTTGTAGGCCAGCTTGCGCTCGCGGCGGTCGAGCTGCTCGCCACGGGCGATGCGCTCGAAGGCTTCCTGCGTGCGCTGGTCGGCATGCGCCTGCGCGGCAATCGGGCTGTCGTCGGACCAGCCGTAGCGCCGCACCGTGATCTGCTTGCCCGCCACCCGCTCCTGAATTCGGCCTTCGGCCCAGAACCTGGGAACGATCATGCCTCGAGCGAGGCCACCAGCACGGGCTTGGACTCGTTGAGCGCCATGCGCCCGGCTTCGATGGTGATGCGGCGCTCGCATTGGGCCGCAATGCCGCGGTCGTGGGTAACGAGCACGAGGGTGGTGCCGAGTTCGCGGTTCAGGTCGAACATCAGCCGCATCACCTGCTCGCCCGTCGCAAAGTCGAGGCTGCCGGTGGGCTCGTCGGCCAGCAGCAGGGCCGGCTGGACCACAAATGCCCGAGCCAGGGCCACCCGCTGCTGTTCGCCGCCCGAGAGCACCTTGGGATAGTGCCCGAGCCGCTGCCCGAGCCCGACCCGTCCGAGCATCTCGGTGGCGGCCTTGCGCGCATCCTTGCGGCCGGCCAGTTCCAGCGGCAGCATCACGTTCTCGAGTGCGCTCAGGTTGCCAAGCAGCTGGAAGCTCTGGAAGACGAAACCCACGCGCTGGGCCCTGAGAGCGGCGCGCGCATCTTCGTCGATGGCAAAGATATCGTCGCCCGCGAGCTTGACGGTGCCGCGCGTGGGCGTGTCCAGCCCCGCGATGATCGACAGCAAGGTACTCTTGCCGGAGCCCGAAGCCCCCACGATGGCGGCGGTTTCCCGCGCGCCCAGGGTGAAATCGATGTCCTGCAGAATGTCCAGCGTACCGGTCGAGTCTGTAACGGACTTGAACACGTGCTCGACGGCGACAATGGCTTCAGACGGGAGTTGGGACATGGAAAGGCTTTTCGTTTTGAATCGACGTGACTTTATCTTGACCGCCGCCGCTTCCGGCATTGCAGGGGCATCGGCAACGGCACACGCCCAGACCGCACAGGCTGCGGCACCTCGCAAACCGGTGATTCTGGTGCTCGGCGATTCGCTGAGTGCCGAATACGGCCTGAAGCGCGGCGAAGGCTGGGTGCCCCTGCTTGAGAAGCGGCTTGCTGAGCAAAAGATCCCGGCCACGGTGGTCAACGCCAGCATCAGCGGCGACACGAGCTCGGGCGGGCGCGCCCGTTTTGCGTCGCTGCTCACGCAGCACAAGCCCAGCCACGTGGTGGTGGAGCTTGGCGCCAACGACGCCCTGCGCGGCCTGCCGCTCCAGAACACCGAGGAAAACCTGCTGCAGATCACCAAGGCGGCGCAGGCGGCCGGAGCCAAGGTGCTGATCGTCGGCATCCAGGTGCCGCCCAATTACGGCGGCGACTACACGCGGCGCTTCGAGGCGGTGTTCGGCAAGGTGGCCAGCGCCACCAAGGCGGCGCTGGTGCCCTTTCTTCTCAAGGGCGTGGCCGACGCCCCCGATGCGCTTGCGCTCTTCCAGGCCGACCGCATTCATCCCACGGCCGCGGCGCAGCCCCAGTTGCTCGAGAACGTGTGGCCGGAACTGCGCAAGCTGCTCGCTGCCAAGTAGGCCCGGCACAAACAAAAAGCCGCTGCAGGCCTTGGGGCTTGCAGCGGCTTTTTTTCCAAAGCGTCGATCGGTGAATCAACCGTTCTTGGTTGGCAATTCGGGCACCGTCGGCGGGTCGCGTTCGAGCGAGGCCACGTCGGTTTCCGGGTCGCCCGGGGCGAGTCCTTCGCTGCTTGGGGAGAGCTTGCGATTGGCCTTCTCGCGGAGCTTCTCTTCCTTTTTCTTCTTCTTGGCCAGCTCCTTCTGGCGCTTTTCGTAGCCGTAATTTGGTGTTGCCACTGCTTCTCCTTGAGGCGAGACAGTCACGGTGACTGTGCGTAGCCTACTGTAAGCGATAACGGTGCGGTCTCAAGGCACGGGGCCTGTGGGTGTTTCGAACTCGAACACACCTTGCAAACCTGGATAGCGCTGGTCCATGAACCAGCCCATGGCACCGGCGCCGGCCAGCATCGCGAGGACCAGGGCCGCAATCATCCAGCCGACGTGTTCGCCCAGCGGCCAGAAGAGAAACACTGCCAGCACCGGCAGCAGCGCGGCAAGGGACGAAAGCCACATCCAGCGCCTTGGCGCCAGCATCGGCTCCCACGTCTGCGGATCGATGCCGGCGTCGATGAACACCTCCGCTGCAAAGCGCAGCCTCGGCCGGGGCTGGGTGGCAAGCCGCAGCAGCAACGCCCGCAGGAGTGCGGCGCGGTTGCGAAAGCGCAGCACACGCGGAGCGTCCATGGTCAGCGCCAATGGCAGCCTCACATCCATGGTTTCGCCGCCACCCGAGGCCCGCTGGAAGACAAGCCGCTTGACGATCGCATCGCTCGAAGTGAATTCGGTTTTCACATCCTGCAGGCCAGCGCGCACGCGGCAGACCTCGCGCCACGCCACCGCCTGCGGCGACGCGGGATCGCCCCAGCGCATGCCTTCGGCGTCGATCCGCATCGAGCCCTGGCTCACATGCGCAAACTGCCGCAGCAAATACCAGAGCCCGCCGCCCAGCCCGGCAACAAGCGCGAGCACGGCCAACGCGACGATCCCCTCGTTGCCGCGCAAGTTCGACCAGTCATCCTGCAGCACCACCGCGGCGGCAAAGGAGAGCGCCATCAGCGCAAAAAGCGCTACCAGCCCGCCGAGCAGGAGCCGCGTGGCAACGAGGTCCGGCACACCCTCCACCGCTCCCTCACGCGCCAGCGCTTCCAGCACGTGTGCGGGAACCTCGAGCACGCGCGGCGCAGCGGTATGGGTATTTGCCGCGCGTGCCGGTGCCATGCCACGCGGGGCGGGCGCGGCGATGGGCTGGCTCTTGCGATTCTTTCTTGCCATGCGCCTGGGCAGGGCCTACATCTGCAGCAGCGCCTGCTGCAGGTCGGCGCGCAGGTCTTCCACGTCCTCCAGGCCGATCGAGAAGCGCACGAGCGTGCCCTTGTGCGGCCAGGGGGCCACGTTCGCATCGCGCATCAGGCCGATGTCGTAGGGCACCACCAGGCTGACCGGGCCGCCCCATGAATAGCCGAGACGGAACAGGTTCAGGCTGTCGCAGAAGCGGTCGACCTGTTCGGTGCTGTAGCTCGCATCGAACACGACCGAGAACAGGCCCGCGGCCAGGTCGGTTTCGCCGCACAGGGTGCGCCAGTTCGCATGGCCCGGCGACTCCTCGAGCGCCGGGTGGAGCACCTGGGCGATCTCTTCGCGGCCGCTGAGCCAGCGTGCCAGGTCGCGCGCGGTGCGGTCGTGGGCGGCGTAGCGCAGCCCGATGCTGGGCAGCGAGCGCAGCAGCGTCTCGACGTCGCCAACGCCCACGCCGAACCCCATGCGCATGTGGGTGAGCTTGAGCGCGCGGTGCAGCCGCTCGTCGCGCGTAGTCACGCTGCCCATCAGCACGTCGCCGCCGCCGCTCGGGTATTTGGTGAGCGCATGCACCGAGATGTCCGCGCCCTGCCCGCTGCCGTTGAAATCGAAGGGGGCGAACGCCAGGCCCGCGCCCCAGGTGTTGTCCAGCGCCGTGACCACGCCGCGGGCGCGGCAGATGTCGACCAGGGCCGGCAGGTCTGGAAACTCCATCGTCACCGAGCCCGCCGCCTCGATCCATACGAGCCGCGTACGGTCGGAGAGCTTGGCCTGCAGGTCGGCCGGATTCATCGCGTCGTACATGCGGTGCGTGATGCCGAAGTTGGCCAACTCGCCGGTGGCCAGCGCCTTGTTGGGGCCGTAGGCGTTGTCGGGAATCAGCACCTCGTCGCCGCTCTTCAGGAAAGCGAAGGCAACCAGCGAGATGGCAGCAAGCCCGCTCGGCACCAGCAGGCATTCGGTGCCGCCTTCGAGCGTGGCCAGGCGTTCCTCGAGCGTGAAGGTGGTCGGCGTGCCGTGCAGGCCGTAGGTGTAGCCGGCCTTGGTTTTCCAGTCGCGTGCGCGCATGGCGGCCACGTCGGCGAAGAACACGGTCGAGGCCTTGTAGATCCCCGGCTGCGGCGCGGCGAAGTTGGCGGGCGGCTTGTAGGGATGGTGAATCAGGGTCGTGGAGGGCTTGCTCATGGCCCCGATGCTAGCGCGGCGTTTCGCCGCACAATGCGCCGATGGGCAACAGCCTGTTTTTCACCTCACTCGAAAGGCAGCTTCCATGGCCATCCACGAGCTTTTTCCGTACCTCTGCGTCGACGATGCCGGCGCCGCCATCGACTTCTACTGCAAGGTCTTCGAGGTCAAGGAAATCTTCCGGCTGACCGAACCGAGCGGCCGCATCGGACATGCGGAGCTCGACTTCCACAACGGCGCGATCCTGATGCTTTCAGACGAGTTCGCCGAATACAACATCCACAGCGCCAAGACGCTCGGCGGCACCGCGGTCACGCTGCATCTGCACGTGGACGATGCCGATGCCGTGGTGGCGCGAGCCGTCAAGGCCGGTGCCACGCTCGACATGGCGCCACAGGACCAGTTCTACGGCGAGCGATCAGGCGTGTTCCGCGATCCGTTCGGACACCGCTGGAACGTGGGCCACAGCATCGAGAAGCTGACGCCCGAAGAGATGCAGCGGCGCTACACCGCGATGTTCGATTCCGGCGAAGCGTAGGCAAGGGTCGCGGCCTCCTCGAGGCTTACCCGCGCACCGGTAAGCGCCGATGCTCGCGCTTTCTCGCGGCGCCCACCTCCTTGGAGATGGACGAAACCACGGTCGCCCACTCCTCGGCCGTGAGCAGCAGCGCGGTTTGCGAATGCAGGAGCGTGTCTTCCTTGTCCAGATGCGTGGACATGAACTGCCGGTGCTGCCGCAACAGGGCCCCGGCCTGCCCAGCCGCATCCGGGTCACCGGACCGGGCGCGCTCGAGCAGCAGCCTCGCCTGCGAGATGAGGCCATTGCAGCACTCGCTCTCGGCATCGAGCTGCTCAAGGAGCTCGTCGGCTTCGCGCGACCTGCCGCGCAGTATGTTCAGCATGACAACGCCTTTGGGGCGATGCGTGTTTTCTTCGAAGGCCCGAAGCCGCTCGATGATCTCGATGGCGGATGTTGCGCGTTGCCGAACGCTCGCCTCGCCCCCTGCCTTCATCGCCTCGCGGAGGCAATCCAGCAATTCCCGGGTGCGAACGTGCTCGGCGCGCAAGATGGCCCACGCGCATTCCGCTGCCAACATGCCTGACTCCTTTGGAGCCGCTGAAGGCTCCAAAACTGCCTGTGAACTTCAAGCTTTAACGCTATTGTTCTACATCGTTGCAGCGGGTACTGCAAGCCATGGCGGCGCATACGCGCAGTGCGCCTACATGCGCGCGCGCCCGGGGTGCTGATGAGTCGCCGCCCCGGGGCGAGATCAGGTCAGACCGACCACTTCTCGAGCAGCTTTTCAGGCCCGAGCGAGTCGTAGCCTTCAAAGGGCTGGTGAATCCAGGGGTTGGTCGCGAGGTACTCGACCGAGTAGTCAGGCGTGAAGGTCGACAGCGCCTTGGTCCAGAGCACGGCGCTGCGCAGCTCGGTGATCGGCTTGTAGTTGTTGCGCAGCATGTCCATCACCGCATGCAGCGTATGGCCCGAATCGGCCAGGTCGTCCACCAACAGCACCTTGCCTGCGATCTCGCCCTTGGGCGTGGTGATGTAGCGGGCAATGTCGAGATGGCCCTGCACCGTGCCGGCGTCGGCGCGGTACGAGCTGGTCGACATGATGGCGAGCGGCTTGCTGAAGATGCGCGAGAGCACGTCGCCGGGGCGCATGCCGCCGCGCGCGAGGCAAAGAATGGTGTCGAACTCCCAGCCCGACTGGTGCACCTTGATCGCGAGCTTCTCGATCAGGTTGTGGTACTCGTCGTAGCTGACGTATAGATGTTTGCCGTCTTCGGTCAACATGGTCTGGTTGGTTCCTGTTCAGTCGGCGAGATAAGGGTGGCGCATCATGATCGTGTGATCGCGATCAGGGCTGGTCGACACCATGTGGATCGGCACGCCCGTGATCTGCTCGATGCGCTGCAGGTAGAGGCGCGCATTGACGGGCAGCTTGTCGTACTGCGTGACGCCGACGGTGCTTTCGGTCCAGCCTTCGAGGGTTTCGTAGATGGGCGTGCAGCGTTCGATCTCGTCCGCACCCATCGGCAGGATGTCGGTCGTTTCGCCGTCGAGTTCATAGCCGGTGCACAGCTCGAGCTTTTCGAGGCCGTCCAGCACGTCGAGCTTGGTGATGCACAGGCCCGACAGGCCGTTGACCTGCGCCGAGCGCTTGAGCAGCGCGGCGTCGAACCAGCCGCAGCGGCGGCTGCGGCCCGTGGTCACACCCTTTTCGGCGCCCACGGTGCTCATGTGATAGCCGGGGGTGCCCGGCGTCGCCCAGTCGAGTTCGGTCGGGAACGGACCGCCGCCCACGCGCGTGCAGTAGGCCTTGGTGATGCCCAGGATGTAGTGCAGCATGCCCGGGCCCACGCCGGAGCCGGCGGCGGCATTGCCGGCCACGCAGTTGCTGGACGTGACGTACGGGTAGGTGCCGTGATCGACGTCGAGCAGCGTGCCCTGTGCGCCTTCGAACAGCAGGTTGGCGCCGGCCTTATGCGCGTCGTTCAGTTCGCGCGACACGTCGGCCATCATCGGCTTGAGCAGTGCCGCATGGCGCATGGCTTCGTCGAACACCAGGTCGAAGTCGATGGCGGGCGCACCGAGCACCTGGGTCAGCACATGGTTGTGCAGGTCGAGCAGCACGCGCAGCTTGGTGGCAAAGCGCTCGGGGTGCTTCAGGTCTTGCACGCGCAGCGCACGGCGGGCGATCTTGTCTTCGTAGGCCGGGCCGATGCCGCGGCCGGTGGTGCCGATCTTCTCGACGCCGCCCTTTTCGCGGTAGGTTTCGCGCGCGATGTCGAGCGCGGCGTGAAACGGCAGGATCAGCGGGCAGGCCTCGCTGATGCGCAGGCGCGAACGCACTTCGACGCCCGCTTTCTCCAGGCCTTCGATTTCCTCGAAGAGCTTGGCCGCCGACAGCACCACGCCGTTGCCGATGTAGCACTTGACGCCCGGGCGCATGATGCCGCTCGGGATCAGGTGCAACGCGGTTTTCACACCGTTGATGACCAGCGTGTGGCCCGCGTTGTGGCCGCCCTGGAAGCGGACCACGCCCTGGGCGCTTTCCGTCAGCCAATCGACCAGCTTGCCCTTGCCTTCGTCGCCCCACTGGGTACCGACGACGACCACGTTTCTTCCGGTGGTTACGCTCATGCTCGTTCCATTACTTCAAAAATTCAGATGGCTCGGACTTGCCACTGCCCTGCTTGCTCGACGAGCTCGCGGTCGCAATGGAATTCATCGATTTCGCTGCCGTGGCCGGGCAGTACGCACACCACGGTTTCGCCGGCCTTGCGCAGCCCGGCAATGGCCTGGCGCAGGCCGGCGGCGTCGCTCCAGGGTGCGCGGATGGCCGCGCGCAGCGGCCGGGCCGGCAGCACGCCGACCAGTTCGCGCACGTCGAGGCTGAAGCCGACCGCGGGGCGATTGCGGCCGAACACGGCACCGACTTCGTCGTAGCGGCCGCCGCGCACCAGCGCATCGGCCGCGCCCGGCACGTAGATGCCGAAGCGCATGCCGCTGTAGTAGGCATAGCCGCGCAGGTCGGCAAGGTCGAAACTGATCTGCCGCCCCGAATCGCCCTGCAGGCTGTCAGCAAGCTGCTTCAGTCCGGCGAGCGCCGCGCTCACGGCGGGAGTGCCCTTGAGGGCCTTGGCGGCCTCGTCGAGCACCGACGCATCGCCATACAGCTGGACCAGGGCGCGCAAGCCGTCGCGAGATGGCGCCGGGAAGTTGCGCGTGAGCGCATGCAGCTCGCTTGCATCCTTGGCGACGAGGGCCGCATGCACGCGCGCCAGCACCGAGGCATCGACCGGCACGCCGGCAAACAGCGCCCGCACGATGCGTGCGTCCGCCAGGTCGACGATCAGGCCATTGCCGATGCCGGCCGCCTGAAGGCAGTCGAGTGCCAGCAGCAGGGTTTCGGTGTCGGCTTCGAGCCCGGCATGGCCGTAGATTTCAGCGCCGAACTGCAGCGGCTCGCGCGTGGCGTGCGGCCGATCCGGGCGGGTATGGAGCACAGGGCCGCAGTAGCACAGGCGGGCCACGCCCTCGCGGTTCAGCAAGTGGGCGTCGATGCGCGCCACCTGGGGGGTGGTGTCGGCGCGCAGGCCCATGCTGCGGCCGGAGAGCTGGTCGACGAGCTTGAAGGTTTGGAGGTCGAGCGCCTCGCCGGTGCCCGACAGCAACGACTCGAGGTGCTCGAGCAGCGGCGGCATCACCAGCTCGTAGCCATAGCCACGGGCGGTATCGAGCAGCTGGCGTCGAAGTTCTTCGATGTGGCGCGCCTCGGAAGGCAGCACATCGGCAATGTGATCCGGGAGGACCCAGGCGGACATGGGGATCGGGGGCGTGGTTAAACCGGGATTCTACCGGGACCGAGCTACCCCAAAACCCAAAGGAGGAGCAAACCCAGCAAGATGCTGCAAAGTCCGAAGAAACGCAGCTGTCCGTCGCGCAGCTGCATCAGCTGGCCGAAGCCGCGCCGCCACCCGCCCGGCGACACGAAAGGCAGGATGCCTTCGATCACCAGCACGAGCGCCAGCGCGCTCCAGAAGATCTCGGCACTCACGACGAAGCCGGCCGCCGGATCAGCGGCGCGGCGCGTTGCCTGCTGGCGTGCCGGCGCTCTGCATGGCGCGGAAGAAATCGGACGACGGGTCGAGCACCATCACGTCGCTCTTCTTGTTGAAGCTCTGCTTGTAGGCTTCTAGGCTGCGGTAGAACTGGGCGAACTGCGCATCGCGGCCAAAGGCCTCGCTGTAGGCGGCGGCGGCCTGGGCATCGCCCTCGCCCTTGATCTTCTGGGCGTCGCGGTAGGCGTTGGCCACGATCACTTCGCGCTGGCGGTCGGCGTCGGCACGGATCTTTTCGCCTTCGGCGAAACCGGTCGAACGCAGCTCGTTGGCCACGCGCTTGCGCTCGGCCTCCATGCGGCGGTAGACCGATTCGGTGATCGCTTCCACGTAGTCGACACG
Organism: Variovorax sp. CCNWLW235; assembly: GCF_037204085.1. NCBI lineage: Bacteria > Pseudomonadati > Pseudomonadota > Betaproteobacteria > Burkholderiales > Comamonadaceae > Variovorax > Variovorax sp. CCNWLW235. The sequence continues at coordinate 228,545 of NZ_JBBCBW010000005.1, read as the reverse complement.
CGTGATGCGCACGTCGATCACGTCCACGCCCCAGGGCTTGGCGCCCTTCACCACGGCCAGCACTTCGCGCTGCACGTCGGACATGAGGGCCTCGCGGCGCACGGAGATCAGGTCGCGCACGGTGCGCTTGTTGATGTTTTCCTGGAAGGCGTTGCGAACCACGCGATTGAGCTGCGTGGCGCCCGCGCTCTCGTCGAGGCCGACGTTGCGGATGTAGGCCTGCGGATCGGTGATGCGCCAGCGCACATACCAGTCGATCACCACGCGCTGCTTCTCGGCTGTGAGCATCGGCTCGGTGTCGAGACTGGACAGCGTGAGCAGGCGCTTGTCGATGTACGAGACGTTCTGCAGCGGCGGCGGCAGCTTGAAATGCAAGCCCGGCTCGGTAATGACCTGCTTGATCTGCCCCAGGGCGTACACCACGCCAAACTGGCGCTGGTCGACCACGAAGAGGGTCGAGCTCAGCAGCACCAGCAGCACGAGGATCGACGAGGCGATGAATCCGATTCTGTTCATGTTCTTCTTAGCCTTTTCAACGCACGTCGCGGTCGCGCGAACGGCCGTCGCGGGCGCGGTTGTCGCCGGCGGCGGGGGCCACGGGAATCACCGAGGACTGGGCGGGCGCAGTGCCGGCCACGCTGGGGCTGGCTGCATCGACCGGCGTTGCCTGGTTGTTGCCGCTCATCTGCATGAGCTTGTCGAGCGGCAGGTACAGCAAGTTGGAGCCTTGCTTGGTATCGACCAGCACCTTGGTGGTGCTGGCGTAGATCTGCTGCATGGCGTCGGTGTACATGCGGTCGCGCGTGACCTGCGGCGCCTTCTGGTATTCGGCCAGTACGGCCGAGAACCGGCCGGCATCGCCTTGTGCCTGCGCCACGATGCGCGCCTTGTACGCCTCGGACTCTTCCTTCAGGCGCGATGCGGTACCCGTTGCACGCGGCACCACGTCGTTGGCATAGGCCTGGGCTTCGTTCTTGGCGCGCTCGCGTTCCTGGCCGGCCTTGAGCACGTCGTCGAATGCGGACTGCACCTGCTCGGGCGGGCGAACGCCACCCTGCTGCAAGTTGATGTTGACCACCTCGACACCAACCTTGTAGCGGTCGAGGATGGTCTGCATCAGCGTACGCACGCGAGGCGCGATCTGGTCGCGCTCCTCGGCCAAGGCCGCATCCATCTTCATCTTGCCGACCACTTCGCGCACAGCGGTTTCGGCCACCTGCACCACGGTTTCGGTGGGCGACTTGCTTTCGTACAGGTAGGCGCGTGCATCGCTCAGGCGGTACTGCACGGCAAACTTGATTTCGACGATGTTCTCGTCCTCGGTCAGCATGGCCGACTCGCGCAGGCCGGTGGAGCGCACGATGGCGTCGCGGCCCACGTCGGTGGAGCGGATCTGCGTGACCACGACCACTTCGTGGCGCTGGATCGGGTACGGCAGGCGCCAGTTGAAGCCCGCGCCCACCGTCGCCTTGTAGCGGCCGAACTGGGTGACCACGGCCTGCTGGCCTTCGTTCACGATGAAGAAGCCGGTACCCAGCCAGATGAGAACGGCCACGATGGCCACGAGGCCGATGCCGAAGCCCGCATTCTTCATGTCGGGCCTGTAGCCGTTGCCGCCACCATCGTTGCCGCTGGGGCGATTGCCGCCGCCCTTACCGCCGAAGAAGCCGCCGAGCTTGCGATTGAGGTCGCGCCAGAGTTCGTCCAGATCGGGCGGCCCCTGGTTAGGGCCCTGCCCGCGAGGACGGTTGCCGTTGTTCTGGTTGCTGTTGCCCGAAGGCGGGGGCGTCGGGGCGCCCGGTGGGTCGGCGTCGGGAGGTCGGTTGCCGGTCGGGCGCTCGCCGTTGGATGCGGGCTCATCGCCACGCCCCCACCGGCCATCGTTCAGGTTGAACATGCCCAGAAACCCTCTCCACGCTGGCTTTGCATTCATTCGCTTCGTTCTCTTGTCAGTGGCGGGATTGTGCCCAATCAATTGGCGGTATCGTGCAATTCAGTGTCGGCTTCTGGGGTCATCGTATCGCCCACGGAACCCGACCGGCGGGCCAGTTCGGCTCGCAGCAGGGGAACGCCCTCGCCGCTTCGCGCACTCAGGAAGATGCGCGGAACCTGCACGCCGTCGATTTCCATCTCGTCCTGCAGATGCAGCGGATGCTGTGCAGTTTCAAGAGCGTCGAGCTTGTTGAACACCAGAAGCTGCGGAACGGCATCGGCCCCGATGTCGCGAAGAACCGATTGAACCTCGGCCATCTGCTCGGGGAAATGCGGGTTGGAAGCATCGACCACGTGCAGCAGCAGGTCGGCATCGACCGCTTCCTGCAGGGTGGCCTTGAATGCGTCGACCAGGCCGTGAGGCAGGTCGCGAATGAAGCCGACGGTGTCGGAGATGGAGACCTGCCGGCGGGCGTCGCCCAGGTACAGGTTGCGCGTGGTGGTGTCGAGCGTTGCAAAAAGCTGGTCGGCCGCATACGCGCGCGCCTTCACCAGCGCATTGAACAGCGAAGACTTGCCTGCGTTGGTGTAGCCCACGAGCGAGATGTTGAAGGTCTCACGGCGCTCGCGTTGGCGGCGCTGTGTTCCGCGCTGCTTCTGCACCTTGGCGAGGCGCTCGCGCGTGCGCTTGATCGACTCGCTGATCATCCGGCGGTCGAGTTCGATCTGCTTTTCGCCGGGGCCGCCACGCACACCCGCGCCGCCAGTCTGGCGCTCGAGGTGGGACCAGCGGCGAACCAGGCGCGTGCTGAGGTATTGCAGCCGCGCCAGCTCGACCTGCAGCTTGCCCTCGTGGGAGCGGGCGCGCTGCGCGAAGATTTCCAGAATGAGGAAGGTGCGGTCGTACACCGCCACGTCGAGCTGACGCTCGAGATTGCGCTGCTGCGCGGGGCTCAGCGACTGGTCGAAGATGACCTCGCTGGCCTGGTGCATCGCAGCCAGTTCCTTGATTTCATCGGCTTTGCCGCTTCCGACGAAGAGCGCTGCGTCGGGCGCCTTGCGTTTGCAGATGAGTCGGGCGACAGGTTCCAGGCCTGCGGTCTGTGCGAGCAGGCCGAGTTCCTCGAGTTCGCTGTCGAAATGGGGCAGCCCGAAATCGACGCCGACGAGAACGGCGGCGCCTTCCTGGCGGGAGTTCAGTTCAGACAAGCGGGGTCAAATATGGAAAAAGCGCGGCGGTGGGTACCGCCGCGCTCCGCGCGATCAGGCTGCGGCGTCGTCGTTCTCGGCAGCCGAGAAGTTGACGGCACGACCCGGCACGATAGTGGAAATGGCGTGCTTGTAGACCATTTGTGTCACCGTGTTGCGAAGCAACACGACGTACTGGTCGAAAGACTCGATCTGGCCCTGCAGCTTGATACCGTTCACCAAGTAAATGGAAACCGGCACATGCTCGCGACGCAGGGTGTTCAGAAACGGGTCTTGTAGAAGTTGCCCTTTATTGCTCACGATATTCTCCGTGTTCAAGAGTAGTTGTTGGAGAGATGACCTTAACACAGGGTTTCTGCGCCGCAGCAGGCGGGGTCAAAAGCCTTTGAAAAATAACGTCTCTCAAAAGGCGGAACTTCCGGCGCAGCCGCAGTTCATTGGCTGCCATCGGTCGCCAAGCGCGCTCAGTCGTCCTTGTCCGCAAATGGATTCTGCGAGCTTTTGAACTGGATGCGCAAGGGCGTGCCCACAAGGTCGAATTCCTTGCGGAAGCGCCCTTCGAGAAAGCGCTTGTACGCCTCGGTCACGTGCTCCAGCGAATTGCCGTGGATGATGATCACCGGCGGGTTCATGCCGCCCTGGTGCGCATAGCGCAGCTTGGGGCGGAACATGCCAGCGCGCTTGGGCGACTGGAACTGCACCGCCTCCAGCAGCAGCCGCGTCAGCACGGGCGTGGACATCTTGCGGGTGGCCGACTTGTGGGCCTGCGCAATCGCCTGCCACACTGGGCCGAGGCCCTGGCGCTTGATGGCCGAGATGAAATGCAGCGATGCGAACTTGAGGAACGGCAGGCGGGTTTCGATCTGGCGCTGGATCTGCTCGCGCTGGTAGCTGTCGACCGCGTCCCACTTGTTGATGGCAATCACCACCGCCCGTCCGCTTTCGAGGATGTAGCCGGCAATGTGCGCGTCCTGGTCGGTCACGCCCTGGGTGGCATCGAGCAGCAGCAGCACCACGTTGGCCGACTCGATGGCCTGCAGCGTCTTGACCACTGAGAACTTCTCGATCGCCTCGAACACCTTGCCCTTGCGGCGAAGGCCGGCCGTGTCGATGAGCTCGAAGCGCTGGCCGTTGCGCTCGAACGGCACCGAAATGGCATCGCGGGTAGTGCCAGGCATGTCGAAGGCCACCAGGCGCTCTTCGCCAAGCCAGGTGTTGATCAGCGTGGACTTGCCCACGTTGGGCCGTCCGGCCACGGCCAGCTTGATCGGCTTGTTGACGTCGTCTTCGTCGGTGTCGTCTTCGGGATCGGGCAGGTTGAGCGGCGCGAGCGCCAGTTCGACCAGGTCGCGCATGCCCTGCCCGTGCGCGGCGGAAACGCCGTGCACGTCGCCAAAGCCCAGCTCGTAGAAGTCGACGAGCTTGGTGCCGTCATGCATGCCTTCGGCCTTGTTGGCCGCCAGCACGCACGGCTTGCCCAGCCTGCGCAATTCGTTGGCAATGTCGTGGTCTTGCGCCGAAAGGCCTTCGCGCGCGTCGACCACGAAGATCACCACGTCGGCCTCGGCCACGGCCTGCCGCGTCTGCTTGGCCATTTCCTTGTAGATGCCGCTGCCGGCATCGGGCTCGAAACCGCCGGTGTCGATCACGATGAACTCGTGCTTGCCCAGGCGGCCGTTGCCGTAGTGGCGGTCGCGCGTGAGCCCCGCAAAGTCGGCGACGATGGCGTCGCGCGTCTGCGTCAGGCGGTTGAAAAGGGTCGACTTGCCGACGTTGGGACGCCCGACCAGGGCCACGACCGGCTTCATGGCCGGCCTTTCATTGGCGCGGTTTTCATGGGCGGGCCTTCGAAAAAGTTATTCAGGGCGATAGCCAAACACACCGCCGTTGGCCGTCACGACGACAACCGTATTGCCGGCCATCACCGGGGTTACGCCGATGGCGGAGCCGTCGGGCGTGACCCGATTGAGCAACGAGCCGTCTTCGCGCGAGACGAAGTGCAGCGTGCCGGTGCTTTCGCCGATGACCAGCGAACGCCCCACGGCCAGCGGGCCGGTCAGGACGCGGTTCTTGAAGCGGGTCGATTGCCAGGCGCGCTCGCCATCGGCGCGGCGCCACGCCGTGACGCTGCCGTCCGATTCGGTGCCGTACACAAAGCTATCGTCACCGCTCACGCCTTCAGCGCCGGAAGCGGGCTTGGTCCAGAGCAACTGGCCGCGCACGGTGTCGACGCATCCGACGTTGGCGTAATAAGCCCGGGCGCAAACGGTGTCGCCGACACGGCTCACGCTGCCGGTCAGGTCGACCAGGCGCTCGACGTCGTTGGTGCCGCGGGGTGCGGCAATCGGCGCTTCCCAGCGCGAGGTGCCGTTGCCGGGATTCATGCCGACCAGGCGGCCGCCGATGCCCGACACCAGCGTGTCGCCCACCGCGATCAGCACGCCCGACTTCTTGAGCACGAGGTTTTCGGCGGTGCGCTGCTGCAGCCAGAGGCGGCGGCCGCTCTGGCCGTCCCAGGCGCTGATGCTGCGGTCGGCCGTTTGCACGAAGACACGCCGGCCCGCCACCAGCGGCGCGGTAAAGGCCTGGGCCGAGAGGCGCTGCTTCCAGAGGACCTTGCCGCCTTCGATGGCGACCAGTTCGTTGTCAGCGGTGACGACTGCGGCCAGCGAACCGTCGCTGCCGACGCCTGCCGCCAGCTTGGCGCCGACGTTGCCGCGCCAGGTTTCGCGGCCGGCACGGGCATCGATCGCTACCACGGTCCCGTCGGTGCCTGCCACGGTCACGATGTCGCCGCTGACATCGACCGCGAGCGGGAAGCTCACGGCGGGAATGCGCACGTTCCAGGCCTGGCGCACCCCGAACAAGGCGGGATTCGGAGGCAGTTCGGCCGGCTTGGGCTTGCCGGTGCCGGAGCAAGCGGCCAGCATTGCTACCAAGACAATAGCCGAACCCGCACGCAGGACAGACGACTCAGGCATGAAACGCTTGAAATTCATAGTGCGATGCGATCAGGATTTTTGGGGGGCTGCCGGCGTGACCGTGATCACGGGTGCCAGGCTCTTCGGATCGACGCCGGAGGCATTGAGCTTGAATTCGACGAGACGCCGGTAGTCGGACGTCGCGCCAAGGCCGGTCCATGCCTTGCGGTATTCGGCTTGCGCTTCGTTGCGCTTGCCCTGGGCCATGTAGATATCGCCCTTGCGATCGGCCACGAGCGGCTCGAATTCCTTGGGCACGTCGCCGGTGAGTTGCTTGAGCGCTTCGTCGTACGACTTGCTGTCGAGCAGCTCGGCCGCCAGCCGGAGCTTGGCAACCGCCTTGTAGCCCGGGTCGACAGCGCTTTCGGCGACCCAGCCAAGGGCTGCGCGCGAAGCGTCCAGATTGCCCTTCTCGTACAGCGCCTTGGCTGCGAGAAGGCCGGCCTGCTGCGCATAGGCCGTCTTGGCGAAGCGTTCTTTCATGTCGCCCAGCACGCGCTGGATGCGTTCCACGTCGCCGGACTGCGCGCTGCGCTCGACCTCGTCGTAGAGCGCAGCGGCTTGCGCCGCCTTGCTGCGCTGGAAATATTGCCAGCCGTTCCAGGCCACGAAGGCGCCGGCCGCAAGCAATACCACCCAGGTGATCAGGGTGCCGTAGGTGTTCCAGAAATGCTTGAGCTGGTCGAGCTGTTCCTGTTCGTCGAGATCGAGATGGGTTGCCATGCGTATCAGATGTTGGGAGCCGGCGATTGTAGGGTGGCGGCCCAGGTGGCCACTTCGGCAAGAGCGCGGGCGCTCTGCGCACCGCTTCCGTCGCGCAACGACTTGAGAGTCACTTCGCCGCGCGCAAGTTCATCGGCGCCGAAAATCAGCGCATAGGTGGCACCGCTGGCATCGGCTTTCTTCATCTGCGCCTTGAAGCTGCTCAGGCCGTCCGCAGTAGCCGCATGCATCTGCACGCTGACACCCGACTCCCGCAGCTGCTGCAGGGTACGCAACACCACAGGCATCGACGCAGCGTCTGGCACTACGGCATAGGCATCGGGTGCGGGCGCGGAAACCTCGGCGCCCTGCTCCTTCAGCAGATCGAGCACGCGCTCGACGCCCATAGCCCATCCCACGGCCGGCGCCGGCTTGCCGCCGATTTGCGCAATCAGGTCGTCGTAGCGGCCGCCGGCACACACCGTTCCCTGCGAACCTAGCCGGTCGGTCACGAACTCGAACACGCTGAGGTTGTAGTAGTCGAGCCCGCGCACCAAACGCGGGTTGATCGTGAATGCGATGTCGTTGGCCTTGAGGATGGCTTGCAGCCCCTCGAAGTGCGCAAGCGATTCAGCCCCGAGAAAGTCGATCAGCTTCGGCGCCGATTCGACCACGTCCTTCATTGCCGGATTCTTGGTGTCGAGAATGCGCAGCGGATTGCTGTGCAGGCGGCGCTTGCCGTCCTCGTCGAGCTTGTCGGCATGCTTCTCGAAATGGGCAATGAGCTGAGCGCGGTGCAGTGCACGCTCGGCGGGCTGGCCCAGGCTGTTGAGTTCGAGCCGCACGTCGATCAAGCCAATGGCCTTCCAGAGCGCGTTGGCCAGCAGGATCAGCTCCGCATCGACGTCAGGGCCTGTAAAGCCCAGGGCTTCCGCACCGATCTGGTGGAACTGGCGGAAGCGCCCGCGCTGCACGTTCTCGCGGCGGAACATCGGTCCGGTGTACCAGAGCCGCTTGGGGCCTTCGTACAGCATGTTGTGCTCGATTACCGCGCGCACCAGGCCTGCGGTGTTTTCGGGGCGCATGGTCAGATGCTCGAACTTGCCGTGCTTGTCGGCGCGATCTTCAAAGGAGTACATCTCCTTCTCGACGATGTCGGTCACTTCGCCGATGCCGCGCACGAACAGGGCCGTGCGCTCCAGGATCGGCGTACGCACGTTGCGGTATGCAAAGCGCCCCATCAGGTCGCGCACGGTGGCCTCCAGCCACTCCCAGCGCGCCGATTCGGGCGGCAATATGTCGTTCATGCCTTTGACGGCATTCAATTTTTCAGCCATGAGTCTGCGGAGGTGTCAGGCCACGGCGGCGTGCTCGCCGCCAAAGCGCTTTTCGATGTAGTTTTCGACGAGCTGATGGAACTCGTTGGCGATATTGTCGCCGCGCAGCGTGAGGGCCTTTTCGCCGTCGATGAACACTGGTGCCGCGGGTGCTTCGCCGGTGCCGGGCAGGCTGATGCCGATGTCGGCGTGCTTGCTTTCGCCGGGGCCGTTCACGATGCAGCCCATGATGGCCACCTTCATGGTTTCGACGCCCGGATATTTCTTGCGCCACACCGGCATCTGCATGCGCAGGTAGTCGTCGATCTGCTTGGCGAGTTCCTGGAAAGTGGTGCTCGTGGTGCGGCCGCAGCCCGGGCAGGCCGTTACGCTCGGCACGAACACGCGCAGGCCCAGTGCCTGGAGAATTTCATTGGCGATCAGCACCTCTTGCGTGCGCGACTCGCCCGGCTGCGGCGTGAGCGACACGCGAATCGTGTCGCCGATGCCTTCTTGCAACAGGATCGAAAGCGCCGTGGCCGAGGCCACCGTGCCCTTGGTGCCCATGCCGGCTTCGGTAAGCCCCAGGTGCAGCGGGTATTCGCAGCGACGGGCAAGTTCGCGGTAGACCGAGATCAGGTCTTGCACACCGCTCACCTTGCACGACAGGATGACCTGGTTGCCGGCCATACCCATCGATTCGGCCAGCTTGGCGGATTCGATGGCCGAGGTGATCAGCGCCTCGTACATCACCTGCTTGGCGTCCCAAGGTTCGGCGCGCTGGCTGTTGATGTCCATCAGGCTGGCAAGCAGTTCCTGGTCGAGGCTGCCCCAGTTCACACCGATGCGCACGGGCTTGTTCCACCGCATGGCGGCATCGATCATCTGGCCGAACTGGCGGTCGCGCTTGTCGCCCTTGCCCACGTTGCCGGGATTGATGCGGTACTTGCTGAGCGCCTCGGCGCATGCCGGATAGTCGGTCAGCAGGCGGTGCCCGTTGTAATGAAAGTCGCCGATCAGCGGCACGTCGATGCCCATGCGGTCGAGCTGCTCGCGGATGTAGGGCACCTGGGCCGCGGCCTCGGGCGTGTTGACCGTGATGCGCACCATTTCCGAACCCGCGGTGGCGAGCTCCTTCACCTGGATGGCCGTGCCGATGGCATCGACCGTGTCGGTGTTGGTCATGGATTGCACGCGCACGGGCGCGTCGCCGCCAACCGTGACGGTGCGCGCACCCCAGACCACCTGGGCCTGGCGCGAGCGGCGCGCCTTGGGCGCCGCCGATTCAATGGGTTGAGGAGTGCAGTCGGTCAAGATGTCACCTCGAAACGCGCCACGCCGCCGCCGCGCGTGACCGGCTTCAGATCGTAGGGCTTTCCGCGCACTTGCACATCGACCGCCGAAGCGCGCCCGACCACCACTGACAGCGGCAGCGCGCCGGACAACCCCACGGTTTCGCCGGCTTGCACGATGCGGCGCAGCAACTGCTTGCCGCCCGCCTCGGTCACTGTGATCCAGCAGTCTTCGCGCGCGACGAAAACCAGCGGCTGGCCGCCGCCGGCAGCGGCAGATGGCGCCGCAACGGTGGCAGCCGCATTGGCCGCGGGCAAGGCCGTGGCGGATGGCGCACCCGGTACGGCAGGTGCTGCCGCAGGCGCTCCGGGCGCCGCAGTTGCCGGGCCAGTTGCCGCAGGCGGTACAGGCGACACCGGCGCGTTCTCGATGACGGATGCTCCGCCTGGAGCCGCTGCGACTGCAGGCGCCTCGGTGACCGAGCCTGTTTCGGTTTCGCCGCGCGCGGTCCATCGCGAAACGGCAGCCCCGATCTGGTCGAAAGCCGATTGCGGCAGCCAGAACAGCACCGCTGCCCCAACCAGCAGCAAGGCGACGACGATCAGCAATGCGCGCGATGGAAGGCCGTTGGAGCGGCTGCCGTTCCAGCGCGGCGTGCCGGAAACGATGTTGCTCTTGAGCGTGCGGTCGGCCGTTGCCAGCGGTGCGCGCTGCGCTCCCGGCAGCTTTGCCAGCACGGGAGCGGAATCGATACGCAAGGCGCGGCAGACGCTGCTTGCCAGCGCGCGTGCAAAGACCGGATCGGGCAGCGAATCGATATCGTCCGCCTCCAGCGCCATAAGCTTCTGCGGCGGCACCTTCAGCGCCGCAGCCACCATTTCGATATGCAGGCCATGGGCCTCGCGCGCCTCGCGAAGCATGTCGCCGGCCGTCTTGTGCGTGATGTCGCCTTCCTCGAGCGGCAGTGCCGCGGAAGTGCCGAACTCCGAAACCCGTTCAGTCATTGAAATTCCCGCGCTCGTACGCTATTGCCTCCCGGGACTGCGGAAAGCGCCGTTGCAGTTGCCCTCCCAACTGCGCAACTGCCTCGCGGTTGTTGAGCCGTCGTTCGATCTTGATGCCGAGCCACAGCGTCTCGGCACTGGCCGAGGGGCTGTTGTTGACGCGGCGAATGTAGAACTGCGCGCGCGACCATTCTTCGCGCTGCGCCAGCAGCGAGGCCAGATTGAATCCGACCACCGGATTGCCGGCGTCGATCTCATAGGCCTGCATGAGGCTGCGCTCCGCCTCCGGACGCTGGCCGGCCTTGAGCTGGCAAACGCCCTGCGTCATGAGCGTCTTGGCCCGGTCGGTGTAGCTCGGCACCGCGAGCGCGGCGCTGAACTGCTGGGCTGCGTCGCCGTAGCGGTTCTGCTGGCACAGCAGCCAGCCGTAGTTGTGCCGCACGTTGGGATCGCGCGGGTTGATGGCAATGGCGCGGCGGAAGCTGTCTTCGGCCATGCCGGCGTCCTCGAGCCGCATGTAGACGAGGCCCCGAAGGCTGTAGGCATCCGCGTAATTGGGGTCGGCGACCAGTGCCTGCTTGATTTCGTCGAGCGCAACGGTGTTCTGACCGTGCTCGAAGTAGCCGGAGGCCAACTCCAGCCGCAGCCGCGCGCGGCGCTGGCGGCTGCTTTCATCCGACTCGGTGACGATCTCCGCGCCCTTGCCCGAGCTGGTGTCGGCCAGGCTGGTGGTGGTGGTCCGCGTGTTGACGCAGCCCCCGAGCAGAAACGCCACGGCCACACCGGCAAAGCTTGCAGCCAGCAGCCGCTGCGCGCTCGCGGTGGTCATCGGAAAGGCCATGCTCATTGAATCAGTGCTCCTGGGGGGTGGTCTTTCGAACCGGATGCAAAACGACAGGGCGCTCCGACACGGCACGGCGCTGGGCCATGCGTTCGGCGGCGCGCGTGCGGTCCTTCACGTCGCCGGCCAGCTGTCCGCAGGCCGCGTCGATGTCGTCGCCGCGCGTCTTGCGCACGGTGGTCACGAGGCCGGCCTCGCTCAGCGTCTTGGCAAACGCCAGCACCCGCGGCTGCGGCGAACGCAGCAGGCCCGAGGCCGGAAACGGGTTGAATGGAATCAGGTTGAACTTGCACGAAATGCCATGCGTGCGAACGAGCTCCACCAGTTGCCGCGCATGCTCGGGCTGGTCGTTCACGCCGTCGAGCATGCAGTACTCGAAGGTGATGAAGTCGCGCGGCGCATGCGCCAGGTAGCGCTTGCAGGCCTCGATCAGTTCTGCGATGGGGTACTTGCGATTGAGCGGCACGAGATCGTCGCGCAGGGCATCGTTGGGTGCGTGCAGCGACACGGCCATGGCTACGGGGCAATCGGCGCCCAGACGGTCGATCATCGGCACGACGCCGGAGGTCGAGACGGTCACCCGGCGGCGCGACAGCCCATAGGCGTTGTCGTCGAGCATGGTGCGCAGCGCCGGCACCAGCGCCGAATAGTTCTGCAGCGGCTCGCCCATGCCCATCATCACCACGTTGGAAATGACGCGCTCGTCGCGTTTCAGGTGCTTGCGCAGGAAGTGCTCGGCAAACCACAGCTGGGCGACGATTTCGCCCGTGCTCAGGTTGCGGCTGAAGCCCTGGTGCCCCGTGGAGCAAAAGCGGCAACCCACCGCACAGCCGGCTTGGGACGACACGCACAGCGTGCCGCGGTCGTCTTCGGGAATGAATACGGCTTCGACGGCATTGCCGTCGCCGACGTCGAACAGCCACTTGATCGTGCCGTCCTTGGATTCGTGCTGCGTGAGAACCGCGAGGGCCTCGACGCGAGCGGTTGTGGCGAGCTTCTCGCGCAGCGACTTGGCCAGATCGGTCATCTGGGCAAAGTCGCTGGCGCCACGCTGGTGGATCCAGCGGAACAGCTGCGTGGCGCGGAATCGCTTCTCGCCGAGCTTTTCGCAGAACGCAGCCAGCCCCTCGAGATCGAATTCGAGCAGGTTGGCCGTGGTCATGAAATCAGCCGGGATACGGCTTCAGCGCGCGTAGACGTTGAGGCCGGCGAAGAAGAAGGCCACTTCGTTCGCTGCGGTTTCCGGAGCGTCCGAACCGTGCACGGCGTTGGCGTCGATGCTGTCGGCGAAGTCGGCGCGAATGGTGCCGGGGGCGGCCTTCTTCGGGTCGGTGGCGCCCATCAGGTCGCGGTTCTTGGCGATTGCGTTCTCGCCTTCGAGCACTTGCACGAACACGGGGCCGGAGATCATGAACTCGACGAGGTCCTTGAAGAAAGGACGCTCCTTGTGGACCGAGTAGAACTGCTCGGCTTCGTTGCGCGAGAGGTGCACCAGCTTGGCGGCGACGATCTTGAGGCCGGCAGCTTCGAAGCGGGAAACGATCTTGCCGATGACGTTCTTTGCAACGGCGTCGGGCTTGATGATGGAGAGGGTACGTTCGATAGCCATTGAAGTGCTTCCTGAGCTTTGATTTTGAAGTGTTTTGTCACGGCTGCAACGAATATGTTGCACTCTACGGCGACAAAGCCTCTGATTTTAACCGGCGCAGCCCGGGGCCTTGGTGAAAACCCCGCGAAAGGCTGCGCTTGGCAAGCTGGCTTTCAGCGCCCGCGGCGGCGGTTTCCGCCCGGGCCGCCCTGCCCGCCGAAGCCGCCGCCTGCCGGACCGCCGCCACGGCGGCCAGGGCCCTGGCGCTGCTCCTTGCGCTGGCGCGAGAAGCTGTCGGCGCCGATGTACCCGAGCGAGGTCTTCATCGGATCGGGCTGATTCGCGCCGCTTGGGGGACGCTCCTCGCCCTGGCGATTGCCACGGTTGTTGTTGTTGTTGCCACGGCGGCCTTGCGGCGGCATGCCAGCGTTGCCGCCGCCACTACCACCTCGATTGCCGCGCCCCCCGCGCTCTCCGCGCGGCGGCCGGCCTTCGCCGAGCGGATTCGGAATGGGCGCCTCGCGGCCGTCATCGCGCATGTCGCGGGGCTGCTGCTGTGCGCCGCCGGCGTTGCGGTTGTTGCCGCGGCGCTTCTTGTTGCGCCCGTTGCGGCCGCCTCCGGCACCGGGACCGTCTTGCCCCCCCGGCCCGCGTTGCTGCTGCGGGCGCGGTGCGCCACCGCCCGATGCCTGGAACAAAGCGCTGATGTCGCGCTCGTCGAGCTCCATCCAGGCGCCGCGCTTCAGCCCGCGCGGAAGCACCATGGCGCCGTAGCGGATGCGGATCAGGCGGCTGACCGCGTGACCGACCGATTCGAACAGGCGCCGCACCTCGCGGTTGCGGCCTTCGGAAATGGTGACGCGGTACCAGCAGTTCGAGCCTTCGCCGCCGCCCTCTTCGATGGTGCCGAACTGGGCCATGCCATCGTCGAGGCGCACGCCTTCGAGCAGCTTCTTCTTTTCGTCGGCACTGAGCGCACCGAGCACGCGCACGGCGTATTCGCGCTCCAGGCCGAAGCGGGGATGCATCAACTGGTTGGCCAGATCGCCGGAGCTGCTGAACAGCAGCAAGCCTTCGGTGTTCAGGTCGAGCCGGCCGACCGATTGCCACTTGCCCTGCTGCAGGCGCGGCAGCTTGCGGAACACCGTGGGGCGGTTCTGCGGATCGTCGTGGGTCACGACCTCGCCCACGGGCTTGTGGTACGCGATGACGCGCGGCGGAGGCGGCGCGATGCGGTAGCGAATGGGCTTGCCGTTGATCTTGACCTGGTCGCCGTACTGGATGCGCTGGCCGATGTGGGCCGGTTCGTTATTGACCGAAATGCGGCCCTGGAGAATCAGCGCTTCCATTTCGAGCCGCGAACCGAGGCCCGCCTGCGCCAGAACCTTGTGCAGCTTGGGCGAGTCGGCCTCCGGCAGCAGCACGCGCTTGAGCGGCGGGACTTCGGGACTCTCCTCGTCGGCGTCGAACTGGCCTGAAATGACGTCCGCGAAACGGATCGGCTCGGGCGGCAGCGCATTGCGCTGCTCGCGCTCGGCGGCACGGCGTGCGCGGTCGAGGTCGTCCTCTTCCTCGTCGGGCTCGTCTTCCTCTTCTTCGTCGTCGTACTGGCCTCGAGCGCCCTCTTCCTCGCGACGCTCTTCGCGCTGTTCAGCCGCTGCAACCGGGGCGGGAGCCTTGAGGGGGGCGGCAGGGATTGGCGCCGAAGCGGGAGCTGCTGCGGGGGCTGCTTCAGCAGCGGCTTCGATCACCGGCTCGGAACTTTCCGCAGGTGCTGCTGCGGCTTCGCCCTCTGCAGCCGGTTCTACGGTCTTCTTGCGGCGCGGAGCACGCTTTTTCTTGGGAGCTTCCCCCTCGCCGGCGGCTGGAGCGGATGCGCCAGCATCGGCATCCGAAGCAGGGCCGGACACTGCCGTGACCGCCTCTTTTTTATCGGATTCGGGCTGGACCGGCACGATTGCCGCGTCGTCGGTGTCGGAGGGGCTCATGAGGTTTTTCCGGGAGAAACAGCGTGGGGATCGGTCTCGTCGGGCGACGGGACTTCTTCGGACTCGAGCGCAACGGGAGGCTCGATTTCCTGGAGGGCGGGGATTTCCGAAGGCTCTTCGGGCAGGGCCGCGTTTTCGGCAAATTGCGCGGCGGCGGCGTCGACCGCTTCGATGGCTTCAGCCGCATCGAGCACTTCGGCGTGCGCCTCGGCGGCCTGCAACTCGTCTTGCGCCTGGTTTTCCGTTGCCTCGGGACCGTCGGCGCCGGGCAAGGTCAATTCTGCTTCCAGCGCCGCATCCGTCGCAGCGGAAGCGTCGGCATCGGACTCGGACTCGCCGGCGATTTCCATCGGCAGGCCGGGCTGGTTGCCCGAGGCCTGGTCGAGCGCGTCGACCAATGCGGCCTGCTGGGCCGGCGTTTCGATCAGCGGCAACTGGTCCAGCGAGGCCAGGCCGAGATCGTCGAGAAACTGCCGCGTGGTGGCGTAGAGCGCCGGCCGGCCCACGGTTTCACGATGGCCGATCACCTCGACCCAGCCGCGGTCCTCGAGCTGCTTCAAGATGAGGGAATTGATGGTGACGCCGCGAATGTCTTCCATGTCGCCGCGCGTGACCGGTTGGCGATAGGCAATGATGGCCAGGGTTTCGAGGGCGGCCCGCGTGTAGCGCGGCGGCTTCTCTGGGTGCAGGCGATCGAGGTGGTCGCGCATCTCGGGCCGGCTTTGAAAGCGCCAGCCGCTGGCGACGTTCACCAGCTCCAGGCCGCGTTGCGCCCAGTCTTCCTGCAGTTCAAGCAACAGCACCTTGATGGTGTCCACGCCCAGCTCGTCGTCGAACAGCACGCGCATGTCGCGCACTGGCAGCGGCTGGCTCGAACAGATCAAGGCGGTTTCTAGAATGCGCTTGGCATCCGCCGTATTCATGGTTCGCGTTATCCGGGAAAAGGCGTCTGTTGGACGCTGGCTCACAGGGATGGAAGGAGTAGGCGTTGCCGGCACGCGGCGAGTGCAACGCAAGGCCGGCATCGAGTGGCCGGCGCGGCCCTCGGGCCGTCAGGCGCGATTGTAATCCAGCCCCCAGGTCTGCAGCGCATGAACAAGATCGGCCGGCGGAAGGGAACGGAACTCCATTGGCGCCTGCGTGACCGGGTGCACGAACGCCAGCCTGAAGGCATGCAGCGCCTGCCGCTCGAGCCCGGCGGCGGGCGCGCCTCCGTAGAGCGCATCGCCGACCAGCGAATGCCCGATGGACGCCATGTGCACCCGAATCTGGTGCGTACGGCCGGTTTCGAGCGTGCACCGCACGGCACAGCCCTGCCCATTGCTGTCCAGCCGCTCTATGAGGGTACGGGCCGTCTTGCCGGCGTGGCGCTCCAGATCGACGACCGCCATGCGCAAACGGTTGCGCGGATCGCGGCCAATGGGCGCATCGACCTGCCGGGCGGCTGCGCCCGCCCAGGGCTTGTGCCCGACGGCCAGGTATTGCCGCTTGACCTCGCGCGCTGCAATCAGCGCCACCATCGCATCCATGGCGGCCCGCGTGCGCGCCACCACCATCAGCCCGCTGGTGTCCCGGTCGAGCCGGTGCACGATGCCCGCGCGCGGCAGCAGCGAAGCCTTGGGGTCGAGCGCCAGCAGCCCGTTCAGGAGCGTGCCGCTCCAATGGCCCGGTGCCGGGTGCACCACCAGGCCCGCCGGCTTGTCGATGATCCGAAGGTGCTCGTCCTCGTGCACCGTCACGATGTCCATGGCCTCGGGCCGGAACGCCTGGCTTTGCGGTGTCGGCCGCAGTTCGATGCGGCCGGCCTGCCCCGCCCGCACCGTGGCCGATGCCTTCAGGACCGTGCGCCCCTCCAGTTCCACCGCCCCGGCTTCGATCAGCTGTTGCAGATAGTTGCGAGAAAATTCGGGCACCAGGGCCGCCAGTGCGCGGTCCAGCCGCTGGCCATGCTCGGCGGCCCCCATGGCAAAGGGCCGCAGCTCGCTCGATTCGGCCGGATCGGCGCCCTCCTCGCCCTCGGCTGTTTCAGCCACCAGGTCCAGGGGGTCGGTCGATATAATTGAAGGCAACTGTTTCACGAAAGCCGTATGTGATGTTTCGCGCCAAATTATCGGTCCCCTCCTGGATCGCGCTCAGCGCAGCAGCGCTGCTTGCAGCCGGCTGCTCCTCCACTCCCACCGCCGACAAGACGGCCAGCTGGAGCCCCAACCGCATTTACGCCGAAGCCAAGGACGAAGCCGGCTCCGGCGCCTACGACAAGGCCGTGCCCTTGTACGAGAAGCTCGAAGGCCGCGCCGCCGGTACGCCGCTCGCTCAACAGGCCCAGCTCGAAAAGGCCTACGCGCAGTACAAGGCCGGTGAAAAGGCGAACGCCGTTTCCACGCTCGACCGTTTCATGAAGCTGCACCCGGCGAGCCCGGCGCTCGACTACGCGCTGTACCTCAAGGGCGTGATCAACTTCAACGACGACCTCGGCATGTTCTCGTTCCTGACACGGCAAGACCTGTCCGAACGCGACCAGAAGGCGGCCAAGGAATCGTTCGAGTCGTTCAAGGAACTCGTGACGCGCTTCCCCGCATCGCGCTACGCCCCCGACGCGCGCCAGCGCATGAACTACATCGTCAACTCGCTCGCGCAGTACGAAGTGCACGTGGCACGCTACTACTACTCGCGCGGCGCCTACCTCGCGGCCATCAACCGGGCACAGCTTGCGCTGTCCGACTACCGCGAAGTGCCCGCACTCGAAGAAGCGCTGTACATCATCGTGCGCTCCTACGACGCGCTCGGCATGAAGGACCTGCGCGACGACGCCCAACGCGTGCTGACCACCAACTATCCCCAAAGCGAGTACCTGGCCCGTGGCTTCAAGGGCAAGGACGATCCGTGGTGGAAAGTCTGGTAATTCGATAGAGAACAAAGCCCTTCGGGGCTTTTTCTTCGTCAGGACGAGGGCAGGCCCCTGCCCCTCCGCGCCCCCTTTCAGGCCGATAGCGAATTCTTCAGGTCGCTGATGGCGGCCTCGAAATCCGCTTCGCTCTCCAGCCTGCGCATGGGCGGCAATGCGGACAGCAACCTCCGGCCATAGCCCATCGCCACCAGGCGGGTGTCGCAGATCGCAAGCACCCCGCAATCCGTTTCGCGACGAATCAGCCGCCCCGCGCCCTGCTTCAGCGCCACGGCCGCCTCGGGCAGCGAGTAGTCGCTGAACGAACTGCGGCCTTGGGCTTCGAGCCGCTGCGACCGCGCTTCGACCAGCGGATCGTTGGGCGGAGGAAACGGCAGCTTGTCGATCACCACCAACTGCAGCGCGTCGCCCGGTGCATCGAAGCCTTCCCAGAACGATGCCGACGCCACCAGCACGCAACCCGCACGGCCGCCCTGCGCGCCTTCGCGAAAGCGGTCCATGAGCACGCGCTTGGGCAGTTCGCCCTGCACCAGCACCTCGGGCCGCACGTCGGCTTCGAGCCGCTCGAACTGCTGCTTCATCTCGTCGCCGATAGTGCGCAAGGCACGCAGCGTGGTCGTCAGCACCAGCGTGCGCCCGCCGAGTTCACTGGCGCCCCGCGCAGCCAGTTGCGCAACCCGCGCGCTGTGAGAAGCATCGTTGGGCTTCGGAAAAGCCCGCGGGACATAGAGCCCCGCTTGGGCGGCATAGTCGAACGGGCTATGCACCCGCAGCACTTCGGCATCGCCCAGGCCGCACGGCTCGGTGAACCAGCGTAGCGTGGGCTCATCGCCCAGCGTGGCAGAAGTAAAGATCCAGGCGCGGCCGCTGTCTTCCGGCGCCGGGCGGCTGTCTTCCTGTTCTTCGCCATAGGCATCGAGTTCAGGCTCGCCATGGCCGATCTTGAGCACGCGCGTGCGCATCGCCTCGGCAATGTCGAGCGGCGACTCGACCAGGCGCAATTGCGTGCCCACGTCGACCCAGCGGACCGATTCGACCTCGCAAGGCAGCGCGAACCGCGCCGCGCGCTTGGCGAGTTGCTGCGCCCGCTCGTACAGGCGCACGAAGTCGGGCGATATCTCGCTGACCGTATCGAGCCCTTCGGCCGCCATTTCGAATGCGTGCTGGAAGTCGTCGAGCGCGCCCTGCCATATGTCCGGATCGATGCCTTCCGGAGAGGGCCCTACCCAACGCAGTTTGGTGCCAGGCCACTGCTTGCCGACCGCAAGGCGCAGCTCGCGCGCTGCACGCTCCACGGCCGCTGCCAGCTGCTGCCAATCGACCAGTCCGCGCGCATGCTGCAGGCCGGCGCCAAGCAGATCGCGCGCGAAATCGAGCGCTTGGCCGCTGCCGAGTTGCGCCCCGAGAAACTGCACACCGGTTTCGTTGAGCTGATGAGCCTCATCGAACACGACCACGCTCACGGTCGGCAGCAACTCCGCCATGCCGGTCTCGCGCACGGCGAGATCCGCAAAGAACAAGTGGTGATTGATGACCACGACATCGGCGGCCAGCGCCTCGCGCCGCGCCAGGTTGACGTGGCATGGCTTGAACTGCGGACACTGCGCGCCCAGGCAGTTCTCGCGCGTGGAAGTAATCAGCGGAATGAGCGGCGAGCGCTCGTCCAGCCCGGGCAACTCGGCAAGATCGCCCGTTCGCGTGGCCTTGGACCATTGCTCGATCTTGGCGAGCGTTCGCAGGCTGCCGCGCTCGGGCAGCGATGCGTCGTGGCGCGCAAGGTCGAGCCGGTGCAGGCACAGGTAGCTCGCGCGGCCCTTGAGCAGCGCTGTTCGCACCGGCAGTTCGAGCGCTTCGACCAGGCGCGGCAAGTCGCGGCCGAACAGTTGGTCTTGCAGGGTCTTGGTGGCGGTCGAAAGCAGCACGCGCTCGCCGCTCAGCAACGCCGGCACCAGATACGAAAAGGTCTTGCCCACACCGGTGCCGGCCTCCACCACCAGCACGCCGCCGTTTTCGATGGTGCGTGCCACGGCCAGCGCCATTTCGGTTTGTCCCGAACGTTCGCGAAACTGCTCGGCGGCATGGGAAAGCGCACCGCCGTGCGCGAAGGCGTCGCGCACCTTGTGCTCGAGTGTGTCGGTCACGCGGGTTCTCTCGGATCGAGCATGTTTTCGAGCCGCACGATCTGGTCGCGCAACCCGAGGCGGCGCTTCTTCAGCCGCCGCAGCAGGAGTTCGTCTTGCGGCAAAGCCTCGGCCAGGCGGTCGATGGTGGCATCAAGGTCGGCATGCTCGATGCGCAACTCGATCAATTGGCGGGAAAGGGAGTGGAGATTGGAGTCCAACGTGGGCGATGCGAGCTTATTCCGCGCGCACTCGTGTTCACTCGATAATACGTCCTGACACGAATTCACGAGAAGACAGAAAGCGCGCCATTGGCGCATTGCGCTCATGACCCTAGGCTTTCGACTTGCCGCCGCCACCGGCCTCCACAAGGGAGACCGCCCCTACCAGCAGGACCAGGTGCTGATGATGAGCCACCCGCGCGTGCCGGGCTGCATGCTGGGCGTCATTGCCGACGGCATGGGCGGGCGCAGCGGCGGGCGCAAGGCGTCCGACCAGGTGCTGATGACGGCGCGCCAGCTCTTCACCCGCTACCACCCCGATCGCGACAGCTCCACGGCCGTGCTGCGGCAATTGCTGGAAGACGCGCACACGGTCATCAAGCTCACGGCCCTGTCGAGCGAACAGGAGCCGCACAGCACGCTGGCGGCTTTTCTCATGAACCCCAGGGGCGACTGCGCCTGGATTCACGCGGGCGACTCCCGCATTTATCACTTCCAGGACGGCGAGCTCGTCACGCGCACGCGCGACCACTCGTATGTGCAGGTGCTCATCGACCGCGGCGAAATCAGCGAGGCCGAGGCCAACGTCCATCCGAAGGGCAACATTCTCCTGGGCTGCCTGGGGATGACAACGACTCCGCCGCCGATAGAGCCGCACTACATTCCCGCAATGCAGCCTGGCGACCTGCTCATGGCGTGCAGCGACGGGCTCTGGCATTACTTCAGCCCCGAGGAACTGGCCAGCGTGCTGTATGCGGAGCCACCGCGCGACGCGGTTGAAATCCTCGTGGGCGAGGCGCGCCGCCGCGCCCGGGGTACGGGCGACAACATCTCCATTGCGGTGTTGAAACTCGAAGCGCTTCCAGCCGAAGCCTGACCTTCGACGCCGAGCGGTGCTCGCTCGCCCCTAGCGCTCAACGAGAAGGCGACGACGCCGGCGATGCCGGTGGCGGCGGGGGCAAAGGCGCCCCACGCGGCTTGCTGCGGTCGGCGTTCTGCCGTTCGCGGCTGGCCCGGCGCTCCGCGGCCTTCTGCTGCTTGCTTTCGAAGCGCTCGACCTCCGCCGGTGCTTCGGCACGGCGCTGGGCAGCCTTGGCCTGGTCCTCGGCGTTTGCCCTTTGCTTGGCCTCGAGCTGGCGCCGGCGCTCGTCCGCCTCGGCAGCGGTGGCGGCACGGCTCGCCGCGTGGTCGGCAGCGCGCTGCTCGCGGTCTTTTTGCGCCTGGCGGGACTCGTCCTGCTTTTCGGGCGTGTCTTGCGGGCGCCGCGTGGCGGCCTTCTGATCGAGCTTTTCGAGTTCAGCCGCACCGCGCCGCTGGCGCTCGATGTCGTTGATGGCCGTTTCCTGGCGCTTGATGTGATCGGTTTCGGTACGGCGGCGCCTGCGGCTGTCGCGCAGGCAGTCTTCGACAGCGAACTTCTGGTAGCAGGCCGCACGCTCCTTTTCGAAGCGTGTCTCGATGGCGGCGCGCTCGGCGGCCAGCCTGCTGCGTTCGGCTTCGAAGTCGGTACTGCCCGCGGCCGCATTGGACTGCGCCCAAAGCGGCAGGCTGCCCAAGCTCATCAGCACGGCGAAAACGATATTTTTCATGTCAGTCGAGTGTCGACGATCCGGCGCTCCAGGGAGAGGAATTCGCTCGATTGCATTTCGGTCAACCTGGACACCGTGCGCGGGAATTCATGCGCAAGCGGACCCTCGGTATACAACGCCTCCGGCGGTACCTCAGCCGACATGATGAGCTTGACTCGCCGGTCATACAAGACGTCGACCAGCCAGGTGAAACGGCGTGCCTCGGAAGCCATGCGCACCGGCATGTGCGGCACGTCGGAGAGCAGCACGGTGTGGAACTGGCTGGCAATTTCGAGATAGTCGTTCTGCGAGCGGGGTCCGCCGCACAGCGTCTTGAAGTCGAACCAGACCACGCCGCCCGCTTTGCGCCTTGCGCGGATCTCGCGCTGCTCGATGTGCAGGATCGGGTTTTCGTCGGCCGTTTCGGCCAGCTTGTCGAAAGCCTTGCGCATTTCCTTCTCGGCCGCCGCATCGTTGGGCGTGAGGTACATGCGCAGTTGCTCGAGCGTGCGGCGCCGGTAGTCGGTGCCGTTGTCCACGCTCAGCACTTCGAGCTTCTCGTTCAGCAGTGCAATCGCAGGCAGGATGCGGTCGCGATGCAACCCGCCGGGGTAAAGGTCGTCGGGCCTGAAATTGGAGGTGGTGACAAAGCCCACGCCGTTCTCGAACAGCGACACCAGCAGCCGATGAAGAATCATCGCGTCGGTGATGTCGGCCACGTGGAACTCGTCGAAGCAGATCAGCTTGTAGCGCTTGGAAATACGCAATCCAAGCTCGTCGAGCGGATTGACCGTGCCCTGCAGCTCGCGCAACTCGCGGTGCACCTCGCGCATGAACTCGTGAAAGTGCAGGCGCGTCTTGCGCCGCAGCGGCACGGCGTTGAAGAAGAGGTCCATCAGGAAGCTCTTGCCCCGCCCGACGCCGCCATACATGTAGACGCCGCGCGGCAGGTCAGGCCGGTTGATGAACTTCTTCAGCGCATTGGAGCGCTGGGCCTTGTAGTCGGCCCACTCCCGCGCGCAGCGATCCAGCGCCTCGACGGCGCGCAGTTGCGCGGGATCGCTCTGGAACCCGCGCACCGCGAGTTCCGCCTCATAGGCCTCTTTAACGCTGGTCAATGGATCAGAAGTTCAGCGTGCGCTTGTCCACGGCAAGTGCCGCTTCCTTCGTGGCTTCCGACAGCGACGGGTGCGCGTGGCAGATGCGTGCGATGTCTTCGGCGCTGGCCTTGAACTCCATGGCCACCACGGCTTCGGAGATCAGTTCGCTGGCCTGCGGGCCCACGATGTGCACGCCGAGGATTTCGTCGGTTGCGGCATCGGCCAGGAACTTGACCATGCCGGTCGTGTCGCCCAGTGCGCGTGCGCGGCCGTTTGCCAGGAACGGGAAGGTGCCAGCCTTGTAGGCGCGGCCCGCGGCCTTGAGCTGCTGCTCGGTCTGGCCGACCCACGCGATCTCGGGGCTGGTGTAGATGACCCACGGAACCGTGTTGAAGTTGACGTGGCCGTGCTGGCCTGCAATGCGCTCAGCAACCGCAACGCCCTCTTCCTCGGCCTTGTGCGCGAGCATCGGGCCGCGAACCACGTCGCCGATGGCCCACACGTTGGGCAGGCTGGTCTTGCAGTCGTCGTCCACGGCAATGGCGCCGCGCTCGTCGAGCTTCAGGCCCACGGCTTCGGCGTTCAGGCCGATGGTGTTGGGCACGCGGCCAATCGAGACGATCAGCTTGTCGACCTCGAGCGTCTGGGCTTCACCCTTGGCGTTGGTCCAGGCAACGCTCACGCCCTTCTTGGACGACTTGATCTCGCCGACCTTGACGCCGAGTTCGATCTTGAGCTTCTGCTTATCGAAGGCCTTCTTGGCTTCCTTGGCGATCTGCTCGTCCACCGCGCCGAGGAAAGTCGGCAGCGCTTCCAGCACCGTGACTTCGGCGCCAAGACGGCGCCACACCGAGCCCATTTCCAGGCCGATGACACCGGAGCCGATCAGGCCCAGCTTCTTCGGCACCGCGCCGATGCGCAGCGCGCCGTCGTTCGAGAGAATGTTCTCTTCGTCGAAAGGCGTACCGGGCAATGCGCGGGCGTTGGAGCCCGTGGCCACGATGATGTGCTTGCCGCTGATCGATTCTTCGGCGGCGCCCGCCACCTTGATCTCGTAGCCGGTTTCGTCGGTTTTCACGAACGAACCGCGGCCATGGAAGAAGCTGATCTTGTTCTTCTTGAACAGGTACAGGATGCCGTCGTTGTTCTGCTTCACGACCTGGTCCTTGCGGGCCAGCATCTTGTCGATGTCGAGGCCCAGGCCCTCGACCTTGATGCCGTGGTCGGCAAAGTGGTGGCCGGCCTGCTCGAAGTGCTCGGACGATTGCAGCAGCGCCTTCGACGGAATGCAGCCCACGTTGGTGCAGGTGCCGCCCGGTGCCGGGCCGCCCTTGCCGTTCTTCCACTCGTCGATGCACGCGACGTTGAAGCCGAGTTGCGCCGCGCGAATGGCGGCAATGTAGCCGCCGGGGCCGCCGCCGATGACGATGACGTCGAATTGTTTGTTTGCCATCTGATCAGCCTCCTCAGATGTCGAACAAGAGGCGCGACGGATCTTCCAGCGCTTCCTTCATGGCGACCAGGCCCAGCACGGCTTCGCGGCCGTCGATGATGCGGTGGTCGTAGCTCATGGCAAGGTAGTTCATCGGGCGGATGACGATCTGGCCGTTCTCGACCACGGCGCGGTCCTTGGTGGCGTGCACGCCGAGGATCGCGGACTGGGGCGGGTTGATGATCGGGGTCGAGAGCATCGAGCCGAAGGTGCCGCCGTTCGAGATGGAGAACGTGCCGCCGGTCATCTCTTCGATGCCGAGCTTGCCGTCTTGCGCCTTCTTGCCGTATTCGGCGATCTTCTTCTCGATGTCGGCAAAGCTCATCTGGTCGGCATTGCGCAGGATGGGCACCACCAGGCCGCGCGGCGAACCGACGGCAATACCGATGTCGAAGTAGCCGTGGTACAGGATGTCGTTGCCGTCGACCGATGCGTTGATCACCGGGTACTTCTTCAGCGCATGCACCGCGGCCTTCACGAAGAAGCTCATGAAGCCGAGCTTCACGCCGTGTTCCTTGGTGAAGCTGTCCTGGAAGCGCTTGCGCAGTTCCATCACGGGCGCCATGTTCACTTCGTTGAAGGTCGTGAGGATGGCGTTGGTCGATTGCGATTGCAGCAGGCGCTCGGCAATGCGGGCGCGCAGGCGGCTCATCGGCACGCGCTGCTCTGGGCGTTCGCCCAGGTCGGCCGCGCTGCTGGGTGCGGAAACCTGCGGCAGCGCGGGCTTGGCAGCCGGTGCGGCCACGGTGGCGGCGGGCTTGGCGCCCGAAGCCACGGCGCCGAGCACGTCGCCCTTGGTCACGCGGCCGTCCTTGCCGGTGCCGGCCACGTCGCTGGTCTTCAGGTTGTTGTCGGCCAGCAGCTTGGCGGCGGCGGGCATGGCAACGTCGGACTTCGAACCGCCGGCGGCTGCGGCAGCGGCCGCGGGGGCCGGTGCAGCGGCAGGCGCCGGGGCGGCAGCGGGCGCTGCCGCGGGTGCGGCGGCCGCGCCCTTGCCTTCGGTGTCGATCTTGGCGATCAGCTGGTCGGCCACCACGGTGGCGCCGTCGGGCTGCACGATTTCAGCCAGCACGCCGGCCGAGGGCGCGGGCACTTCGAGCACGACCTTGTCGGTTTCGATCTCGATCAGGATTTCATCGACGGCGACGGCTTCGCCGGCCTTCTTCTTCCAGGTGAGCATGGTGGCTTCGGCCACGGATTCGGAAAGCTGGGGGACTTTGACTTCTACGATAGACATTTGGAGTGAGCTCCGTTTTGTTCTTGAGGGTGTTCGTGTGAAAAGAGGCTTTTGATTACTTGGTCAGCACGAAGCCCTTGAGCTTGCCAAATGCGCCATCGACCAGCGCCTTCTGCTGTTCCTGGTGCAGGTGCGAGTAGCCCACCGCGGGCGATGCCGAAGCGGCACGGCCGGAGTAGCCAAGCTTCTGGCCTTCCTGCATGTTTTCGTGGATGTAGTGCTGCACGAAGAACCAGGCGCCCTGGTTCTGCGGCTCGTCCTGGCACCAGACCACGTCGACGAGATTCGGATACTTCTTGATCTCGGCGGCAAAAGCCTTGTGCGGGAACGGGTAGAGCTGCTCGACGCGGATGATGGCCACGTCCTCGTTGCCCTGCTCTTCGCGCTTCTTGGACAGGTCGTAGTAGACCTTGCCCGAGCAGGCGATCAGGCGCTTGACCTTCTCCGCCTTCAGGCCCTTGCTGTCCGGAATGACCGTCTGGAAGCTGCCCTTGGTGAACTCGGACAGCGGCGACGTTGCGTCCTTGTTGCGCAGCAGCGACTTGGGCGTGAGGATGACGAGCGGCTTGCGCAGGTTGCGCACCATCTGGCGGCGCAGCACGTGGAAGATCTGGCTGGCCGTGGTCGGCTGCACCACCTGCATGTTGGCGTCCGCGCTCAGCTGCATGAAGCGCTCCAGGCGTGCCGAGCTGTGCTCCGGACCCTGGCCTTCGTAGCCGTGCGGCAGCATCATGGTCAGGCCGTTCACGCGGCCCCACTTCACTTCGCCCGAGGCGATGAACTGGTCGATCACCACTTGCGCGCCGTTCACGAAGTCGCCGAACTGGGCCTCCCAGATGACGAGCGTGTTCGGGTCGTTCGAGGCGTAGCCGTATTCGAACGCGAGCACGGCTTCTTCCGACAGGATGGAGTCGATGACGACGAACGGTGCCTGGTTTTCAGCCACGTTCTGCAGCGGCGTGTAGGTGCCTTCGTCGAACTTCTCGCGGTTCTGGTCGTGCAGCACGGCGTGGCGGTGCGTGAACGTGCCACGGCCGCAGTCTTCGCCCGACAGGCGAACCGGGTAGCCGCTGGCCACCAGCGAGGCAAACGCCATGTGCTCGCCCATGCCCCAGTCGACGTTCACGTCGCCGCGGCCCATGGCGGCGCGGTCGTCCAGCACCTTCTTCACGAGCGGGTGTACCGTGAAGCCGGCCGGCACCGTGGTGATCTTCTCGGCCAGGCGCTTCCACTCGCTCGACGGAATCGCGGTGTCGCCGGCGTCGGTCCACTTCTTGTTGAGGTAAGGGCTCCAGTCGACCGCGTACTTGCTCTTGAAGTTGGTGAGCACCGGGTCGATGGTGTTCTTGCCTTCGTCGAAAGCGGCGCGCTGCGCCTTGACCATGTCGTCGCCGAGCGTGTCGCCCAGGCCCTGAGCGGCCAGCTTGTCGGCGTACAGCTTGCGCGTGCCGGGGTGCTGGGCGATCTTCTTGTACATGAGCGGCTGCGTGAGCGAGGGGGTGTCCTGCTCGTTGTGGCCCAGCTTGCGGAAGCAGACGATGTCGACAACCACGTCCTTCTGGAATTCCATGCGGAATTCGAGGGCGAGCTGGGTTGCCAGCACCACGGCTTCCGGGTCGTCGCCGTTCACGTGCAGCACCGGCGCCTCGATCATCTTGACGATGTCCGAGCAGTACAGCGTTGAGCGGCTGTCGCGCGGGTCGCTGGTGGTGAAGCCGATCTGGTTGTTGATGACGATGTGAACCGTGCCGCCGGTGAAGTAGCCGCGCGTTTCGGCCAGCGCCAGCGTTTCCATCACGACGCCCTGGCCTGCGAAGGCGGCGTCGCCGTGCACCAGCACGGGCAGCACCTGCTTGCCGTGCGGGTCGGCGCGGCGGTCCATGCGCGAACGCACGGAGCCTTCGACCACGGGGTTCACGATTTCGAGGTGCGACGGGTTGAACGCAAGGCTGAGGTGCACCGGGCCGCCAGGGGTGGTCACGTCCGAGCTGAAGCCCTGGTGGTACTTGACGTCGCCGCTCGGCAGGTCTTCAGGGGCGGTGTGGTCGAACTCGGCGAACAGGTCGGCCGGGAGCTTGCCCAGCGAATTGACCAGCACGTTCAGGCGGCCGCGGTGGGCCATGCCGATCACGATTTCCTGCACGCCCTTGATGCCGGCCTGGTTGATGAGCTCGTCCATCGAGACGATGAAGCTCTCACCGCCTTCGAGCGAGAAGCGCTTCTGGCCCACGTACTTGGTGTGCAGAAAGCGCTCGAGGCCTTCGGCCGCGGTCAGGCGGTTCAGCACGTGCTTCTTCTGCTCGGCCGTCAGCTTGGGGTTGGTGCGGGCGCTTTCGAGCTTTTGCTGCCACCAGCGCTTGTGGTTCTGGTCGGTGGTGTACATGTACTCGGCGCCCATGGTGCCGCAGTACGTTTCACGCAGGGCATTGAGCAGGTCGCGCAGCGACATGGTCTCTTTGCCGAAGAAGGTGTTGCTGGTGTTGAACACCGTCTCGAGGTCGGCGTCGGTAAAGCCGTAGAACGAGGGCTCGAGTTCCGGAATGGCCGGGCGCTCGGCGCGCTTGAGGGGGTCGAGGTCGGCCCAGCGGGCGCCGACATTGCGGTAGGCGGCAATCAGCTGCTGGACGGCGGTGCGCTTGCGGCCGAGTTCGGAGTCTGCGCCGCTGGCCTGGACCACGCGGGTGGTGCCCTGCTTGGCACGCTCGGCAAAGGCGTTGATGACCGGCTGGTGCGGCACGTCGCGCGCATTGGTGCCGTCGACGGCGGGTACGTTCTGCAGCGCATCGAAATACGAGCGCCAGTTGTCGGGCACGCTGCCGGGGTTGGCAAGGTAGTTTTCGTACATCTCCTCGACATAGGGCGCATTGCCGCCGAAGAGGTAGGTGTTGCCTTGATAGGCGGTGTACGCCGATGGCGTAGATGAATCGCTCATATTCCGCTGACCTTCGCTTCCCTGAAGGAAGCACTAGCTGGTTAAGAAACCTTCCGCGACACGGCTGAACCGGTTGGCGGATGCGACTGTGGCTGGGGAAGGGCCTGAGTACCTTGGCATTGTGCCACGTCAGACATATGACGGCTCGACGCAACTTCGCAAGATAGGCCTTGCTCATTCAGTCAGAAGAAAGTAGTTGTTTGATCTGTTGCAGCGTGGCGGGGTCGTCGATGGTGGTCAGGTCGCCGGGGTCGCGCTGCTCGCACACAGCCTGGATGGCCCGCCGCAGCAGCTTGCCGCTGCGGGTCTTGGGTAGCCCGTTCACAAAGCGCACGCGCGCCGGCCGTGCCAGGGCGCCGAGCTGGTCGGCCACCACTTTCATGATCTCGCCCTCGAGCTTCAGCGCCGCATCGGCATTGGTAACCGCCCCGCCGTCTCCGGGCACGACAAACGCCATGGCCACCTGCCCCTTGAGCGCGTCGGCCACGCCAACCACCGCCACCTCTGCCACGCCTGCGTGGCCCGAGATGCTTTCCTCGATCTCGCGCGTGCCGAGGCGGTGGCCGGCCACGTTGATCACGTCGTCGGTGCGGCCTAGGATGTAGAAGTAGCCGTCTTCGTCGCGAATGCCCCAATCGAAGGTTGAATAGACCATCTTGCCGGGTATGGATTTCCAATAGGTGTCGACGAAGCGCTTGTCGTCTTTCCACACGGTTTGCATGAAGCCCGGCGGCGTAGGGCCCTCGATCACGACCACGCCCTTCTCGTTGGCGCCGGTCAGCTCCTCGCCGGTGGACTCGTGCAGGATCTTCACGCGAAAGCCGTACATCGGCACGCCGGGGCTGCCGAACTTGCTCGGCTTTTTCTCCACGCCGTTGGCAATGGTGATGATCGGCCAGCCCGATTCGGTCTGCCAGTAGTTGTCGATGATCGGCACGCCCAACCCGACGGCAATCCACCGCGCGGTGGGCTCGTCGAGCGGTTCGCCCGCCAGGAACAGCGCGCGCAGGCTCGACAGGTCGTACTTTTTCAGCAGCGCCGGGTCTTGCTTCTTGAGCACGCGCACCGCGGTGGGCGCGCTGAACATCACCGTCACCTTGTACTTTTCGACCAGGCGCCACCAGATGCCGCCGTCGGGCTGCTTGTCGATGCCCTGCGTGGGCAGGCCCTCGTACATCAGGGTGGCCATGCCGCCGATCAGCGGCCCGTAGACGATGTAGCTATGCCCCACCACCCAGCCGATGTCGCTGGTCGAAAAATAGGTTTCGCCCGGCCGTCCGTCAAAGATGTGCTTCATGCTGGCGGCCAGCGCCACCGCATAGCCGCCGACATCGCGCTGCACGCCCTTCGGCTTGCCGGTGGTGCCGCTCGTGTAGATGGTGTAGCTGATGTCGGTAGCGGCCAGCCAGGTGCACGGCACCTCGGTGCCGCCGTGCTTCAGGTTCAGCTCGGCAGCCAGATGGTCGCGGCCGGCGGTGAGCGCCATGGGGGCCAGGCCGCGATCGGTCAGCAGCACGGCCGCCGGCTTGTGCTTCGAAATCCGGATGGCCTCGTCGAGCAGCGGCTTGTACGCAATGACCTTGCCGCCGCGCGAGCCGGCATCGGCGCTCACCACCACCTTGGGTTCTGCGTCCTCGATGCGCGCCGCCAGCGAGCCGCTGGCAAAGCCGCCGAAAACCACGCAATGGATCGCGCCGATCCGTGCGCAGGCCAGCATGGCGAATGCGGCCTCCGGAATCATCGGCATATAGATGAGCACGCGGTCGCCCTTGCCCACCCCGAGCGCGATCAGGCTGGCCGCGGTGCGCAGCACCTCGGCATGCAACTCGCGAAAGCTGTAGGTTTTTTCAGTGCCGGTTTCGGTCGACACGAAGATCAACGCAGGCTGATCGCCACGTGCGGCCAGGTGCCGGTCGACCGCGTTGTGGCACAGGTTGGTGGTTCCATCCACGAACCAGCGGGCAAATGGCGGCTGGCTGGCGTCCAGAACCTGAGTTGGAGGCGTCTTCCAATCGATCAGCTTGGCTTGCTCGGCCCAGAACGCTTCTGGCGCATCCACCGACCGGCGATAGAACTCTTCGTAGCGGCTCATCTGCGATGTCTCCTGGTTATGGAAATCAGCTCCGGCGATCAGCGCCGCCTAAAACTGAATTCATAATTATGGAGATCGATCTTGCAGCAAGCTGACGCGCCGGACAATCAGGTGTCGCCCGCGCAAGTCCGGCGCTGCCGCGGGCCGATCGCAAGACTATCGAACGATCTTCAGCAACTCGGGGAACGCCGGGTGCTCGGCTGTGCGCAGCCACTCGAACCCAACCATCTCGGTGGTCACCAGCTCGGCGCCCGCGCCGGCCAACCGGTCGAAGGCAGCGTCGCGGTTGCGCTCGGTGCGAGAGCTGCAGGCGTCGGTCACCACCCACACCTCGAATTCGTCTTCCAGCAGATCGAGCGCCGTCTGGAGCAGGCACACATGGGCCTCGCAGCCGGCAATCACGATGGTGTTGCGCTCTTCGGCCGCGCCAGCGGGCTTCTGCAGGCGCTTCGGCAGGCTGCGGGCATTGCCCTGCGGCGCCTTGGGCGGAACGCGCAGCCATTCGCCAAGGCCCTCCTCCATGCCGCTGAAATGCATCTTGGGCAAGGTTCGCTGATACAGCGCGCGAATGTCGGGCACCGTTTCGCCGAGCTTCGACGGGTTGTGCTCGGTGCCCCAGACCGGCACTTCGAACAGGCGCGCCATCTTGCCCAGTCGCACGGCGTTCTGCGCCACGGCATCGGCCTCGAAGATCGCAGGCATCAGTTGCGCCTGGTAGTCGATCAAAACGAGTTGGGATTGCGAGGCGTCGAGCAGCATGAACTGATTCTTTCAGATGAAAATTGATTGGGCTAGACCGTACCACCGAAAAGCCGTGCACCTAGACTCCGCCGGATGCGGATCTTTTCACGACGCCTTTCGGCGCGGCGCCCTCTCTCGCTGCTCGGCCTTTGCGCCGTGCTCCTGGTCGCCGGCTGCGGCGGGCTGCGAACGGCCAATGCACCGCTGAAGAGCACGCTCGAAAAGAGCAGTTGCACACCGAATGCCGACACGCTGCTGGTGCTGCTGCCCGGCGCATATTCGCACCCGGACGAATTCACGCGCGAAGGTTTCGTCAAGGCGCTGGGCGTCAACAGGCTCGCGGTGGACGCAATGCTGGCCGATGCGCACCTCGGCTACTACAACAACAAGACCATCCTCGACCGCCTGAGCAAGGATGTGATGGCGCCGGCACGCAGCAAGGGCTACAAGTCGATCTGGATCGTCGGCATCTCGGTTGGCGGTTTCGGCGGGCTCCTCTATGCGCAAACCCACCCCGGCGAACTGGCCGGCCTCGTGACCATCGCGCCCTACCTCGGGGAACGCGCGCTCAGCCTGGACATCGCCAATGCGGGCGGCGTGGCCCGGTGGACCGGGCCGCTTGAGGCTCCGCCGGGCAGCGACCTGCGAACACCGAACGAAACGCAGCTCTGGCAATGGCTGCGGGGCTACGTCGGCCACAGCGCCACATTCGGCGCGCGCCCGCCGCTTTACCTGGGCTACGGCATCGACGACCGGTTTGCTTTCAGCCACCGGCTGCTGGCCGCTGCGCTGCCCGAGGGGCGCGTGTTCACGACCGAGGGCGGCCATGACTGGCCCGAGTGGATGCGACTCTGGCGCCGCATGCTGCCGACGCTGCCTCTGCCGGGCTGCCCCGGCTGAAAAGCAAACTCAATTCGGCCGCAGGCGCAGCAGCTTGCCGTCGGATTCGTCGGTCAGTACATAGAGCAAGCCGTCCGGCCCCTGCTTCACATCGCGAACGCGTGCCCTGCCGTCGGCCAGCAGCTTGTGCTCGGCAGCCACCTTGCCATCCTTCAGCTCGATGCGGTCGAGATAGCCGAACTTGAGCGAACCGACGAAGAGGTTGCCCTTCCACCCAGCGCCGTAGCGGTCGCTGGTCAGAAAAACCATGCCCGACGGCGCAATCGACGGCACCCAGTAGTGCAGCGGCTGCTCCAGGCCGTCCTTGGAGGTGATGCCGTCGCCGATCTTGCCGCCGCCATAGTTTTCGCCATAGGTGATCACCGGCCAGCCGTAGTTGCGGCCGGCCTGCGGCACATTGATTTCGTCGCCGCCTTGCGGACCATGCTCCGTCATCCAGAAACGCCCGTCGGGTGCGAGCGCCGCGCCTTGGCCATTGCGGTGGCCGTAGCTCCAGATTTCGGGCAGCGCACCCGCCCTGCCGACGAACGGGTTGTCCTTGGGCACGGTTCCGTCTTTCGCGATGCGCACGACCTTCCCGATATGGCTGTCGAGCTTCTGCGCGTCTTCCTTGCGGCTGTACCGGTCGCCGAGCGTGAGAAACAGCGTGCCGTCTCGCGCCTCGACGATGCGGCAGCCGAAGTGATTGCGGCTGGACACCTTGGGTTGCTGGCTGAAGATGATGCGCAGGTTCTCCAGCTTCGAGCCGTCTTCCGAAAGCTGTGCGCGAGCCAGCGCGGTGCTGTTGGCCGAGCCCCCGGCCGCCGGCTCGGAGAAGCAGAAATACAGCGTGCGGTTCTTGTCGAAGGCTGAATCCGCCAGCACGTCGAGCAGGCCGCCCTGGCCGCCCGCCGCAATCGCGGGCAGCCCGGTTACTGGCGGGCTGATTTTTCCGTCCGCGGCAATCACCCGCAACCGGCCGGCACGCTCGGTCACTGCAAAACGGCCATCCGGCAAGAAGGCGACGCCCCATGGATTCTCGAGACCGGACGAAATGGTCTCAGGGCGTATTTGCGCTACAACGGTGCCCGCAAGCGCCAACCCAGCGAAGACAGCCGCGCGGCTCATAAGCCGAAAGTTCGATCCAATTTGCAAGTTCATGGCTTTTGCGGGGAGTTGCAGCAATGTTGCGAGATTTTGTCGATCAAACCCGCACCATTAGCAGATTGACCCTTGGTGCCGAGGCTCATTCGCGCGCAATCGCTTATGGTTCATAAAGGTCGGCCGTTACATTTTTTCTTCGACCAAATCGGAAAATTTCAACCAGATCAAGGATTTGCAGATACATTCGCCAATTCGGATGAGGTTGACATAACCGCGCGTCATCAATATCCTACGCGCCATGCGTTTTTTCGTCCTACCCGCTTCCCTCCTGTTTGCCGTCGCCGTCCAGGCCGCTCCTCAACAGGACCGAACCGATGACGAACTGGCCCGCCTCCTTGCCGACAAGGGCCTGATCGGACAACTCCAGCAGGTTCGCCAAACCGTCACCGAACGGACTTCCGATCTGGTGGTTACCGCCATCGGCTTCCTGGGCGTTCCGTATCGCCGCGGCGGCAACTCGGCGGAATCCGGGTTCGATTGCAGCGGCTTCGTTCGCGCCATGTACAACCAGACGGTCGGCCACCTGCTGCCCCGCCGCGCCGAAGAACAAGCCGCGGCCACCGAAAAGATCGACCGCAGCCAGCTCAAGCCCGGCGATCTCGTTTTCTTCAACACCATGCGCCGCGCCTTCAGCCATGTTGGCATCTATGTCGGCGAAGGCAAGTTCATCCATTCGCCGCGCACCGGCGCCCAGGTGCGGGTGGAAGACATGAACGGCAGCTACTGGAGCCGCCGCTTCGACGGAGCCCGCCGCGTGCTTGGCGGCGCGCCCAATGACGAGGTCAAGGCCGCGGCCACAGCCGCGATCCGCTCCGGCGACTGAGCCGCCCGCCCTTCAAGCCATAAAAAATCCCGCCGCGGCGGGATTTTTTTATGGCCGCTCCGATTATCCGGAGCGGCTCAACCGGCTCGTCAGGCCTTCTTTGCAGGCGGCAGGTCGGTACAGGTACCGTGCGCCACCTCGGCCGCCATGCCGATGCTTTCGCCCAGCGTCGGGTGCGGGTGAATGGTCTTGCCGATGTCGATCTCGTCGGCGCCCATTTCAATGGCCAGCGCAATCTCGCCGAGCATGTCGCCTGCATGCGTGCCCACGATGCCGCCGCCGAGAATGCGGTGCGTTTCGGCGTCGAACAGCAGCTTGGTAAAGCCCTCGTCGCGGCCGTTGGCAATGGCGCGGCCCGAAGCACTCCACGGGAAGTGGCCCTTCTTGATCTTGATGCCTTCCGCCTTGGCCTGGTCTTCGGTAAGGCCGACCCATGCCACTTCGGGGTCGGTGTAGGCCACGCTCGGGATCACCCGGGCGTTGAAGGCGGCGCTCGAAAGCTCCTTGTCGCCCTTCTGTTCGCCGGCAATCACCTCGGCCGCCACGTGCGCCTCGTGCACCGCCTTGTGCGCCAGCATGGGCTGGCCCACGATGTCGCCGATGGCGAAGATGTGGGGCACGTTGGTGCGCATCTGGATGTCGACCGGAATGAAGCCGCGGTCGCTCACCG
This sequence comes from Variovorax sp. CCNWLW235, assembly GCF_037204085.1. Classification (NCBI taxonomy): domain Bacteria; kingdom Pseudomonadati; phylum Pseudomonadota; class Betaproteobacteria; order Burkholderiales; family Comamonadaceae; genus Variovorax; species Variovorax sp. CCNWLW235. The sequence goes on along the minus strand of NZ_JBBCBW010000005.1, from coordinate 193,747 downwards.
TCACGCCCGCCTTCTCGGCGCCGATCTTCTTGCCGTTGGGGCTGCGGCCCACGGCTTGCAGCACCAGGTCATACACCTGCGGCTCCTTCGGTGCGTTCTCGCCCTCGAAGGTGACCTTGATGCCTTCCTTCGTGGCTTCGGCGCCGACCGTCTTGGTCTTGAGCATGATGTTGTCGAAGCGCGGCGCGTTCATCTTCTGCCACACCTTGACCAAGTCGCGGTCGGCGCCCTGCATCAGGCCGTCGAGCATTTCGACCACGTCGAGGCGCGCGCCCAGCGTGGAATACACCGTGCCCATTTCCAGGCCGATGATGCCGCCGCCCAGGATCAGCATGCGCTTGGGATCGGTTCCCATCTCGAGCGCGCCGGTCGAATCCACCACACGCGGATCGTTCTTCGGCATGAACGGCAGGCTCACGGCCTGCGAACCGGCCGCGATGATCGCGTTGCGGAACTTGACGGTCTGCTTCTTGCCGGTGGTGTCCCAACTGGCGCCGGACGTCTCGTCCACTTCCAAGTGATAGGGGTCGATGAAGTTGCCGACGCCGCGCAGCACCGTCACCTTGCGCATCTTGGCCATGGCCGTGAGGCCGCCGGTGAGCTTGCCTACCACCTTGTTTTTGTGGCCGAGCAGCTTGGCGCGGTCGACTGTGGGGGCTGCAAAGCTCACGCCCAGGTCGGCGAAGTGCTTGACCTCGTCCATGACCGACGCCACGTGCAGTAGCGCCTTCGACGGAATGCAGCCCACGTTGAGGCAAACGCCGCCAAGCGTGGCGTAGCGCTCGATCAGCACCACCTTCAGGCCGAGATCGGCAGCGCGGAATGCGGCCGAGTAGCCGCCAGGGCCGGCGCCGAGCACGACGACGTCGCATTCGACATCGACCTTTCCGCCGTAGGTGGAAGCGACGGGCGCCGCGGCCGGAGCGGGCGCAGGAGCCGCCTTGGGAGCGGGCGCCGCGGCGGCTGGCGCTGGAGCGGCTGCTGCGGGCGCGGGCGCTGCGGCACCGTCCACCTCCAGCGTCAGCACCACGGAGCCTTCCTTGACCTTGTCGCCCACCTTGACGGCGAGCGACTTCACCACGCCGGCAGCCGACGATGGAATTTCCATGGAAGCCTTGTCCGACTCGACCGTGATCAGCGACTGCTCGGCCTTGACCGTGTCGCCGACGTTGACCAGCACCTCGATCACCGCGACTTCGTCGAAGTCGCCGATGTCAGGCACTTTGATTTGTTGTTCGCTCATTTGGACACTTTCAGTTTGAGTGTGAGAACGTCGACCGGTGGGGCCGAATTGCGATCGAATTCGCAGGCGGCGGCGATTCCCGCCTCCGCCACGTCGCGCGCGGTGCGCGACTTGATGTCATAGGCCGCATGCATGGCGCCGAGCGCAAAGCTGCGTCCCGAGCCGATGCTCCAGAACTGCTTGAACTCGAACACCTCGCGGTAGCTGTAGATGCCGTAGATGCCGCTCTGGTTGGCCATCAGCATCGTGAACTGGCTCGACTCGTAGGGCTCATGCTCGTCTTCCTTGGTCTGCATGAAGAACGAGTCTTTCAGCACCGGGTGCAGCAGAGTGAAGGTGCGGAAGATCTCGTGCTTGCTGCCGAACAGCAGCGCCTCGCGCGGCTGCGCGGCCAGCGCATGCTGCAGCACCAGGAAGTGCGCAGCAGCCCCGGCCACGGCAAAGAGGCTCTGCCCCGCCGCATCGTCGATGGTGAAGATCTTCTGGTTGGCCTCGGCGCGGTGCGAAAGCCGCGTGTCGCCGAAGGTCACCAGGGAATCTGCCGCCATCGTGACCTGGCCGCCTTTGCGGACGGCCACTACGGTGGTCATAGCAGGATTCGACGGTAATCCGCGAGCACCTGGCCCAGGTAGGCGTTGAAGCGCGCAGCCAGGGCTCCATCGATCACGCGGTGGTCGTAGGACAGCGACAGCGGCAGCGTCAGGCGCGGTACGAACTGCTTGCCGTCCCACACCGGCTTCATCTGGCCCTTGGAGAGGCCGAGGATGGCCACTTCGGGGGCATTGATGATGGGCGTGAAATGCGTGCCGCCGATGCCGCCGAGCGAGCTGATCGAGAAGCAGCCGCCCTGCATGTCGGCCGAGCCGAGCTTGCCGTCACGCGCTTTCTTGGCGAGTTCGCCCATCTCCGCGCTGATCTGCAGAATGCCCTTCTTGTCGGCATCTTTCAGCACCGGCACCACGAGTCCATTGGGCGTGTCGGCCGCAAAGCCGATGTTGTAGTACTGCTTGTAGACGAGTTGGTCGCCATCGAGGCTGGCGTTGAAGTCAGGGAATTTCTTCAGCGCCGCAACCACTGCCTTGATCACGAAGGCCAGCATCGTGACCTTGATGCCCGACTTTTCGTTTTCCTTGTTGGTCGAGACCCGGAAAGCTTCGAGCTCGGTGATGTCGGCTTCGTCGTTGTTGGTGACGTGCGGAATCATCACCCAGTTGCGGTGCAGGTTGGCACCGCTGAGCTTCTTGATGCGCGACAGGTCCTTGCGCTCGACTGCGCCGAACTTCGCGAAGTCGACCTTCGGCCACGGAATGAGGCCCAGTGCCGCGCCGTCCGCGCTGCCGCCACCGGCGGGTGCCTTGGCTGCGGATGCCTTCGTGCTGGCCTGGCCGCTCATCACGGCCTTGGTGAAGCTCTGGACGTCTTCCTGGGTGATGCGACCCTTGGGACCGGAACCCTTGACCTCTTCGAGCGGCACGCCGAGTTCGCGGGCGAACTTGCGCACCGAGGGGGACGCATGCGGCAGCTTGCCGGTGGGCGCCACAGTGGGTTCGTGCGGTGCCGGTGCGGGTGCACCCTCACCCCGGCCCTCTCCCGCAGGGGCGGGAGAGGGAGAGGAAACCGGAGCAGCTGCCGCGGCCGGACTGGCTCCCTCGCCCCTCTGGGGAGAGGGTTGGGGTGAGGGGCTGGCGGCGGCCGAACCTTCCAGCACGGCAATCAGGTCACCGATATTGACCGTATCGCCCACCTTGACCTTGAGCTCCTTGAGCACGCCCGCAGCCGACGACGGAATTTCCATCGAGGCCTTGTCCGATTCGACGGTGATCAGCGACTGGTCGGCCGCGATGGTGTCGCCGGGTTTCACCAGCAACTCGATGACCGCGACATCCTTGAAATCGCCGATGTCGGGCACCTTGATCTCGATGGGTCCCGAAGCCGCAGGCGCGGCAGCCGGAGCTGGCGCCACGGCTGCGGGCGCCGGGGCGGCAGCCGCAGGAGCAGGAGCCGCTGCAGGCGCCGGTGTCGGCGCTGCCGCAGCCCCTTCGGCCTCGAGCACCAGAACCACGGAGCCCTCTTTCACCTTGCCGCCGACTTCGACCTTGATTTCCTTCACCACACCGGCGGTCGACGACGGAATTTCCATCGACGCCTTGTCCGATTCGACGGTGATGAGCGACTGCTCGGCCTTGACCGTGTCGCCCACCTTCACAAGCACCTCGATCACCGCGACTTCATCGAAATCGCCGATGTCCGGCACCTTCACTTCCACTGCTGCCATATCGTTGTCTCCCGCCGTGAGGCGCCGTTCGTTCGTTGGTTGTTGATGTTCAGGCGTAAAGCGGGTTGACCTTGTCGACATTGATGCCGTACTTCTTGATCGCTTCCACCACCTTGGCTACGGGCACGGTGCCATCTTCGCTCAACGCCTTGAGCGCGGCCACCACGATGTAGTGGCGGTTGATTTCGAAGTGCTCGCGCAGCTTGTTGCGGAAGTCGCTGCGGCCGAAGCCGTCGGTGCCCAGCACCTTGTAGTTGCGGCCCTTCGGAATGAAGGGACGGATCTGCTCCGCGTAGGCCTTCATGTAGTCGGTCGACGCGATCACCGGGCCGGCGGTAGGCGCGAGCTGCTCGGCCACGAAAGGCACGCGCGGCGTCTGGTCGGGGTGCAGCAGGTTCCAGCGGTCGGCGTCCTGGCCGTCGCGCGTCAACTCGTTGAAGCTCGGGCAGCTCCACACCGAGGCGGACACGCCCCAATCCTTCTCGAGCAGCTCTTGCGCGGCAAAGCTTTCACGCAGGATGGTGCCGCTGCCCAGCAGTTGCACCGTGGGTGCCTTGGCCTTGAGCGCGGGGCCCTGCTTCGACAGGTACATGCCCTTGATGATCTGCTCTTCGGTGCCGGGCTGCAGGCCGGGCATTGCGTAGTTCTCGTTGAGCAGCGTCAGGTAGTAATAGACGTTGTCCTGCTTCTCGACCATGCGCTTGAGGCCGTGGTGCAGGATCACGCCCACTTCGTGCGCGAAGGTCGGGTCGTAGCTCACGCAGTTGGGAATGGTGTTGGCCAGGATGTGGCTGTGGCCGTCTTCGTGCTGCAGGCCTTCGCCGTTGAGCGTGGTGCGCCCCGACGTGCCGCCCAGCAGGAAGCCGCGCGCCTGCATGTCGCCCGCCGCCCAGGCCAGGTCGCCGATGCGCTGGAAGCCGAACATCGAGTAGTACACGTAGAACGGCACCATGATGCGGTTGTTGGTGCTGTACGACGTGGCCGCGGCAATCCAGCTGGACATGCCGCCGGCTTCGTTGATGCCTTCCTGCAGGATCTGGCCGGCCTTGTCTTCCTTGTAGTACATGACCTGGTCCTTGTCGACCGGGGTGTACTGCTGGCCTGCGGGGTTGTAGATGCCGATCTGGCGGAACAACCCTTCCATGCCGAAGGTGCGGGCCTCGTCCACCAGAATGGGCACCACACGCGGTCCGAGCGCCTTGTCGCGCAGAAGCTGCGTGAGAAAGCGCACGTAGGCCTGCGTGGTCGAGATCTCGCGGCCTTCGGCCGTGGGCTCCATCACCGACTTGAAGGTGTCGAGCGAAGGCACCGTGAAGCTCTCGTCCGCCTTTGTGCGGCGGTGCGGCAGGTAGCCGCCCAAGGCCTTGCGGCGCTCGTGCAGGTACTTCATTTCCGGTGTGTCGTCGGCCGGCTTGTAGAACGGCAGGTCGGCAATCTTGCTGTCCGGAATCGGAATATTGAAGCGGTCGCGGAAGGCCATGATGTCCTCGTCGCTGAGCTTCTTCGTCTGGTGGACGTTGTTCTTGCCCTCGCCGATCTTGCCCATGCCGAAGCCCTTGACCGTCTTGATCAGGAGCACCGTGGGCTGGCCCTTGTGCTTCACGGCCGCATCGAAGGCCGCGTAGACCTTTTGCGAATCGTGGCCGCCGCGGCGCAGTTGCCAGATGTCGTCGTCGCTCATCTTGGACACCATCTCGAGCGTGCGCGGATCGCGGCCGAAGAAGTGCTTGCGAACGTAGGCGCCGTCATTGGCCTTGAAGGCCTGGTAGTCGCCGTCGTTGGTCTCCATCATGATCTTGCGGAGCGCACCGTCCTTGTCGCGCGCCAGCAGCTGGTCCCAGCCGCTGCCCCAGATCAGCTTGATGACGTTCCAGCCCGAACCGCGGAATTCGCCTTCGAGCTCCTGGATGATCTTGCCATTGCCGCGCACCGGGCCGTCCAGGCGCTGCAGGTTGCAGTTGATGACGAAGATCAGGTTGTCGAGGCCCTCGCGCGCGGCCAAGCCGATGGCGCCAAGCGATTCGACTTCGTCCATTTCGCCGTCGCCGCAGAACACCCAGACCTTGCGGTTCTCGGTGTTGGCAATGCCGCGGGCATGCAGGTACTTGAGAAAGCGGGCCTGGTAGATGGCCATCAGCGGGCCGAGGCCCATCGACACCGTGGGGAACTGCCAGAACTCGGGCATCAGCTTCGGATGCGGGTAGCTCGACAGGCCCTTGCCGTCGACTTCCTGGCGGAAGTTGAGCAGTTGCTCTTCGGTCAGGCGGCCTTCCAGGTAGGCGCGGGCATAGATGCCGGGCGACACGTGGCCCTGGATGTAGAGGCAGTCGCCGCCGTGGTTTTCGCTCTCGGCGTGCCAGAAGTGGTTGAAGCCGGCCCCGAACATGTTGGCCAGCGAAGCGAAGGAGCCGATGTGGCCGCCCAGGTCGCCGCCTTCGGGCGGATGATGGCGGTTGGCCTTGACCACCATGGCCATGGCGTTCCATCGCATGTAGGCGCGCAGGCGCTCCTCGATCTCGAGGTTGCCGGGGCAACGCTCTTCCTGGTCGGGTTCCAGGGTGTTGACGTAGGCAGTGTTGGCCGAGAAAGGCTTGTCGATGCTGTGCTGCCGCGCATGCTCGAGCAACTGCTCTAGAAGGAAGTGAGCCCGCTCAGGCCCCTCGCTCTGAATAACGGAGGACAGTGCATCCATCCATTCACGGGTCTCCTGGGCGTCCGCGTCATTCGCGGCCGAGCCGAACAGGTTCTCGGGATTTGCCGACATGCTTGTCTCTCCTATTGGGGCTGTGGCTGTAATTTAAGTGCGGTCTTCGATAAACGCGGGCGAGTTTCGCATAGAAATGCTTCTATTTCAAATGGCGCATATTAATTTCTTAATGTGATATTCGTGGTCCGAGTTGTTCTGGCTGCAACCGCGCCGGAACCAATGGCACCGGGCCTTTGGCGCGCTTCGCCGGGGAGCATCCCCTAAACTCGGAAGATGCCTCTTTCCTCTCCGCTGGCGGTGGCCCGCAGCGCCGTGAATGCGTCCCCTCTGTCCTGGTGGCGCCGCTGGTGGCGCCGGCAAACGCCGGTGCTGCAGGACGCTGTCGCCATGCTCGCACCCATTGCGGCGGTGCTGCTGTTCCTTGCCGCCATCGTTTCTGCGTTCTGGTACTTGCGCACCGAAGAAGTCGAGCGCGAGCAGGAATCGGTGCGGCGGGACGTCGAATACGCCCAGCAGCGCATGCGCCTGCGCCTGCTCGAGCGCCAGGAGCAGTTGATGCGCATCGCACGAGACGCCTCGAACCGGGAGATCGATCCGGTCGAGTTCGCGAGCCGCGCGGAATCGCTGGTGAGCCAGTTCCCCGAACTGCAAACGGTCACCTGGATCGACGACCGACGCCGCTTCAAGGCCGGTTATTCCGCGCCGAGCGTGCACCCCGCGCAGCAGCACCTTATCGGCGACGTGCTGCGGCCAGGCGATATCGAGAGCAACTACGCGCTGGCACGCGAACTGCGCCAACCGGTGTTCTCCCAGCCCATGGCGGGCGGTGACCCCACAGCCATGCTGCAGCTGCACATTCCGCTTTTCGACCAGGGCCTGTTCGCGGGCGTGGTGCTGGGCGAGTTTTCGATCGACGGCCTGCTGCGCTATGGCATGCCATCGGAGGTGCAGGCGCGCTATGCGGTGTCGCTGCTAGACGCCAAGGGCAATCCGATTGCAGGCAACACCGTGAGCCCCAGGGAAGGCGGCACGCGCCTCCTGCCATGGTCCGAAAGAACCAACGAATACGAAGTGCCGGTGTCGCCCGTCGGCAATGCGCTGGTGCTGCGGGCCCAGGCCTACCGCACCTCGCAGGGGGTGGTGGGCAACGGGTTGTTCTGGCTGGTTTGCGCGCTCAGCGTGCTCACCAGCTGGATGCTGATCGGCACCTGGCGGCACACCCGGCGGCGCCAGCAGGCGCAGCAGCGGCTGGTTGCCGAAACCAACTTCCGGCGCGCGATGGAAAACTCCATGCTCACCGGCATGCGCGTGCTCGACCTGCAGGGGCGCATCACCTACGTGAACGCTGCTTTCTGCGCGATGACGGGTTGGAGCGAAGCCGAACTGGTGGGCCAGACGCCGCCCTTCCCCTACTGGCTGGAGTCGGACCGCGAAGTCATGAACGAGCGGCTCGAGGAAGAACTGCATGGGCGCGCCCTGCCGGGCGGCTTTCAGGTGCGCGTGAAGCGAAAGAACGGCAGCGTGTTCAATGCGCGGCTGTATGTGTCGCCGCTAATCGACGCGCGCGGCCACCAGACCGGCTGGATGACGTCGATGACCGACATCACCGAGCCCACGCGCATCCGCGAGCAGCTGTCGGCTTCTTACGAGCGCTTCACCACCGTGCTGGAGGCCCTCGACGCCGCGGTGTCGGTGGCCCCCATCGGCAGCGAGGAGCTGCTGTTCGCCAACAAGCTATACCGGCTCTGGTTCGGCTCCGACACCGTGGGCCACCTGGGCATGGTGGCGCAGGCCGGTGTGCCGGCCTCCAATGCGCACGACGAGGGCCTGGACGACGTCGACCCCTACGCCGGCCTGCCGATCGATACCCTGACCGCCGCCCAGACCGCCAACAACGAGATCTTCGTGCCGCACCTGGGCAAGTGGCTCGAAGTGCGTTCGCGTTATCTCACCTGGGTCGACGGGCGGCTCGCCCAGCTGGTGATTGCCACCGACATCACGCCGCGGCGCGACGCCGAGGAGCAGGCGGCCGCGCAGGCCGACCGCGCCCAGGCCGCGAGCCGCCTGATCACGATGGGCGAAATGGCCTCCAGCGTGGCGCACGAGCTCAACCAGCCGCTCACGGCCATCACCAACTACTGCAACGGGATGATGTCCCGCATCAAGGGGCAGTCGATCGACACCGAGGCGCTGCTCGCGGCACTGGAAAAAACCTCCAAGCAGGCGCAGCGGGCGGGCCAGATCATCCAGCGCATCCGCTCCTTCGTGAAACGCAGCGAGCCCAACCGCACGCCCGCCGACGTTGCCACCATGGTGAGCGAGGCGGTCGAACTCGCGGGCATCGAACTGCGGCGGCGCAATGTGCGGCTCAACCACTACGTTGCGGCGCGGCTGCCCGTGGTGCGCGTGGACCCCATCCTGATCGAGCAGGTGATGGTCAACCTGCTGAAGAACGCTGCCGAGGCAATCGACATTGCAGAGCGCCCCCTGGCCCGCCGGAGCGTGGAGTTGCGCGTGCTGCCCAAGGTGATCGAGGGCCACAATGCCATCGAGTTCTCGGTGCAGGACACCGGCAAGGGCCTGGCGCCCGAAGTGATGGACCGGCTCTACGAGGCCTTCTTCTCCACCAAGCCCGAAGGCATGGGTATCGGGCTGAATCTGTGCCGCACCATCGTCGAGTCGCACCGTGGACGGATGCAGGCGGAGAACATCTACAATGGCCCGGATGTGATCGGATGCCGCTTTTCCTTCTGGATTCCGGTGTTGGACGCTCCCAGTTCCGTAGCAAGCGACGAGGCAAAGGTACCTGCATGAGTTTGATTCCGAAGAAGGGCACTGTCTATGTCGTCGATGACGACGAGGCCGTACGAGATTCGCTGCAATGGCTGCTCGAGGGCAAGGACTACAGGGTTCGCTGCTTCGATTCAGCCGAGTCTTTTCTTTCCCGATACGACCCGCGCGAAGTCGCCTGTCTGATCGTCGACATCCGCATGGCCGGCATGACCGGGCTCGAGCTGCAAGACCGGCTGATCGAGCGGCGCTCCCCGCTGCCCATCGTGGTCATCACCGGCCACGGCGACGTGCCGATGGCGGTCGACAGCATGAAGAAAGGCGCCATGGATTTCATCCAGAAGCCTTTCAACGACGAAGAGCTCGTCACGCTGGTCGAGCGCATGCTCGAACACGCGCGCGGCGCCTTCACACAGCACCAGCAGTCGGCCAGCCGCGACGCGCTGCTGTCCAAGCTCACCGGCCGCGAAGCCCAGGTGCTCGAGCGCATCGTCGCCGGCCGCCTGAACAAGCAGATTGCCGACGACCTGGGCATCAGCATCAAGACCGTCGAGGCGCACCGCGCCAACATCATGGAAAAGCTCAACGCCAACACCGTGGCCGATCTGCTCAAGATCGCGCTCGGGCAGGCGGCGCCCGCAGCCAAGGCCTGAAAACCAGCTATCTCCCCGATAGCGACGAATGTTCCCCACGCCTGCGCAAGCGGGCGTTTTTACTTGGAAAATCGAAACCGATGACCGCTCAATTGATCGATGGCAATGCGCTGGCCCAGAAAATCCGCGCCGATGTTGCCGGCCGCATTGCCGCCCTGAAGGCGCGCGGCGTGGAACCCACGCTGACCATCATCCTGGTGGGTGAAGATCCGGCGAGCCAGGTCTACGTGAAGCACAAGGTCAACGACAGCAGCCAGACCGGGCTCACCGCGCATCTCGAACGCCATTCCGCCAGCATGACCGAGCCCGAACTGCTGGCCCGCATCGAGGCGCTCAACGACGACCCCCGGGTGCACGGCATTCTGGTGCAGCTGCCGCTGCCCAAGCACATGGACAGCCACCGCGTCATCGAAGCCATCTCTCCGGCCAAGGACGTCGACGGCTTCCATGTGGCCAGCGCCGGCGCGCTGATGGTCGGCCAGCCGGGCTTCTGGCCCTGCACCCCGCACGGCTGCATGAAGATGCTCGAATCCATCGGCTACGACCTGCGCGGCAAGCACGCAGTGGTCATCGGCCGCAGCAACATCGTCGGCAAGCCCATGGCCATGATGCTGCTGGCCAAGAACGCCACCGTCACCATCTGCCACAGCGCCACGCAAGACCTGGCCGCCATCACCCGGCAGGCCGACGTGATCGTTGCGGCCGTGGGCAAGCGCAACCTGCTGACGGCCGACATGGTGAAGCCGGGCGCCGTGGTAATCGACGTGGGCATGAACCGCAAGGAAGACGGCAAGCTGGCCGGCGACGTCGATTTCGACGGCGTCAAGGAAGTGGCCGGCTGGATCACCCCCGTGCCCGGCGGCGTCGGCCCCATGACGCGCGCAATGCTGCTCGCCAACACTCTTGAAGCTGCGGAACGCGCCGCAAAGTGATTTCCATGACCAACCCCCTCCTCGACTTCGCCGATCTCCCGCTGTTCGACCGCATCAAGCCCGAGCACGTCGCGCCCGCGGTCGATATCTTGCTGGCCGATGCCGAGGCGGCGCTGCAAACCGTCACGGCGGCTGACTTTCCGGCCGACTGGAATGCAATTTCGAAGGTGCTCGACGTCGCGTCCGAGCGCTTCAGCCGCGCATGGGGCGCCGTGGGCCATCTCAACGCCGTGGCCGATACGCCGGAACTGCGCGCCGCCTACAACGAGGCCATGCCCCGCGTCACCGCGTTCTGGACCCGCCTGGGTTCCGATGAGCGCCTGTACGCCAAGTACAAGGCCATTGACGCGGCCACCCTCAACCCCGAGCAGCGCCAGGCGCATCGCAACGCCGTGCGCAACTTTGTGCTCGGCGGCGCGGAACTGCAGGGCGACGCAAAGAAGCGCTTTGCCGACATCCAGGAACGCCAGGCCGAGCTGAGTCAGAAATTCAGCGAGAACGCGCTCGACGCCACCGACGCTTTCTCATACTACGCAGCGCTTGGCGAACTCGAAGGCGTGCCTGAAGACGTGATTGGCGCCGCCCGCGCGGCCGCCGAAGCCGAGGGCAAGCAAGGCTACAAGCTCACGCTCAAGATGCCCTGCTACCTGCCCGTGATGCAGTTTGCCAAGAGCAGCGCGTTGCGCGAAACGCTCTACCGCGCGTATGTCACGCGCGCCAGCGAACTCGGCGATCCGGCTTTCGACAACACCGCGCTCATCAACGAGATCCTTGCGCTGCGCGAAGAAGAAGCCAGGCTGCTCGGCTACAAGAATTTCGGCGAACTCTCGGTCGTGCCCAAGATGGCCGAATCGCCCGAGCAGGTGGTCAAGTTCCTGCGCGATCTTGCGGCCAAGGCCAAACCATATGGCGAGCGCGACCTCGCCGACCTGCGCGTGTTCGCATCGGAGCAGTTGGGCATTGCCGATCCGCAAGCCTGGGACTGGAGCTACATCGGCGAAAAGCTGAAGGAAGCGCGCTATGCCTTCAGCGAGCAGGAGGTCAAGCAGTACTTCCCGGCGCCCAAGGTGATGGCCGGCCTGTTCAAGATCGTCGAAACGCTGTTCGAGGTTTCCATCCGGCGCGACAGCGCCCCCACCTGGCACCCGAGCGTGGAGTTCTATCGCATCGAGCGCCAGACGGCTGGCGGCGTGCAGAAGGTCGGCCAGTTCTATCTCGACCCCTCCGCCCGTGCCGCCAAGCGCGGCGGCGCCTGGATGGACGATGTGCGCGCACGCTGGCTGCGGCCCGACGACGGCACCCTGCAAACGCCGGTGGCGCAGCTGGTGTGCAACTTTGCGAGCGGCGTGGACGGCAAGCCGCCGCTGCTCACCCACGACGACGTGACCACCCTCTTCCACGAATTCGGCCACGGCCTGCACCACATGCTCACGCAGGTGAACGAGCGCGACGTGTCCGGCATCAGCGGTGTCGAATGGGACGCCGTCGAGCTGCCGAGCCAGTTCATGGAAAACTTCTGCTGGGAATGGGACGTGCTCAGGCACATGACCGCCCACGTCGACACCGGCGAGCCGCTGCCGCGCGCGCTGTTCGACAAGATGACCGCCGCCAAGAACTTCCAGAGCGGACTGCAGACCTTGCGCCAGATCGAGTTCTCGCTGTTCGACATGCTGCTGCACACCGAATACCAGGCCGGCAACGCGCAGCCGGGCGGCGTGCTCGCGCTCTTGGGCAAGGTGCGCGCCGAGGTGGCCGTGATGCCCGCGCCGCCTTTCAGCCGCACGCCCAACACCTTCAGCCACATCTTCTCGGGCGGCTACGCGGCTGGCTACTACAGCTACAAGTGGGCCGAAGTACTGAGCGCCGATGCCTACGCCGCCTTCGAGGAGACCGTGGGCGCCGACGGCCAGCCGAACATCGAGACCGGCCGCAGGTACCGCCAGGCCATCCTCGAAGCGGGCGGCAGCCGCAGCGCAATGGATTCGTTCAAGGCTTTCCGCGGCCGCGAGCCGCAGCTTGATGCGCTGCTGCGACACCAGGGCATGGCGCAGGCCCAGCCCGTTTGAAGCGGGCCTGAAGCTTGCGATACTCAGGCAATGCATTCGATCCAAAAGAAAACCTCCTTGCATTGCCTGTCCGGCTTCGCCCTGCTGCTCGTTGCAGCAGGTGCCATGGCCCAGCCGATCTATCGCAACGTCGACAAGAACGGCAAGGTCACTTTTTCGGACCGGGCCCCCACCGCCAGCACCGAGCCCGCCACGGGGCCGCAAGCCGGCATCACGCCGCCGGCCAATGCCGGCTTGCCGTATGAACTGCGCCAGGTGGCACAGCGCTACCCCGTGACGCTGTACACGGGCGAAGAATGCGCGCCGTGCGGCGCCGCCCGCTCGCTGCTCACCACGCGCGGCATTCCTTTTGAAGAACGCACCATCAAGAGCAACCAGGACGTGGAGGCGCTGCAGCGAATGAGCAGCCAGGCCTCGCTGCCGTTGCTGACGATCGGTTCGCAGCAGCTCAAGGGCTTTTCCGACACTGAATGGTCGCAGTACCTGGACGCCGCGGGCTATCCGAAGAGCAACAGCCTGCCTGCGACTTACCGCAATCCGCCGGCCCGACCGCTGGTTGCCGTGCAGGCGGCCCCCGTGGCGCGCGAACCCGCGCCGGCCGCTCCTGCTCCGCAGCAGCCTGCGCCTGCTCCCAGCGGGCCGACTCCCAGCAACCCCGCAGGCATCAAGTTCTGAGCGGTTCCTGAGCGGGCAGCCGGTTGAAGCCGGCAGCCGCTTGTCTCTTCACTCGAACGTCATCGTCCGCACACCCAAAGGGGTGCCCAGCAGGCACACGTCGGCCTTCTGGTGAGCGAACACGCCGACGGTGACCACGCCTGGCCACTGGCTCACCTCGGATTCGAAGGCAAGCGGGTCGCTGATCCGCAGCCCTGTGACGTCGACAATGTGCTGCCCGTTGTCGGTCACCAGCGCCACGCCGTCTTTTTCCCGCACCTGCGCGATGCCGCCCATGGCTTCGAACTGCCGCATGACGCGGCGCGCCGCCATTGGAATCACTTCCACCGGCAGCGGAAATGCGCCGAGCGTGTCGACCAGCTTGGATGCGTCGGCAATGCACACAAAGCGCCGCGACTGCGCCGCCACGATCTTTTCGCGTGTGAGCGCCGCACCGCCGCCCTTCACCATGAAGCCGCGATGATCGATTTCGTCCGCACCGTCGATGTAGACGCCGAGTTCCTCAACCTCGTTGCTGTCGAACACCGGAATGCCCAGCGCGCGCAGGCGTTCGGTCGAGGCGACCGAGCTCGACACCGCGCCCTTGATCTCGTCCTTGATGGTGGCCAGGGCGTCGATGAACTTGTTCACGGTCGAGCCGGTGCCCACGCCGACGATTTCACCCTTCACTACGTAGGCCAACGCAGCCCGGCCAACCTGGGCCTTGAGCTCGTCCTGGGAGATTGCGCTGGTGGCGCCGGCGCCGGGAGCGGAAGAAGGGGAAACGGGTGCAGTCATCGCGGAGAATCCTTGGCTCATTGAAGTCGAGAATTATCCGATGCCCCTGCTCCCCTCTTCGCTCTACGGCCTGGCCCGGCCCTTTCTGTTCGGCTTCGACCCGGAGCATGCCCACGAACTGACCCTCGACGGCTTGGCCCGCACCCAGAACACGCCGCTGGCCTGCGCGTACGCTGCTTCGCGGGTCGAGGACCCGGTCACCCTCGCGGGGCTGCAGTTCCCGAATCGCGTCGGCCTGGCGGCCGGGCTCGACAAGAACGCCCGCTGCATCGACGCTTTTTCCGCCATGGGCTTCGGCTTTGTCGAGGTCGGCACGGTCACGCCGAAGGCGCAGCCGGGCAATCCCAAGCCGCGCATGTTCCGCCTGCCCCAGCGCGACGCGCTGATCAACCGGCTCGGGTTCAACAACGAGGGACTCGACGCCTTTCTGGCCAACGTGCAGAAGGCGCGCTTCCGCAAGAACGGCAGCAGCGCGGGCAAGAAGCCGATGCTGCTCGGCCTCAACATCGGCAAGAACGCGAGCACCCCCATCGAGCGGGCTGTGGACGACTACGTGGCCTGCCTGGACGGCGTGTATGCGCATGCCGACTACGTGACCATCAATATCTCGAGCCCCAACACGGCCAATCTGCGCACGCTGCAGAGCGACGAAGCGCTCGACGCGTTGCTGGGTGCCATCGCCGAGCGGCGGCAGGTGCTTGCCGACCGCGGCGGCAAGCGCGTTCCGCTGTTCGTGAAGATCGCGCCCGATCTCGACGAAAGCCAGGTTGCGGTCATCGCCGCCACGCTGCAGCGCCACGGCATGGACGGCGTGATTGCCACCAACACCACCCTGGCGCGCGACGCGGTCGCGGGCCTGCCGCATGCCGACGAAGCCGGCGGGCTTTCAGGTGCCCCCGTGCGCGAGGCGAGCAACCGCGTGATCGCCCAGTTGCGCGCGGCGCTGGGAACAGGTTTTCCGATCATCGGGGTGGGCGGCATCCTGAGTGGGGCCGACGCCAAGGCCAAGATTGCCGCGGGTGCCGACGTGGTGCAGATCTACACCGGTCTCATCTATCGCGGCCCGACCCTCGTGCGCGAAGCGGCTCAGGCGTTGCTGCAAGTTCGCAGCGCAGCCTGAGCCTTCTCGCTTTTTTCAGCGCTGGTTTTCGGCGCTAGTCTTCATCGCATGCGCCAGAGCACCGGCGCAACGACCGCTGCCCAGCGCAACAGCCGCTTGGGACGAATCACCACCAAGGCCACCGCAGCGACGACGCCCGTGGCCACCGGATGCTCCCGCGCAATGCGCAGCGCAGCGGCGGATGCCGTTTCGTCGGCGGGCGGTGCTTCAGGAGCCGCTGCCGCACCGGCGGGCTGCGGCTTGCGCGGGCCGCCCTGCATGGTGGCAATGCGTTCGCGCTGACGGTCCATGCGGGCCAGCAGTTCTTCGCGCGTGGCGGGCCGCGGGGGACGCGGCGCTTCTTCGTCCTGGTCGGGGTCCTTGCCGAGCCCGAAACGGTCCTGAACCCAGGTCCAGTCGCGTTCGAATTCATGGCGCGCCGGCATGAAGCTGTTCGAGGCATTGCGAAGCGTCAGAAACAGGCCCAGCGCAGCCCCCAGCCAAAGCACGACCCAGACACCCGCCACCGCCCACGCAGCTGCGACGCGATGCGGCGTTTCCCAGAAATGCACCACCACCGCCATTGACAGCAACGCGACCGCCACCGTGGTGAGCCCGAGCACGGCCACCACCAGCACGAGCATCAGCTTGAGGCGCTGCTTCTCGTCCTCCCACGCCATGCGCAGAAGTTGCACCCGGTCTTCGGCGGCCAGCGCGCCTTCGGCCGCGGCAATGCGAAGCCGCCGCAAACGGGCATTGAGCCCGAACAGGGACAGCAACCTCATGCGCCGGCTCCTGCTCGGCGAAGGACGACGCGGCGGTGTGCGCTCAGGTCAGCGGCGGCCAAGCAGCAAACCCACCAGCACACCGACTGCCAAGGCTGCGCCGGCAATCTGCCACGGTTCGTCGTGGGCGTAGGCGTTGGCGGTGTTGGCCGCCTCGCGAGCCTTTTGAGCTGCGATCTTGCTCTTCTCCGCCGCCAGCTCGCGTGCAATGGCGAGCTTGGTGTCGATGCGCTGGCGCAGCGCCTTGATGTGGGGAACCGAATCCAGGTCCTTGCTGGCCAGCACGCCGCGCACGTCGCTCGCGATGTCTTCGGCTGCTGCCTCGATGTTGTTGGATGCACTCATTGGAATCTTTCCTCCGTGATGACACCGGCACCGCGCCGGCGGCTTCACGCCAGCAAATGGCGTGGTGTCATGTTACAGGCACAAAAGCCCCTCATGCGCGGCAGTTCTTCAGACTTCTGCACACAAAGGGGCTGCGCGGCATCCGTCAGGCGCTTTCAGCAAGCGAGCCACGTAGCCTCCGATGGCAAGGCTGCTCGTGAGCCCCGGCGATTCGATGCCGAAGAGGTTGACTAGGCCTCTTACCCCATGCGATTCGGGCCCCTCGATCATGAAGTCGCGCGCCGGCTCGCCGGGCCCAGAAATCTTGGGGCGCAAGCCGGCGTAGCCCGGAATCAATCCCCCGTCGGGCAATGCCGGCCAATACTTGCGCACCTCGGCGTAAAAGCCGTCGCCGCGCGCCGGGTCCACCACCAGGTCGTTGGCCGACTCCACCCATTGCACATCGGGTCCGAACTTGGCCTGCCCGCCCAAGTCGAGCGTCAGGTGCACCCCCAGGCCGCCCGGTTCGGGCACCGGGTAGATCAGCCGGGTGAAAGGCGCACGCCCAGACAGGGTGAAGTAGTTGCCCTTGGCAAAGTACGCTGTCGGTATGGCCGCCGCGGGCAGGCCTTCGAACCGCCTGGCCAGTTCGGGCGCGTTGAGCCCCGCCGCGTTGACGACGGTGTTGCAGCGCAGCGCCGTGCCGTCTTCCGCTACCAGGACGATAGCGTCGGCGCCGCATTGAGCGCTTGCAATGGGCGATTTCAACGCCAGCATTCCGCCTGCGTTCTCCAGGTCCCCCAGCAGGCTCAGCATCAGCGCATGGCTGTCGACAATGCCGGTGCTCGGCGAGTGCAATGCGGCCACGCAATGCAGTTGCGGCTCCATGGCAACGGCCTGCTCCGCGGTCAGCAGCACGAGGTCGTCGACGCCATTGACCGCAGCCTTGGCGCGAATGACTTCGAGTTGCGCCACCTGTTCGGGCGAGGTCGCCACGATGAGCTTGCCACAGCGCTTGTGCGGCAAGCCGCGCTCCGCGGCATATTCATAAAGTGCCCGCTTGCCCTCGACGCACAAGCGCGCCTTGAGCGAGCCCTGCGGGTAGTAGATGCCCGCGTGAATCACCTCGCTGTTGCGAGAACTGGTTCCGGTGCCAATGGCGCCTTCCGCCTCTAGCACCACCACTTCCCGGCCCGCGAGCGCCAATGCGCGCGCCACTGCCAGGCCCACCACACCCCCGCCGATGACGGCGCAATCAAGTTCATCCATGGCGCGAGCTTATCGCGGCTCGCGCGCCAGATTCACGAGGTGGTGGGAGGAGGTTCGGGATCGGTCGGATCGTCCGGCGGCGTGCTCGGCCCTTCGTCGGGTTCCACGGGCAGGTCGGGCGGGATGTCGGGATGAGTGGCCATGATCGGTCTCCTTCCCGGTGGTTGTACGCCCTCGGCCCGTAAATTGAGCCGGTGCAAACCGGGAGCTGGCGTCAGCATGAGTCGACAGTTGCGTGCGGCGGCCTGAAAGCGGCGCACAAAACAAAAAGCGACTTGGACAATCCAAGTCGCTGATTTCGTTTTGAGGAATTTGGTGGGCGGTGGAGGCTTCGAACCTCCGACCCCAGCAGTGTGAATGCTGTGCTCTACCCCTGAGCTAACCGCCCTGTCAATTCTCTGGCGCCGTGTATCAGTGCCGTTGAATTAATCGCGTTGCGCGAAGCCTTCGATTATGCCACAGCATTTCAGGCGTTTTGCCGAAACAGCGTGCGTCCGTTGCTGGATTTGTCGAGTTGCGACAACACGGCCTCGTGTGCCGCAAGCTCCTGCTCGCCCGCCGTGATCACCGGCAGGTCGAACTGGCTCAGGTCGATGGCAACCACCGTGGTGCCCTGCGCCGGCTCGTTCGACGACACGTCGATCAGCAGCGCGTCCTGGCCGCGCGTGAGATTGATGTACACGTCGGCCAGCAGTTGCGCGTCGAGCTTGGCGCCGTGGAAGGTGCGGTTCGAGCGGTCGACGCCGAAGCGGTCGCACAGTGCATCGAGCGAATTGCGCTTGCCCGGGTACACCTGCTTGGCCATGGCCAGCGTGTCGGTCACTTCGCCGACAAAGGTGCGCAGCGGCGGCAGGCCAGCCAGCTCGAGTTCCTTGTTGAGAAAGCCGACGTCGAAGGCCGCGTTGTGAATGATCAGCTCGGCGCCGCGCAGGTACTCGACGATGTCGTTGGCCAGCGTGGCGAACTTCGGCTTGTCGCGCAAGAAGTCGGTCGTCAGGCCGTGCACCTTGAGCGCGTCTTCATGGCTCTCGCGCTCGGGGTTGAAGTAGATGTGCAGGTCGTTGCCCGTGAGCTTGCGCGCGAACAGTTCCACGCAACCGAGCTCGATGACGCGGTCGCCGTTCTCGGCGGAAAGGCCGGTGGTTTCAGTGTCGAGGACGATCTGGCGCGACATACAGTGGCTCTTTCAATGGTTCTCTTTGGCGTGGTTGATCGAGTACTTGGGAATCTCGACAGTCACATCTTCCTGCGCCAGGATGGCCTGGCAACTGAGTCGCGATTGTGGCTCCAGGCCCCAGGCGCGGTCGAGCAGGTCTTCTTCGCCCTCCTCGGCTTCGTTCAGCGAATTGAACCCCTGGCGCACGATGACGTGGCAGGTGGTGCAGGCGCAGCTCATCTCGCACGCGTGCTCGATGTTGATGTGATTGTCGAGCAGCGCCTCGCAAATCGAGGTACCAGCCGGCGCTGTGATTTCTGCACCCTGCGGGCAGTACTCGGGATGCGGAAATATCTTGATGGTGGGCATGTTGTTCTTAGAGGGATTCGACCTTGCGGCCCGACAAAGCACGCGCAATGCCCGCGTTCATGCGCTGGGCGGCGAAGGCCTCGGTATCGTTGGCCAGCGCCTTGGTGGCCCCTTCGATGGCCGCGGCTTCATTGCCGTTTGCGGCCTCGCGCAGCTTCGCCATCGACACATCGATGACGGTGCGCTCTTCTTCGGTCAGCAAATCGCCATCGGCATCGAGCGCGCTCTGCGTGGCCAGCAGCATGCGCTCGGCATCGACGCGCGCCTCGACCAGCGCACGGGCCTGCATGTCCTGCTGCGCGGTGGAAAAACTCTCCTGCAGCATGGTCGCGATCTGGTCGTCCGAAAGCCCGTACGACGGCTTGACGGTGACGCTGGCCTCGACGCCGCTGCCCTGCTCCTTGGCGCTGACGCTCAGCAGTCCGTCGGCATCGACCGTGAAGGTCACGCGGATGCGCGCCGCACCCGCGGCCATCGGCGGAATGCCGCGCAGCGTAAAGCGCGCGAGGCTCCGGCAATCGGCGACCAGGTCGCGCTCGCCCTGCACCACGTGCAACGCAAGGGCTGTCTGGCCATCTTGGTAGGTGGTGAAGTCCTGCGCCATCGCGGTGGGGATGGTCTGATTGCGCGGCACGATGCGCTCGACCAGCCCGCCCATGGTTTCGATGCCGAGCGACAGCGGAATCACGTCGAGCAGCAGCAGATCGCCCGCGCCGTTGTTGCCGGCCAGCTGATTGGCCTGGATCGCGGCGCCGAGCGCCACGACTTCGTCGGGGTTCAGGTTGACGAGCGGCTCGCGGCCGAAGAATTCGGCAACGGCGCGGCGCACCTGCGGCATGCGGGTGGAACCGCCCACCAGCACAATGCCCTGCAGTTCGTCGGGCTTGAGCTTTGCGTCGCGCAGCGCCTTGCGCACAGCGGCAATGGTGCGGTCGGTGAGCGGCTTGGTGGCGGCGTCGAATTGCGCGCGGGTCACTTCGAATTGAATCGCTTGACCCGCGACCTCCGCGCGGAAAGTGGTCGATTCGGAATCGGTCAGCGCTTCTTTTGCGGCACGCGCGGCAACCAGCAATGCAGCCTTGTCGCCATCGCTCTCGGCGTGTGCGCCGGTCTGCGCGAGCACGAATTCGGCAAGCGCGTGGTCGTAGTCATCGCCGCCGAGCGCCGAGTCTCCGCCGGTGGCAATCACTTCGAACACACCCTGCGTGAGCCGCAGGATCGAGATGTCGAAGGTGCCGCCGCCCAGGTCATACACCGCATAGACGCCTTCGCTGGCGTTATCGAGGCCGTAGGCAATCGCAGCGGCCGTCGGCTCGCTGATCAGGCGCAGCACATTGAGCCCCGCCAATTGCGCGGCATCCTTCGTGGCTTGGCGCTGGCCTTCGTCGAAATACGCCGGCACGGTAATGACCGCGCCATAGAGCTCGTCGTCGAAGGTGTCTTCGGCGCGGTAGCGCAGCGTCGCCAGGATTTCGGCGCTGATTTCGACCGGCGATTTTTCGCCCGCGAGGGTCTGCACCTTCACCATGCCGCCGTCGCTGCTGTCGATGCGGTACGACATCGATTCGCGGTTCGAGATGTCGGCCAGCCCGCGGCCCATGAGCCGCTTGACCGACGTGATCGTATTGGCGGGGTCTCCCCCGCGCGCCGCCACGGCATCGAAGCCGATCTGCCGGCGGTCGCCGTCGAGGTAGCGCACCACCGAAGGCAGCAACACGCGGCCCTGGTCGTCAGGCAGGCATTCGGCCACGCCGTTGCGCACCGCCGCCACCAGCGAATGCGTGGTGCCCAGGTCGATGCCCACGGCAATGCGGCGCTGATGCGGGTCGGGCGCCTGGCCGGGTTCTGAAATCTGTAGAAGAGCCATATATGCGGCCTATTGTCCCAACTGATCGAATTTGGCCTCGACGTCCTGGCCGAAACGCTCAATGAACATGAGGGCTCTCACCTGCTGCGCGGCGGCGGGATAGTCGCCCTTCTCGTCGATCAGCCAGTCCAGCGACGACAGTGCGCGCGCGCGGCCGGCTTCGACCTCCGCCTGGAGCTTTTCAACCGCGTCGGCGTCGTCGGCGTCGTCAAGCGCCTCGCGCCACTCCATCTGCTGCATCAAGAAATCGGGCGGCATCGCCGTGTTGTTCTCGGCGTTGAGCGGCGCGCCGTTCAGCTCGCAGATGTAGCTCGCGCGACGGATCGGGTCTTTCAGCCGCTGATAAGCCTCGTTGATGCGCACCGACCACTGCATGGCCACGCGCTGCGCCGCGGCACCTTGCGCAGCAAAGCGGTCCGGGTGCGCTTCGCGCTGCAGCTCTTTCCAGCGCGCGTCGAGCGCGGCGCGGTCCTGCGCGAAAGTCGCCGGGACGGCGAACAGTTCAAAGTCGGTGTCGTTGAGGTTCATGGCATGAAAAAACCGCCAGCACATGACATGGTGGCGGCTGTTGTCGCGGTCAGCGACGGCGCATCAGATGCGAAAACTTTCGCCGCAACCGCAACGGTCGCGTTCGTTCGGGTTGATGAACTTGAAGCCTTCGTTCAAGCCCTCGCGCACAAAGTCGAGCTGCGTGCCGTCGATATAAGCCAGGCTCTTGGGGTCGACCAGCACCTTCACGCCGTGGTCTTCGAACACCACGTCTTCAGGCGTGAACTCGTCCACGTACTCGAGCTTGTAGGCCAGGCCCGAGCAGCCGGTGGTCTTCACGCCCAGCCGCACGCCCACGCCCTTGCCCCGTTTGCCGAGGTAGCGGGTGACGTGGCGCGCAGCGGCTTCGGTCAGCGTGACGGCCATTTCAGTGAACAGCAGCTTCGGCGGTCGACTCGGTCTTCACGCCGTGCTTCGCCTTGTAGTCGCTCACGGCCGCCTTGATGGCGTCTTCCGCGAGGATCGAGCAGTGGATCTTGACCGGCGGCAGCGCCAGTTCTTCGGCGATCTGCGCGTTCTTGAGCGCCGCCGCTTCGTCGAGCGTCTTGCCCTTGACCCATTCGGTCACGAGCGACGACGAGGCAATGGCCGAACCGCAGCCGTAGGTCTTGAAGCGTGCGTCTTCGATCACGCCGGTTTCGGGGTTGACTTTGATCTGCAGCTTCATGACGTCGCCGCAGGCCGGCGCGCCGACCATGCCGGTGCCTACCGAGTCGTCGCCCTTTTCGAAGGAGCCGACGTTGCGGGGATTTTCGTAGTGGTCGATGACCTTGGATGAATATGCCATGGTGTACCTCTCAAACTTTTGTTCAATCGTGGAGCCTGGTGCGGTCCGGCGTCAGTGGGCCGACCACTGGATCGTGCTGATGTCGACGCCGTCCTGGAACATCTCCCACAGGGGGCTCAGCTCGCGCAGCTTTGCAACGTTGTGCTTGATGGTCGAGATGGCGTAGTCGATTTCTTCTTCGGTCGTGAAACGGCCGATGGTCATGCGCAGGCTGCTGTGGGCCAGTTCGTCGCTGCGGCCGAGGGCGCGCAGCACATAGCTGGGCTCCAGGCTGGCCGAGGTGCAGGCCGAACCCGACGACACCGCCAGGCCCTTGATGCCCATGATCAGCGACTCGCCTTCGACGTAGTTGAAGCTCATGTTCAGGTTGTGCGGCACACGCTGCTCGAGGTCGCCGTTGATGAACACCTGCTCCACGTCTTTCAGGCCGTCGAGCAGACGCTTCTGCAGGCGGCGTGCATGGGCGATGTCGTCCTTCATTTCGAGCTTGGCAATGCGGTAGGCCTCGCCCATGCCCACGATCTGGTGCGTGGGCAAGGTGCCCGAGCGCATGCCGCGCTCATGGCCACCGCCGTGCATTTGCGCCTCGAGGCGGATGCGCGGCTTGCGGCGCACGTAAAGTGCGCCGATGCCCTTCGGGCCGTAGGTCTTGTGCGAAGCCAGGCTCATCAAGTCGATGGGCAGCTTCGTGATGTCGATCTCTACCTTGCCGGTGGCCTGGGCCGAGTCGACGTGGAAGATCACGCCTTTTTCGCGGCAGGCGTTGCCCAGCGCGACCACGTCCTGGATCACGCCGATTTCGTTGTTCACGAACAGCACGCTTGCCAGAATGGTGTCGGGGCGGATCGCAGCCTTGAACTTGTCGAGGTCGACCAAGCCGTTTTCCTCGACGTCGAGGTAGGTCACTTCGAAGCCCTGGCGCTCGAGTTCGCGCATGGTGTCGAGCACGGCCTTGTGCTCGGTCTTCAGGGTAATCAGGTGCTTACCCTTGCCCTTGTAGAAGTGGGCCGCACCCTTGAGCGCCAGGTTGATCGACTCGGTGGCGCCCGACGTCCAGACGATTTCACGCGGGTCGGCGTTGATCAGCTCGGCCACCTGGCCGCGCGCCTTCTCGACTGCCTCTTCGGCTTCCCAGCCCCAGGCATGGCTACGCGACGCCGGGTTGCCGAAATGCTCGCGCAACCAGGGAATCATGGCGTCGACCACGCGCGGGTCGCACGGCGTGGTGGCGCCGTAATCGAGATAGATCGGGAAATGAGGAGTTACGTCCATGGCTGGCTCGGGCTGGCGTGGGGGTTGTTTCTTTGATCTGCGCTTCTGGTGGCAGCGCCCGCGGGCGCTCCACCACTCAGGACATCAGGACTTCGCGAACACGTTGCCGAGGGCAAAGACCGAGTTCGGCGCGTTCACGCGAATCGGCTTGACCACCGGCTGCGCAGAAATGGCGCGCTTGACGACCGGCTTGTTCTCGATCTGCACGCCCTTGGCGATCTGGTCGTCGACCAGCTTTTGCAGGGTGACGGAGTCGAGAAACTCGACCATGCGCTGGTTGAGCGAGGCCCAGAGCTCGTGCGTCATGCAGCGGCCGGCTTCGCCCAGGCAGTTTTCCTTGCCGCCGCACTGCGTGGCATCGATGGGCTCATCGACGGAAACAATGATGTCTGCGACGGTGATATCCGCAGCCTTGCGGCCGAGGCTGTAGCCGCCGCCGGGGCCGCGGGTCGACTCGACCAGCTCGTGGCGGCGCAGTTTGCCGAAAAGCTGTTCGAGATACGACAACGAAATCTGCTGCCGCTGGCTGATCGCAGCCAGCGTGACCGGACCGGTGTTCTGACGCAGCGCCAGATCGATCATTGCTGTGACCGCAAAACGGCCTTTGGTAGTGAGACGCATCGCAAGCTCCTTCAAGTGCTTACCGTTGAAATGACACCATGGCCCGGGGCCGCGGTGACTTCGTCTCCGCCCTGCCCGACCCCTGACGCTGGTGAACCAGCCAGTGGGATCGGTCCTTCATCGCGAAGTTCTTTTTTTGTTGTTGAGTGTTTCGGTCAAGTATAGCAGAAGCCCCTGGACTCTGCTCGGGTAAACCCCAGCGCAAACCGCTTGAAGAAACCGGCGCTCCGGCCTACGACGGCAGAACCGCGATGTTGTCGCCGCCGGAGGCGCCAAAAGCCTGCTCCCGCAACAGCGCCAGTTGGTCGCGCACCCGCGCCGCCTTCTCGAATTCGAGGTTGCGGGCGTGCTCGAGCATGAGCTTTTCGAGCCGCTTGATCTCCCGGGCAATGTCTTTTTCGCTCATGTCCTCGACCTTGGCGCGTTCCAGGTCGAGCTTGGCCATTTCCTTGCCGGTCTTTTCGCTGTACACGCCGTCGATCAGGTCGCGCACCTGCTTGACGATGCTGCGCGGGGTAATGCCGTTGGCCTCGTTGTGGGCAATTTGCCGGGCGCGGCGGCGCTCGGTTTCGTCGATGGCCTTTTTCATCGAATCGGTCATCCGGTCGGCATAGAGGATGGCCTTGCCGTTCAGGTTTCGGGCCGCGCGGCCGATGGTCTGGATCAGCGAACGCTCGGCGCGCAGAAAACCTTCCTTGTCGGCGTCCAGGATGGCGACGAGCGACACCTCCGGAATGTCCAGGCCTTCCCGCAGCAGGTTGATGCCCACCAGCACGTCGAAAGTGCCCAGCCGCAGGTCGCGCAATATTTCGACCCGCTCCACCGTGTCGACGTCGCTGTGGAGGTAGCGCACCTTCACGCCGTTGTCGCCCAGGTAGTCGGTGAGCTGCTCGGCCATGCGCTTGGTGAGCGTTGTGATGAGCACACGCTCGTTCTTTTCGACCCGGATGCGGATCTCGCCCAGAACGTCGTCCACCTGGTGCGTGGCGGGGCGCACCTCCACTTCGGGGTCGATCAGGCCGGTTGGGCGCACCAACTGCTCGACCACGTTGCCGGCATGGTCCTTTTCGTACTGCGCCGGGGTGGCCGAAACGAAGATGCACTGGCGCATGCGCGTTTCGAACTCCTCCAGCTTCAGCGGCCGGTTGTCCAGCGCGCTCGGCAGCCGGAAGCCGTATTCGACCAGCGTGGTCTTGCGCGCCCGGTCGCCGTTGTACATGGCGCTGAGCTGGCCGACCATCTGGTGGCTCTCGTCCAGGAACATCAGGGCGTCTTTGGGCAGGTAGTCGGTCAGCGTGGCCGGCGGTTCGCCTGGCGCCGCCCCCGAGAGGTGGCGCGTGTAGTTCTCGATGCCCTTGCAGTGGCCGATTTCAGCCAGCATTTCCAGGTCGAAGCGGGTGCGCTGCTCCAGCCGCTGCGCCTCGACCAGCTTGCCCTGGCTGACGAACTCCTTGAGCCGCTCGGCCAGCTCGATCTTGATGGTTTCCACCGCGCCCAGCACCTTGTCGCGCGGCGTCACGTAGTGGCTCGACGGATACACCGTAAAGCGCGGAATCTTCTGGCGGATGCGGCCCGTGAGCGGATCGAACAGCTGCAGCGACTCGATTTCGTCGTCGAACAGCTCGATGCGGATCGCCAGCTCGCTGTGCTCCGCCGGAAACACGTCGATGGTGTCGCCGCGCACGCGGAAGGTGCCGCGCGAAAAGTCCTGCTCGTTGCGGGTGTACTGCATGCGAATCAGCCGCCCGATCACGTCGCGCTGGCCGATCTTGTCGCCCACCCGCATGATGAAACGCATCTGCGTGTAGTCCTCGGGCGTGCCGATGCCGTAAATGGCGCTCACCGTGGCCACAATGACCGTGTCTCGCCGCTCCAGCACGCTCTTGGTGGCCGAAAGCCGCATCTGCTCGATGTGCTCGTTGATCGACGAGTCCTTTTCGATGAACAGGTCGCGCTGGGGCACGTAGGCTTCGGGCTGGTAGTAGTCGTAGTAGCTCACGAAGTACTCGACCGCGTTCTTGGGAAAGAACTCGCGAAACTCGCTGTAGAGCTGCGCCGCCAGCGTCTTGTTGGGCGCAAAAACGATGGCCGGGCGGCCCAGCCGCGCAATCACGTTGGCCATGGTGAAGGTCTTGCCTGAACCCGTCACGCCCAGCAGCGTCTGGAACACCTCGCCGTCGAGCACGCCCTCCACCAGCCCGTCGATGGCCTTCGGCTGGTCTCCGGCCGGCGGATACGGCTGGAAAAGCTCGAAAGGCGAATCGGGGTACTTGATGAATTCGCCCTGCTTGGCCGGACCGATCGGGTCCAGTTTCTTCAGGTCTGCTATGGCTTCGTTGTTCTCTGGCATGGCTGTTCCCGACAGGTGGCGATGGCGCCGGTAAAATTCAAGGCAACCGGAAAGCGTAGCGCAAGTCCGGTTGCCAGCGAAGCTTTCATCCCAAAGGACCTTTCCATGTCTATGTTCACCGCGGTCGAAATGGCACCGCGCGACCCGATCCTCGGCCTCAACGAGCAATTTGCAGCCGACACCAACCCCAACAAGGTCAACCTCGGCGTCGGCGTCTATTACGACGACAACGGCAAGCTGCCCCTGCTCCAGTGCGTGCAGGCCGCCGAACAGAACATGATGAAAGCCCCCACGGCGCGCGGCTACCTGCCAATCGACGGCATCGTGGCATACGACAACGCCGTCAAGGGCCTGGTCTTCGGCGCCGACAGCGAACCCGTGCAGTCGGGCCGCGTGGCCACGGTGCAAGGCATCGGCGGTACCGGCGGCCTGAAGGTCGGCGCCGACTTTCTCAAGAAGCTCAACCCCGACGCCAAGGTGCTGATCAGCGACCCCAGCTGGGAAAACCACCGTGCGCTGTTCACCAACGCCGGCTTCGTGGTCGAAAGCTACCCCTACTACGATTCCGCCAAGCGCGGCGTCAACTTCGACGGCATGCTGGCCGCCCTGAACGCAGCGCCCGCCGGCACCGTGGTTGTGCTGCACGCCTGCTGCCACAACCCCACCGGCTACGACATCACGCCCGAGCAGTGGGACCAGGTGGTTGCCGCCGTCAAGGCCAAGGGCCTCGTGCCTTTCCTCGACATGGCCTACCAAGGCTTCGGCTACGGCCTGAAGGAAGACGGCGCCGCTGTGGCCAAGTTTGTCGACGCAGGCCTGACCTTCTTCGTCTCGACCTCGTTTTCCAAGAGCTTCAGCCTGTACGGCGAACGCGTGGGCGCCCTCTCGGTGCTGTGCGAAAACAAGGAAGAAGCCGGCCGCGTGCTCTCGCAGCTCAAGATCGCCATTCGCACCAACTACAGCAATCCGCCGATCCACGGTGGCGCCGTGGTGGCCGCAGTGCTCGGCAACCCCGAACTCCGCGCCCTGTGGGAAAAGGAACTCGGCGAAATGCGCGTGCGCATCAAGGCCATGCGCCAGAAGCTGGTCGACGGCCTCAAGGCTGCTGGCGTGAAGGAAGACATGAGCTTCATCACCACGCAGATCGGCATGTTCAGCTACTCGGGCCTCAGCAAGGACCAGATGGTTCGCCTGCGCAGCGAGTTTGGCGTGTACGGCACCGACACCGGCCGCATGTGCGTGGCCGCGCTCAACAGCAAGAACATTGACTACGTCTGCGCGTCGATCGCCAAAGTCATCTAGGTGACAGCAAAGTGTGAGGGAATCCGTTTCGCGCGATTCCTTCACACTCCTTCACGGAAGACCCCTTGCACTGTGGCCGACGTAGGGTTTGGCCTCCTGCATCGCCGCAAATGCGCTGATATATTGCACTGCAACATTTCACTCCAAGACCAGCGATGCTTTATCAACTCTACGAAGCCCAGCGTTCCTTGATGGAACCGTTCTCGGACTTCGCGCAAGCGGCGTCCAAGCTTTACGGCCAAGGCGCGGTGTGGGGCCAGTTGCCCATGGCGCAGCGCATGGCTGCCGGCTACGACCTGCTCTATCGCCTGGGCAAGGACTACGAAAAGCCTGAGTTCAACATCAAGTCGGTGAAGGTCGACGGCGACGACGTCGTGATCCAGGAAGTCGTCGAGCTCGACAAGCCTTTCTGCGAACTGCGCCGCTTCAAGCGCTTTACCGACGAGCCGCACACCCTCAAGACACTCAAGAGCCAGCCCGTGGTGCTGATCGTGGCACCGCTGTCGGGTCACTATGCCACGCTGCTGCGCGACACGGTTCGCACCATGCTGCAGGACCACAAGGTCTACATCACCGACTGGAAGAACGCGCGCCTCGTGCCGCTGTCGCAAGGCGAGTT
The DNA here is from genome assembly GCF_037204085.1 of Variovorax sp. CCNWLW235. Classification (NCBI taxonomy): domain Bacteria; kingdom Pseudomonadati; phylum Pseudomonadota; class Betaproteobacteria; order Burkholderiales; family Comamonadaceae; genus Variovorax; species Variovorax sp. CCNWLW235. The sequence continues at coordinate 165,260 of NZ_JBBCBW010000005.1, read as the reverse complement.
CCACCTGGACGACTACATCAACTACGTGCAGGAGTTCATCCGCCGGCTGCAATCCGAGTACGGCAACTGCCACGTGGTGAGCGTGTGCCAGCCGACCGTGCCGGTGCTGGCGGCCGTGTCGCTCATGGCAAGCCGCGGCGAACCGCTGCCGCTCACCATGACCATGATGGGCGGCCCCATCGACGCCCGCAAGTCGCCCACCGCGGTGAACAACCTGGCAATGAACAAGAGCTACGAGTGGTTCGAGAACAACGTGATCTACCGGGTGCCGCAGGGCTTCCCGGGCGAGGGGCGCCGCGTGTATCCGGGCTTCCTGCAGCACACGGGCTTTGTGGCGATGAATCCCGACCGCCATGCCAGCAGCCACTACGACTACTTCAAGGACCTGATCAAGGGCGACGACGCCAGCGCCGAAGCCCATCGCAAGTTCTATGACGAGTACAACGCCGTCCTCGACATGGACGCCGATTACTACCTGGACACCATTCGCACCGTGTTCCAGCAGTTCGAGCTCGTGAACGGCACCTGGGACGTGAAGAACCCCAAGGGCCAGATCGAGCGCGTGCGCCCGCAAGACATTCACTCCACCGCCCTGCTCACCGTCGAGGGCGAGCTCGACGACATTTCGGGCTCGGGCCAGACCGAGGCCGCGCACAGCCTGTGCACCGGCATCGACGACGCGCAGCGCGAACACTACGAAGTCAAGGGCGCGGGCCACTACGGCATCTTCAGCGGCCGCCGCTGGCGCGAACTGGTCTACCCCAAGGTGCAGAAGTTCATCGCCGCCCACGACCAGCCCCAGCGGCGCGCCGGCGCACGCGAGGCCCTGCCGGCCGAAGACCGCATCAAGCCCGGGCGCAAGACGGTTGCCGTGGCCGCCAAGAAGAATGTCGCAGCCAAGAAAGCGGTGGCCGTTGCCGCCGTGAAGAAGCCCGCGGCACGCAGGAAGTGAACGGGCTGGCCGCACGCATTCACGATGCACTGCCGCAAACGCAGTGCACGCGGTGCGGCTACCCCGATTGCGCCGGCTATGCGCAGGCCGTGGCCGACGCAGAGGCGGACATCAACCAGTGCCCGCCCGGCGGCGCGGAAGGCATTGCCAGGCTGGCGCAGCTCACGGGCCGCCAGCCGCTGCCGCTCGATCCGCAGTTCGGCACTGAAGGCCCGCGCGCCATGGCGGTGATCGACGAAGCCTGGTGCATCGGCTGCACGCTCTGCCTGGATGCCTGCCCTACCGATGCCATCGTCGGCATCAACAAGCGCATGCACACGGTCATCGAGGCGCACTGCACCGGCTGCGAGCTCTGCATTCCGGTCTGCCCCGTCGATTGCATCTCGCTCGAGATCGAAACGCCGGGCCGCACAGGCTGGGCCGCATGGTCGCAGGCGCAGGCCGAGGCGGCACTGAAGCGCTATCAACTGCATGGCGAGCATCGCCGGATCGCCAAGCGAATCGAAGAACCCGCACCCGCCGCCGCCGAACCGCAAGCCGCAGACACACGCAAGCGCTCCATCGTCGAAGCCGCTCTGGCGCGAGCCCGCGCCGCCCAGCAACGCCCACCCGCCGTCAAGCCATGACACCCGACACCCTGCTCATCTACGTGGTTGCCTCGCTCGCATTGGCAGTGATCCCCGGTCCCACGATGCTGCTGGCGCTGTCCAACGGCATCGAGGGCGGCATGCGCCGCGCGAGCTGGGGCATTGCCGGTGCATCGCTCGGCAGCGTCACACTGATCGCGGTGGTCGCCCTCGGGCTCGGCTCGCTGCTGGCTGCGTCGGAACTGCTCTTCAATGCGATTCGCGTGGCAGGCGTCGCCTACCTGGTGTGGCTTGGCATCAAGCTGTGGCGCAGCGACGCCACCGACCTGGGCGAGGCGCTGGCCAAGTCCGCCATCGAGGTTCGCCCGCACGGCCGCATCGCGCTTGTGCGCAGCCTGCTCGTGGCGCTGTCGAACCCCAAAACGGTGTTGTTCTTCGCGGCCTTTCTGCCGCAGTTCATCGACATCACCAAGCCGCAAGGCATGCAGTACCTGCTGCTGGGCTCGATCTTCGTGGCGCTCGACACCTGCGTGATGCTGGCCTACGCGGCCGCCGGCACGCAAGCCGTGCGCTGGCTCTCGCGGCGCGGCCTGAAGGTGCTGAACCGCAGTTGCGCGGCCGGCATGTGGCTGCTTGCCGCCACGCTGGCCTTCTGGCGCCGTCCGGGCACCTGAAGCAGGCGCAGGCTCAACCCTTCTGCGGGCGCTTGAAGAGCAACAGCAGCACACCGGCCAGGATGACGGCCACGGCATACCACTCGAAGCGCGTCACGGTCTCGTTGGCAATCCACACGCCCAGCAGCATTGCGATCACGGGATTGACGAAGGTGTAGCTCGCCGCCAGCGCGGCCGGCGCCCTTGCGAGCAGCACCATGTAGGCGTTGAACGCAATCAGCGAACCGAAGACCACGAGGTACAGCCAGGCCCAGACGGCCTCTGGCTCCGGCGGCCAGACCAGGCTCTCGCGAGACACCGCCGCAAGCATCATCAGCACCACCCCGCCACAGATCATCTCGCTCGCAAACCCCATCGCACCGGGCGCGAGCGGCAGGCTGCGCTGGCTCAGCACGCTGCCCATCGACCAGCAGATGCAAGCCACGGAAATGGCCAGCAGCCCCGCGGGCGATGACTGGAAGCCGCTGCCCTGCGTGAGCATCAGCACGCCGACAAGCCCGAGCGCGATGCCCGTGGCCTCGAGCCGGGTCGGCTTCACGCCCCAGATGAGGTTGAGCAGTGCAATGAGCAGCGGCACCACCGCGATGAAGGCCACCACCAGGCCCGAGCCGATCGATACCTCGGCATGCGCCGTGCCGCCCATGCCGCCGCCCAGCATCAGCGCCCCGACGACAAGCGCATTGCGCCATTGCAGCGCCGAAGGCCAGGCAGCGCCGCGCCAGCGCATCCACACCGCGAGCACCACGCCCGCAAACAAGAAACGCGATCCCATCTGCAAGAACGGCGGAAAGCTGATCAGCGCATATTTGATTGCGAGATAGGTCGAGCCCCAGACCACCCACGTGGCGGCTAGGCAAAGCCACAGGAGCGGCGGCAGCGTGCCACGTGCGGGGCCGGATTCGGCTTGGGAGGGAGATGCAAGAGTCGGCATGCGAGGTCTGTCTTGTTGGTATTGGAACGCCATCCATGGTATGAAAGCAAACCCTTCGCAGCCATGCACAACTCATGGTTCTATCTGTTTTGCACCGTCGATTTAAAGGAGTTGCATGGACTTCACCTTCAACCCCACGCTGGATGCCCACGACACCCGCATCCTGGCCGAATTGCAGGGCGACGCGCGGCTCACCATGGCCGAGCTCGGCCGCCGCGTGCACCTGAGCCAGCCGGCCGTGACCGAGCGCGTGAAAAAGCTGGAGGCCGCCGGCGTGATCAGCGGCTATCGCGCGACGGTCAACCTCGGCAAGCTGGGCTATGGCATCCGCGCCATCATCCGCGTGGGCCGCGCCGACTACGCGCGCGTGGTCGAGCTGGTGCAGCAGACGCCCGAGTGCGTCAATGCCTACAACGTGACCGGCGACGACAGCTGGATTCTGGAAATTGCGGTCATCGACGTGAGCCACCTCGATGCGGTGGTCACCAAGTTCTGCATCCTCACCGAAACGGCCACCTCGATCATCTTGAACCCGGCGCGCGAGCACCAGCCGATGCTGCCGCCTCAACGCTCCGACGTGAAGCCGCCGATCAAGAAGGTGCTCAACGCGTAGCGGCCAGCGCGTTGAACGCAGTCACCACCTCGGGCGGAGCCTGCACCATTTCTATCAGCACGCCCTCGCCCGCAATCGGAAACTCGTCGTTCGCCTTCGGATGCAGAAAGCAGATGTCGAAGCCGGCCGCGCCCTGGCGAATGCCGCCAGGCGCAAAACGTACACCTTGCGCGGTGAGCCATTCGACAGCCTTGGGCAGATCGTCGATCCACAGGCCCACATGATTGAGCGGCGTGGTGTGAACCGCCGGCTTCTTTTCAGGATCGAGCGGCTGCATCAGGTCGACCTCGACCTTGAACGGGCCGCTGCCCATCGAACAGATGTCCTCGTCGACGTTCTCGCGCTCGCTCTTGAAGGTGCCCGTGACCTCGAGCCCCAGCATGTCGACCCAGAGCTTCTGCAGCCGCATCTTGTCGGGCCCGCCGACGGCGATCTGCTGGATGCCCAGCACCTTGAAGGGACGCGCGGAAGCCGTGATTGTCATGCGCAGACCTCTACCTTTTCAGTGGTCGTGGTCCGGCGCGATTGCAGACCCAGCTTGCGCAGCAACTGCACGTCGGCCTCCACGTCGGGGTTGCCCGTCACCAGCAACTTGTCGCCATAGAAGATCGAGTTGGCGCCCGCCATGAAGCACAGTGCCTGTACCGCGTCACCCATCTGCTGACGGCCTGCCGAAAGCCGCACGCGCGCGGTCGGCATCGTGATGCGCGCCACCGCGATCATGCGCACGAAGTCGAAGGGATCGACCGGTTCCGAATCGGCCAGCGGCGTGCCCGGCACGCGCACCAGGCTGTTGATCGGCACCGACTCGGGGTACGGATTCAGGTTGGCCAGTTGCGCGATCAGCCCCGCCCGGTGCACCGGCTGCTCGCCCATGCCGACGATGCCGCCGCAGCACACGCTGATGCCGGCGCTGCGCACATGGGCCAGCGTGTCGAGCCGGTCCTGGTAGGTGCGCGTGTCGACAATGTCGGTGTAGTACTCGGGCGCGGTGTCGAGGTTGTGGTTGTAGTAGTCCAGGCCCGCGGCCTTGAGCTGGTGCGCGTGATGCGGCTCCAGCATGCCGAGCGTGGCACAGGTCTGCATGCCCAGGCCCTTCACCGCCTCGACCAGCACGGCCACCTTCTCCACGTCGCGGTCCTTCGGCGCGCGCCATGCGGCACCCATGCAGAACCGCGTGGCACCGGCGTCCTTGGCGGCCTGCGCGGCACGCACCACCTCGTCGACCTCCATGAGCTTCTGCGCCTTCACGCCGGTGTCGAACTCGGCCGACTGCGGGCAGTAGCCGCAGTTTTCCGGACAGCCGCCGGTCTTGACCGACAGCAGCGTCGCCAGTTCGATGTCGCCCTCAGGAAAGTGCTGGCGATGCACGGTCTGTGCTTCGAACAGCAGCTCCATCAGCGGCTTGTCGAGCAGCGCCTGGATCGCCTCGACCGTCCACGGGCCTTGCGGCGTCACCGGCTTTGCGGGCCGGTGCAGCGTGACAGGCGCCGAGATGGGCGCTTCAAAAAAAAGATCGGAGGTCGTCATATCAATGAAATCTTTCATAGGTGCCCGAAGCGTTGCCTGTTCGGGAAACACCGCGGAACCGGCTTCGCCGGGCCGCAGGTGTTGCCCCCGGAAGGGGGTTGGAGAAGCGACACGAAGTGCGCGAAGCCTGGGGGTGAGCTTTATTCAAACTCCAGAATGATTTGATCGACGGTGAGCGACTCGCCCTTGCCCGCCGAGATTTTGCCGACCACGCCGTCTTGCGTGGCAAACAATACGTTTTCCATTTTCATGGCCTCGATCACGGCCAGCTTCTCGCCGGCACGCACCTGCTGCCCCGGCTGCACCGACACCTCGACCAGCAAGCCCGGCATCGGCGACATCAGGAACTTGCTCAGGTCGGGTGGCGCCTTGTAGGGCATCAACTCGAGCAACCGGGCGCCCAGCGGCGAGAGCACCATCGCCTCGATCTGCGTACCGTCGTGCGACACGCGCAGCGCCAGCGGGTTCTTGCCCGCCCCGCGCTCGACCTGCGCGGTGAAGGGCCGGTCGTTCACCATGCCCTGCACGCGAATGGCGCCCAGCGCAAAGCCGCTGTCGATCTTGTAGCTCTTGCCGCCCACGGCAACGGCGCTGGCGCCCGTCTTGCCATGAAAGTCGGTCACCGACACCGGGTGGTGCACGTGCTTGCCTTCCGGCCCCAGCTCGACCACCACGAACTGCTCGCCCACCTTCACGCCATGGCCTTCGAGCTGGCCGCTGATGCCCGAGGCGCGCGCGCGGTAGCGGCGATGCACATAGGCCGCAAGCGCGACAAGAAACGAGGGGTCTGCGTGCGGCACGTCTTCCGCATGGAAGCCCTTGCCATAGTGCTCGGCAATGAAGCCGGTGTTGAAATCGCCCGCCACGAACCTGGGGTGCGCGAGCAGCGCCGCCTGGAACGGAATGTTGCTGCTGATGCCGCGGATCACGAAGCCGTTGAGAGCCTCGCGCATGCGCGCAATCGCATGCTGCCGGTCCTTGCCGTGCACGATGAGCTTGGCGATCATCGAGTCGTAATACATCGGGATCTCGCCGCCTTCGTACACGCCCGTGTCCACTCGCACGCCGTTCAGTCGCTCGGTGTCGCTGGCGAACATGGTCTCGGCGGGTGGCTGGAACTTCACCAGCCGGCCCGTGGAAGGCAGGAAGTTGCGGAACGGGTCTTCGGCATTGATGCGGCACTCGATCGCCCAGCCGTTGCGCTTCACCTCGGCCTGCGTCAGCAGCAGCGCTTCGCCGGCCGCCACGCGGATCATCAGTTCGACCAGGTCGAGCCCGGTGATGCATTCGGTCACCGGATGCTCCACCTGCAGCCGCGTGTTCATCTCCAGGAAATAGAAGCTCTGGTCCTTGCCGACCACAAACTCCACCGTGCCAGCGCTCTGGTACTTCACCGCCTTGGCCAGCTGCACCGCCTGCTCGCCCATTGCCTTGCGCGTGGCATCGCTGATGAATGGCGAAGGCGCCTCTTCAATCACCTTCTGGTGCCTGCGCTGGATTGAGCATTCGCGCTCGTTCAGGTAGATGACGTTGCCATGCGAATCGCCCAGCACCTGGATCTCGATGTGGCGCGGCTCCTCGACGAATTTCTCGATGAACACGCGGTCGTCGCCAAAGCTGCTCAGGGCCTCGTTGCGGCACGAGGTAAAGCCCTCGAAGGCTTCCTTGTCGTCGTAGGCTACGCGCAGCCCCTTGCCCCCGCCGCCGGCCGACGCCTTGATCATTACGGGGTAGCCGATGTCCTTGGCAATCTCGACGGCGCGCTCGGCCGTTTCGATGGCGTCGTTCCAGCCCGGAATGGTGTTGACCTTGGCTTCGTTCGCAAGCTTCTTCGAAGCGATCTTGTCGCCCATCGCGGCAATCGAATAGTGCTTCGGTCCGATGAAGGCAATGCCCTCTTCCTCGACTTTGCGCGCAAAGGCTTCGTTCTCCGACAGGAAACCGTAGCCCGGATGCACTGCCTCGGCGCCGGTCTGCTTGCAGGCCGCGATGATGCGGTCGGCCTGAAGATAACTCTCGCGGCTGGGCGCAGCACCGATGTGCACGGCCTCGTCGGCCAGCTCGACATGGCGTGCCTCCTTGTCGGCGTCGGAGTAGACGGCAACCGTGAGGATGCCCATCTTCTTCGCGGTCTGGATGACGCGGCAGGCGATTTCACCGCGGTTGGCGATCAGGATCTTCTTAAACATTGGTGGTCTCCGCGATGAAACCGCCGCACGCTGCGCGTGCCAGGCAATTTGACTTCGTCGCTGCGCCGCTACGCGGCTGGTCACCGCGGTTGGCGATCAGGATCTTCTTGAACATGTTGTCGTCCTGCGTCTTCAGAGAGGAATGTTCCCGTGCTTGCGCCACGGGTTCTCGAGCTTCTTCTCGCGCAGCATCACCAGCGACCGGCAGATGCGCTTGCGCGTCTCGTGCGGCAGGATCACATCGTCGATGTAGCCGCGCGCACCGGCCACGTACGGATTGGCGAAACGCGCCTTGTATTCGGCCTCGCGTGCGGCAAGCTTCTCGGGGTCGTTCTTGTCTTCGCGGAAGATGATTTCCACCGCACCCTTGGCGCCCATCACCGCAATCTCGGCGCGCGGCCAAGCCAGGTTGACGTCGCCGCGCAAATGCTTGGAAGCCATCACGTCGTACGCGCCACCGTAGGCCTTGCGCGTGATGACGGTGATCTTCGGCACCGTGCACTCCGCATAGGCGTAGAGCAGCTTGGCGCCGTGCTTGATGATGCCGCCGTACTCCTGCCCCGTGCCGGGCATGAATCCGGGCACGTCGACAAAGGTGACCACCGGAATGTTGAACGCATCGCAAAAACGCACGAAGCGCGCGGCCTTGATGCTGCTCTTGATGTCGAGGCAGCCCGCGAGCACCAGCGGCTGGTTGGCGACGATGCCGACCGTCTGCCCTTCCATGCGCGCAAAGCCGATCACGATGTTCTTCGCGTAGTCAGGCTGCAGCTCGAAGAAGTCGCCGTCATCGACCACCTTGAGGATCAGCTCCTTGATGTCGTAGGGCTTGTTCGGGTTATCGGGCACCAGCGTGTCCAGCGAGTAGTCGGGCCGGTCGGCCGGGTCGCCCTGGCCGTTGTTGCCCAGGCGCACCGGCGGCTTTTCGCGGTTGTTGAGCGGCAGGTAGTTGTACAGGCGGCGCAGCATCATGAGCGCCTCGACGTCGTTCTCGAACGCCATGTCGGCCACGCCGCTGCGCGTGGTGTGGGTGATGGCGCCGCCGAGTTCTTCGGCCGTCACAGTCTCGTGCGTCACGGTCTTCACCACATCGGGCCCCGTGACGAACATGTAGCTCGAGTCCTTCACCATGAAGATGAAGTCGGTCATGGCCGGCGAATACACTGCGCCGCCTGCGCATGGGCCCATGATCATGCTGATCTGCGGCACCACGCCCGAGGCCATCACGTTGCGCTGGAACACGTCGGCATAGCCGCCGAGCGAGGCCACGCCTTCCTGGATGCGCGCGCCGCCGGAGTCGTTCAGGCCGATGACGGGTGCGCCGACCTTCATGGCCTGGTCCATCACCTTGCAGATTTTTTCGGCATGCGCTTCGCTGAGCGCGCCGCCGAAGACGGTGAAGTCCTGGCTGTACACGAACACCAGGCGGCCGTTGATCATGCCGTAGCCGGTGACCACGCCGTCGCCCGGAACCTTCTGCTCGGCCATGCCAAAGTCGACCGAGCGGTGCTCGACGAACATGTCCCACTCTTCAAAGGTGTTGTCGTCCAGCAGCAGCTCGATGCGTTCGCGCGCGGTGAGCTTGCCCTTGGCGTGCTGCGCATCGATGCGCTTCTGTCCGCCGCCAAGGCGCGCCTGGGCGCGGCGCTTTTCGAGTTGTTCGATCAGTTCTTGCATGGTGTGCTTCCGAAGCTGTGGTCCTGAATTTCGTGTGTTGTCATGGCCTTGCGGTGATGGCCGCTGCCGCAAGCAGCTGGCGCGCCGCGGTCGATGCGGGAAGCGCGCCCTCTGCCACTTGCCGGGTGAGTTGCGGCAGCAGTTCGCGCACCTGCGCGTGCTGCCTGAATGCCTGCTTGAGCCCGGCGTCGATGCGCTCCCACATCCACGCCGTGGCCTGCTTTTCGCGCCGCTTGGCGAGCTTGCCGTTTGCGGTTTGCAGTTGCCTGAACTGCGTGACGGCGTCCCAGAAGGCGTCGACCCCGGTACCCGCCAGCGCACTGAGCTGCAGCACCTTGGGCAGCCAGAAGCGAACCTCGGCGCCGCTGTGCGCGTCATGCACCGCATGCGCATGGTCCGGATTGCCCTGGTGGCCGAACAGGCGCAGGGCCGAGGTGATCTGCGCCTGGGCACGCGTGGCGGCGTCCTTGTCGATGTCGGCCTTGTTGATGACAACCAAGTCGGCCAATTCCATCACGCCCTTCTTGATGGCCTGCAGGTCGTCGCCCGCGTTGGGCAGCTGCATCAGCACGAACATGTCGGTCATGCCAGCCACGGCGGTTTCGCTCTGGCCCACGCCCACGGTTTCGACAATGACGATGTCGTAGCCCGCGGCTTCGCACACCAGCATGGCTTCGCGCGTTTTCTCGGCCACGCCGCCCAGCGTACCGCTCGACGGGCTCGGCCGGATGTACGCGCGCTCATGCACCGAGAGGCGCTCCATGCGCGTCTTGTCGCCGAGGATGGAGCCACCCGAAACGGTGGATGAAGGATCGATGGTGAGCACCGCGACGCGGTGGCCCTTGCCGATCAGCAGCAGGCCGAGCGTCTCGATGAAGGTCGACTTGCCGACACCCGGCACGCCCGAGATGCCAAGGCGAAATGAATTGCCGGTGCGCGGCAGCAATGCGGTGAGCAGTTCATCGGCTTGCGCGCGGTGGTCGGCGCGGGTGGATTCGAGCAGCGTAATGGCCTTGGCGATGGCGCGGCGCTGTGCCATGCCCTCCGGCTCGGCAATGGCGCGTTCGAGTGCCCCGGCCTGTTTCAGCACGCATCCTCCGAGGCCACGCGCCAGCGGTAGTGCAGGTCGACGCCCTCTTCGCCTTCGAGCACAAAGCCATGCCGCACATAGAAGCGGTTGGCGTCGCTTTGCACCAGCGCGGTGAGCTTGATGTCCATTCCTTGTTCGCGCGCCTGCGACTTGGCCCATTGCAGCACCCACTCGCCGATGCCCAGGCCCTGAAAGCCCGTGCGCAGGTACAGATGGTCGAGCCGAAGCGCATCGGGGTCTTCGGGCTTGAGCGTGACAAAGCCGATGCGCAGGTCGCTATCGAGCACGATGTGATGCATGTAGGGCACGACGAAACCGGCCTGGAGCCGTTCGCGTGAACGCGCGGGGTCGAAGCGCCCGACGCGCTCCAGGCTGGGGCGCATCGCATCGACGCGCAAGGCCAGCATGGCTTCGAAATCGCTGGAATCAACGGGCTGCAACGACAGCCGCGACAAAAGATCGCCCACGTCTCGCGTCCCGATCAGGCCGAGACCGCTGCGCGAATCTGCTCCAGCACGTCTTTCGCGCTGGCGGGAATCGGCGTGCCAGGGCCGTAGATGCCCTTCACGCCAGCCTCGTAGAGAAAGTCGTAGTCCTGCCGCGGAATCACACCGCCGACGAACACGATGATGTCGTCCGCGCCCTGCTTCTTCAGCTCGTTGATGATGGCCGGCACAAGCGTCTTGTGGCCGGCCGCGAGGGTGCTCACGCCCACGGCATGCACGTCGTTTTCGATGGCCTGGCGTGCGCACTCTTCAGGCGTTTGAAAGAGCGGCCCCATGTCCACGTCGAAGCCCAGGTCGGCAAAGGCCGTGGCCACCACCTTGGCGCCGCGGTCGTGCCCGTCCTGCCCCAGCTTGGAGATCATCACGCGCGGACGGCGCCCCTGCTCTTCGGCGAAGGCGTTGATCTCGGTCTTGAGGGCTTCCCAGCCCTCGGCGGAGTCATAGGCAGCAGCGTACACACCGGTCACCTTTTGCGTGTCGGCCCGATGGCGGCCGAATGATTTTTCAAGCGCGTCGGAAATCTCGCCCACCGTGGCGCGCAGGCGCACCGCATCGATGCTGAGTGCGAGCAGGTTGCCGGTGCCGTTCTCGGCGGCCTCGGTCAGCGCATCCAGCGCAGCCTGCACCTTGGCGGTGTCGCGCGAAGAGCGGATCTTCTGCAGGCGGGCCACCTGCTGCTCGCGCACCTTCACGTTGTCGATGGAGAGGCTGTCGATTGCGTCTTCGGTCTTGAGCTTGTACTTGTTGACGCCCACGATCACGTCCTTGCCCGAGTCGATGCGCGCCTGCTTCTCTGCAGCGGCCGCCTCGATCTTGAGCTTGGCCCAGCCGCTGTCCACCGCCTTGGTCATGCCGCCCATCGCCTCGACCTCTTCGATGATGGCCCACGCCGCATCGGCCATGTCCTGCGTGAGCTTCTCCATCATGTAGCTGCCGGCCCAGGGGTCGATCACGTTGGTGATGTGCGTTTCTTCCTGGATGATGAGCTGCGTGTTGCGTGCGATGCGCGCGCTGAACTCCGTGGGCAGCGCAATGGCTTCGTCGAGCGCGTTGGTGTGCAGGCTTTGCGTGCCGCCGAACACCGCGGCCATGGCCTCGATGGTGGTGCGCACCACGTTGTTGTACGGGTCCTGCTCGGTGAGCGACCAGCCCGAGGTCTGGCAGTGGGTGCGCAGCATCAGGCTCTTGGGGTTCTTGGGGTTGAACTCCTTCATGATGCGGCACCACAAGAGGCGCGCCGCGCGCATCTTGGCCACTTCGAGGTAGAAGTTCATGCCAATGGCCCAGAAGAAGCTCAGGCGCCCGGCAAAGCCGTCGACGTCCAGGCCCTTGGCCAGCGCCGTCTTCACGTATTCCTTGCCGTCGGCCAGCGTAAACGCAAGCTCCAGCGCCTGGTTGGCGCCGGCCTCCTGCATGTGATAGCCGCTGATCGAGATCGAGTTGAACTTGGGCATTTTCTGCGCCGTGTACTCGATGATGTCGCCGATGATCCGCATGCTCGGCGCGGGCGGAAAGATGTAGGTGTTGCGGACCATGAACTCCTTGAGGATGTCGTTCTGGATGGTTCCGCTCAGCTGGTCTTGCGCCACGCCCTGCTCTTCGGCCGCAACCACGTAGCCCGCGAGCACCGGCAGTACGGCGCCGTTCATCGTCATCGACACACTCACCTTGTCCAGCGGGATCTGGTCGAACAAGATCTTCATGTCCTCGACCGAATCGATGGCCACGCCGGCTTTGCCCACGTCGCCGGTCACGCGCGGATGGTCGCTGTCGTAGCCGCGGTGTGTGGCCAGGTCGAAAGCCACGCTCACGCCCTGCCCGCCCGCCGCCAACGCCTTCCGGTAGAAGGCGTTCGACTCTTCGGCCGTCGAAAAGCCCGCGTACTGGCGAATGGTCCATGGGCGCACCGCGTACATGGTGGCCTGCGGGCCGCGCAGGTAGGGTTCGAAGCCCGGGAGCGTGTCGGTGTACTTCAGGCCCTGCAGGTCGGCGGCGGTATAGAGCGGCTTTACCGCAATGCCGTCGGGCGTGAGCCAGTTGAGCGCATTCAGGTCGCCACCCGGCGCCGACTTGGCGGCGGCCTTGGCCCAGTCGTCGAGGTTGGCAGGCTTGAAGGTGGGTTCGGGTGTGCTGCTCATGAGGGGCCGTTTTGCAGTGTCTTGCAGGGTAGTCGCAAATTCGCCTGCAAGGGATTTGCAAGCCGCAGCGAGTCTAACCGATCCATAATTATTAATTCAAACACGTTTTTGCGGTACAGTCCGGCCCATGTCCGCCGTCACCCTTACCCCGCGCGCCCTCTATGAAGAGGTGGCCGAGCTGCTGCGGCAGCGGATCTTCCGCCGCGAGCTCGAACCCGGCAGCTGGATCGACGAACTCAAGCTGGCCGAGGAATACGGCATCAGCCGCACCCCGCTGCGCGAAGCCCTGAAGGTGCTGGCGGCCGAAGGCCTGGTCACCATGAAGGTGCGGCGCGGCGCCTACGTCACCGAGGTGTCGGAGCAAGACCTGGCGGATGTGTACCACCTGCTCTCGCTGCTGGAAAGCGACGCGGCCGGCGTGGTGGCCGAGCGTGCCACCGATGCACAGCGTGCCGAGCTGAAGGCGCTGCACGCCGAGCTGGAGGCCGCAGGCGCGCCAGGCAAGGAAAACCGCGAGCACTTCTTTGCGCTGAACGAGCGCTTTCACATGCGCCTGCTGGCCATTGCCAACAACAAGTGGCGCGACCAGATGGTGGCCGACCTGCGCAAGGTGATGAAGCTCAACCGCCACAACTCGCTGCTCAAGGAAGGCCGCATCGCCGAATCGCTGGCGGAGCACCGTTCGATGATGGCGGCCATCGAGGCACGCGACGCCACGGCGGCCATGGCGCGCATGCGCGAGCACTTCAAGAACGGCCTGGAAGCGGCGGTCTAGGCCCGCCCAGGCGCCGCGGGCCGATCAGTCCGGGCCGATGACGCCGGTTTCGGCCGAGATGCGGCTGGCGACCTCGAGCAGGCGCGGCGCAACGCGCGAGAGCATCATGTCTTTTGGCAATAGGTAGGCCGGGCCGCCGCAGCTCACGCCATAGCGTTCACCGTGCGGTCCTTGCAGCGCAAAGCCAAGCGCATGAATGTGCGGATGCCATTCGCCGAACGAGCTGCAGTAGCCCAGGCGGGCGTATTCGTCGAGCCCGGCCATCAGGCGGGGTTCGATGGAGGCCCAGCTTTCGCCGCTTTCCTGCTGGATCTTCTCGAGCACCGCCGCCCGCTCGGCCTCGGGCAGCGCCGCAAGGGAAGCACGGCCCGCGGCCGAGGTGACGATGCTCATGCGGGTGCCGACGTCCAGCCGCGAACTGATGAGCGCCGAGCGCGGGCGCAGCGAATCGATGACGAGCATGTCGAGTTCGTCGCGCACCGCCACATGGACGCTGGCGCCCGCAAATTCGGACAACTCCGCCAGGTGCGGCCTGGCCACCGTGCGCAGGTCGAAATGACGAAGGTAGCGGCTGCTCATGTCGAGCAGCGCCGGGCCCAGGCTGAAGCGCTCGCTGTCTTGCGACTGCCGCAGATACCCCGCATTCACCAACGTGGCCGTAAGGCGCGACACCGTCGCCTTGGGAAGGCCCGTGGTGTCGGCCAGTTCCCGATTGCTCATCGGCGCCGCCGACATCCCGATGACCTTGAGCAGGGCCAGACCCCGGCCCAGTGCGCTGACTTCTTCTTTGCTCCCCGCTTCATTCATGAATCGAAACCCCTTTATTTATTAGCGTTTCTTGATTCTTTAGCAGAAAAGTTGAAAAGTTTCAGTCCTCAGGCAATCATTATCATTTTGGAACACTCACCGTTGCTGAGGGGCGAATCCCTTGCCGCAAGCGGCCCCGCGCGGCAGTGCCCGCTTCACTCAAGGCACGCTTCAGCTAGGCAACCTGCGCCACGGGCTCATGCGCCAGCGCCATCACCTCGCGCGGCGAGCGCGTCTTGAGCCTGTGGTCGCTCCAGACCTGACGCCAGCGGCGCGCACCGGGCAGCCCGTTGCGCAAACCCAGCATATGCCGGGCAATCGACGACCACTGCGTGCCGTGTTCCGCCGCCTCGCGAACCATGTAGTCGCACATGAGCGACTCCACCTCTTCACGCGTCAGCGGCTGCGGCCCGGCGCCGAAGAACTCGGCGTCCCATTCGGCCAGCCACCAGGGGTTGTGATAAGCCTCACGCCCCACCATCACCCCGTCGAGCAGCCGCAAGTGCTCATGCACCTGGGCATTGACCGAAATACCCCCGTTGATCGAAAAGCTCAACGCCGGAAAGTCATGCTTGAGCCGGTGCACCAGCTCATAGCGCAGCGGCGGAATTTCGCGGTTCTGCTTCGGGCTCAGCCCCTTCAGCCACGCATTGCGCGCATGAACGATGAACGTGCCGCAGCCGGCCTCGCTCACCGCGCCGACAAAATCGCGCACGAATTCGTAGCTCTCGATCTTGTCGATGCCGATGCGGTGCTTGACCGTGACCGGCACGCTCACCACGTCGACCATCGCCTTCACGCAGTCGGCCACCAGTGCTGGCTCGGCCATCAGGCAGGCGCCGAAAGCTCCGCGCTGCACGCGCTCGCTGGGGCAGCCGCAGTTGAGGTTGATCTCGTCGTAGCCCCACTCTTCGCCCAGCTTCGCGCAATGCGCCAGATCGGCCGGCTCGCTGCCGCCCAGCTGCAAGGCCACCGGGTGCTCTTCGGCGTTGAAGCGAAGGTGACGTGGCACGTCGCCATGCACCAGCGCGCCCGTGGTCACCATTTCGGTGTAGAGCAGCGCGTGGCGCGACATCAGGCGATGGAAGTACCGACAGTGGCGGTCGGTCCAGTCCATCATCGGCGCAACGGAGACGATTTTCTCTTTTAGATTCAACAACTTGGCTCTACCATCGGTAAACATTGCCGAGCAAGGCGCCGGTCCTGCCACCATCGGCGTGGACATCGGCTGCATCCAGGCGATAGTTTCTCACGCCAGCTTCAATCCGCAGGCGCCATCCCCCGCATCAACGTCAGCAGGGCATGCGCAAGGTCCTGCTCGAAGTCGTATCGCAAACCCGCCAACTCGGGCAACTCGACCACCTGCGCAGCCATTTCCGCCGGATTGCTGAGCGGCCAGAGCCCGATGATGAGGGGCACCGTGTGCTTCATCACCTGTTCGAAGGCTTGCACCGGCATGCCGGGCACGCGGGCGTGAAAGGCCTGCGCTGCGCCCTGCCTAACGGCCAGCAGGTTGCCTTTGAATTCGACCATGCGCTCGAACGACACCTTGCGCTCGAGGATGGACGGCAGGATGCTGGTCAGCCGGCAAAGCAGGGGCTGGGCAGAAACCGTCGAGGCGAAGACGCGGGCAATGTGTTCAAAACTGGCGCCCGCCTTGCCACCACGCGCCAGCGCCGTGCTCAGTTCGGCATGCCAGGCTGCAAATTCTTCGACGAGCAGGTCCATCAGCACGGCCTCGCTGCTCTCGAAATACCGGTACACGTTCGACTTGGTCATCTCGGCCTGGCGCGCCAGTTCGTTGATTCCCAACTCGAGGGCAGCCGGGTTCTGGCTCAGCATTTCCCGAGCGGTCGCCAGCAGGTGGCGGCGCCGCTCTTCCTTCTGCTCGGCGGATCGGGCGCGTACGTATGAGCTGGGCGAATTCATGCGGTGATCACACTTCATTTGCTAAAAGACCATCGGTCTGCTAAATTACAGACCAGTGGTCTCCAATCTTGCCTGAAAGCGAGGGTGCCGGCCACCTCCAGCTTCACTCTCACTTCAACAAAGGCAAACATCATGGCTACCAACGTCGACTCCTGGGTTCTCATCACTGGAGCCTCCAGTGGTTTTGGCGAAGAATTCGCCAGGCAATACGCGGCCAAGGGCCACCCGCTCATTCTGGTCGCACGCCGGCTCGATCGGCTGCAAGCCTTGGCTGCAGCGCTGCAACAGCAATACAAGGTCAAGGTCATCGCGGAGCAGGCCGATCTGTCGGACATGGCCGCCGTGCACGGGTTGCACGCCAGCCTTCGCGAGCGCGCCATCGCGGTTGAAATCCTGATCAACAACGCAGGCCACGGCTTGCAAGGCCCCTTGCTCGACACGCCGATGCAAAGCGCCCTGGACATGTTGCAGCTCGACATTGCAAGCCTGACGGTCATGACGCGGCTCTTCGGCGAAGACATGCGTGAACGCGGCCACGGAAAGATACTGCTCGTCGCCAGCATGCTGGCTTACTTCGGCGTGGAAAACATGGCGGTCTACGGGGCTGCCAAGGCTTATGTGCTGCGCCTTGGCGATGCGTTGCACCGCGAGTTCAAGCGCGACGGCGTGACTGTGACCTCGCTGTGCCCCGGCATGTCCGACACCGGCTTTGCGCAGGCCGCCAAGCAGAAGATCACGTGGGGACTCAAGCTGCTGATGATGAAACCGGCGCCGGTGGTGCGCGCCGGCATTCATGCGCTGCACGCCGGGCGGATGAGCGTCGTTCCGGGCTTCAACAACAAGGCTGCGGTGGCGATGGTGTGGGCGACGCCGCGCTGGCTGCACCAGGCCATCTTTGCGCGCGTCATGAACGGTTGAGTCCGCCCGGCCTGGATGGAATCCGCGGATGAGTGCCGTGGGTCTTGTCCGACGTGCGGATGCGCAAGCCTCGCGCGCACGTCGCGGCCCAGAAGCCGAAGCTTGAGCGGTTCACCCAACCAACCGCTCAGGCACATGATGAAGAAATCCCCCGCCCCCAACCCCGCATCCGGCGGCCAGCGTGTGCAGGCGCCCGACGCAGTGAATGGCGAAGAACCGGCTATCGGCACCGGCGACGCGCAGAACCTGAAGCGCGGAATGCAGAAAGCTGCCGAGCGCGATGCGGCCGCCCCGGCCGCGGACAGCGAAGACACGCTGAAGCGCCGCGCCGCCCGAGACACGCCGCGCGAGAACGATGCCGGCGCCTGAGCTGCCGGGCAGAGTTCCGCCCTTTCGTCAAAACCAACTCTCCAGCAACGCCATGACAGAAGACCCTCGCCAGGCCGGCCCGCAGCCGCCCTTTTCCACGCCCGCCCAGCAACCGCCCGGGCTCGAATCGAAGATGTCGCCGCAGCCCGATTTCGGCGAACAGTCGTACGTCGGCAGCGGCAAGCTCCAGGACAAGGCCGCACTCATCACCGGCGGCGACAGCGGCATCGGCCGCGCGGTGGCCATTGCCTTTGCACGCGAAGGCGCCGACGTGCTCATCTCCTACCTTGCCGAGGAAGAAGAAGACGCCCAGGTCACCCGCCAATGGATCGAGCGCGCGGGCCGCCGCTGCGTTGCGGTGCCCGGCGACATCTGCGAAGAGGCGCATTGCCGCAGCCTCGTGGACCGCGCGTTCGATACCTTCGGCCGGCTCGACGTGCTCGTCAACAACGCGGCCTTCCAGATGAGCCACAAGTCGCTCGACGAGATCTCGCCCGAGGAGTTCGACCGCACCTTCCGGACCAACGTCTACGCCAACTTCTTCCTGTGCCGCGCCGCGGCGGCGCGAATGAAGCCGGGCGCCTCGATCATCAGCACCACGTCGATCAACGCCGACAAGCCCAACGCCACGCTGGTCGCCTATGCCTCAACCAAGGGCGCGATCCAGAACATGTCGGGCGGCATGGCGCAACTTCTCGCCGAGAAAGGCATCCGGGTGAACTGCGTGGCCCCGGGCCCGTTCTGGACACCGCTCATTTCCTCGACCATGCCGCCCGATAAGGTGAAGGAGTTCGGCAAGCAGACGCCGATGAAGCGGCCGGGCCAGCCGGCCGAGTTGCAGGCGGTATACGTGCTGCTCGCCAGCGACCAGGCAAGCTACATCTCGGGCGCGACCATTCCGGTGACGGGCGGCGTGCCGTTCATCTGAGCAGCAACGCCCAGGCACCGGCGGCGTGCCGGCTGCCTATCAGGGACGATCGGTCCTGATGTCGGGTGCGGGCGTCAGGGAGACGCCCTGCGCCTTGGCGGCACTTGCTTGCGCAGTCATCGCGGCCCTGAAGCCCGGCCGCGCCTGCAGCCGCTCCCAGTAAGCCGCCACCGCGGGCGTGAAGCGCTCTGCCAGGCCCAGGTGCTCGGCCAGCAGCAACGCATAGCCGACCGACACATCCGCCGCGGTAAAGCGGCCCGCGCAAAGGTACTCCCGCGCGGCGAGCAGCGGCTCCAGCGTTCGCAGGCGCGCCAGGAACCACTTGGCATAGTCGTCGGCCACCTGCGGCTGCTTTCGCTCCGGCGGCTCGAAGTGCGCATACCGCAGCACGAGCGTCTGCGGAAAGGTCAAGGTCGCCTCGCCGAAATGAAGGTAGTTGAGGTACGGCCCGAAGTCCGGTTCGTCGCTACCTACATCCAGTTGGCCCGCCGAGAACCGCGCGGCCAGGTACTGGCAGATGGCGGCCGACTCGGTCATTCGCATGGCGCCGTCGGACAGCATCGGCACCGTGCCGAGCGGGTTGACCTCGAGATACGGCCGCGACAGCACGCGCGGCGGAAACGGCAGCATCTTGAGCTCGTAGGAGAGCCCGATCTCTTCAAGCGTCCACAAAGGCCGGAACGAGCGTGCGCTGACGCAGTGGTGAAGGGTGATCATGTGTCGGCGGTCTCTGGTTCGCTGCGGTGTTGGGGCAGGTTGTCATTTTGAATCCATCCCCATGCGCAATCCCGCAGACCCGAGCCGGCTCGCCAGAAAATCCAGAAACACACGCTGCACCGCCGTGCTGTGCCGGCGCTGCAGATAAACGGCCGACAGCCACATGTCGCTTCGAACGAACTCGGACAGCGCGGGCACCAGCCTCCCGCTCTCCACGTACGGCCTGAGCATCACCGAGGGCAGATAGACCACGCCCGCACCGAGCAGCGCCGCCTGGATCAGCGGGCCGGCCTCCGTTGCGTCCAGCCTGCCGCGAACCTCGACCTCGAGAGGCTGGCCGCCGGCCTTGAAGCGCCACTTCGCCGTCGGGCTCAACTGCGTGCTGACCAGCGCAAGGTGATGCGCAAGCTCCGTGGGATGGGCTGGTATGCCGTGCTTGCGCCAGTACATGGGCGCCGCGCACACGCTGAGCTCCATGGGCAGCAGCTTTCGAACGATCAGGTTCTCGTTGGCCGAAGGGCCGAAGCGCAGCGCGATGTCGACGCCCTCCTCCGTCAGATCGACCTGGCGGTTCGAGAGCACGAGGCTGATGCTCACCTCGGGGTAGTGGCCGAGAAACTCGTTGATCAATGCCGGCAGTTCCGTCAGGTCCATGCCGTGCGGCGCCGAAATGCGCAGCCGCCCACTCGGCACCCGCGCACGGCCCTGCAGTTCGTCACGCGTGGCGTCGGCCAGTTCCAGTATCGGCCGGCTCCTGTCGAGCAGCAACAGGCCTGCATCCGTCAGGCTCACGGCACGGCTGGTCCGGTTGAGCAGCCGAACGCCGAAGCGGCGCTCCAGGGTTGCGATGTATTTGCTGACGGTGCCCCTCGACAGCGCCAGATGCCTGGCGGTGCGGGAGAAGCTTCCGGAAGAGGCAACCTCGCTGAAGGTGCGCAGGAGATCCAGACTGTCCACGGTGTTCTCCTTCGTTCGCGCAGAGGAGCAACGGCTCAGGAAGATCCGAGAGGCGCATCTGTGCGGTGCGCGGGCTGGTCGGCGTCGCCCGGCTTGATCCGGAACCAGATCGAATACATCGCCGGCAGGAACACCAGCGTCAGGATGGTTCCGGCGAAGGTGCCGCCGATCAGCGTGTACGCCAACGCGCCCCAGAAGACCGAATGCGTCAGCGGAATGAACGCGAGGATGGCCGCGAGCGCCGTGAGGATCACAGGCCGGGCGCGCTGCACGGTCGCTTCGACGACCGCGCGGAATGGATCGAGCCCCTCCTCCTGGTTGAGGTGGATCTGCCCGAGCAGGATCAGCGTGTTGCGCATCAAGATGCCCGAGAGCGCGATGAGCCCCACGAGCGCGTTGATGCCGAAGGGCTGCTGAAACAGCAGCAAGGTGGGCACCACGCCGATCAGCCCCAGCGGGCTCGTGAGAAACACCATGACCATCGCGGAGATCGAGCGCACCTGAAAGATGATGATGAGCAGCGTGATCGCCAGCATGATCGGAAACAGCGGCAGCATCGCCTGCGTCGCCTTCTCCGATTCCTCGATGGAGCCGGCCTGCACGATGCGGTAGCCCGCGGGCAGCTTCTGCATCAGCGGCTGCAGCTGGGCGGTGATCGCGGTCGATACGTCGGGCGGCTGCAGCCCCTCGGCAATGTCGCCCTGCACGGTGATCGTGGGCATGCGGTCGCGTCGCCGCATGACCGGCTCTTCCATGCGCACCTCGACCTCGCCGACCTGCGACAGCGGAATGCGTTGGCCGCCGGCACCGGCGAGCGTGAAGTCCGCGAGCCTTGCGGGATCGAGCCGGGTGGTGCCGGCCGAACGCGCCACCACCTGCACGGTGCGGATGTCCTCGCGCACGGTCGTTACCGGTACGCCGCTCAATAAAAACTGCAGTTGCTGCGCCACTGCGCTGGAGTTCAGCCCCACGGCCTGGAGCCGGTGCTGGTTCAGGGTGAAGTGCAGCGTGGGCGTGCGGGTGCCCCAGTCGGTGTTGACGGTGCGCATCATCGGGCTGGCCGCCATCACCTGCCGCACCTCGGCCGCAATCTTGCGCAGCTCGTTCGCGTCGGGTCCGCTCACACGGTAGGCCACGGGAAACGGCGAGTACGGTCCGAACACCAGTTGCGTCACGCGCACCCGCGCCTCGGACGCGAGGCCATCGGCAATGGCCTGGCGCAAGCGGTGCTTCAGGGCTTCGCGCTCCTCCTGGCTGCCCGTGCGAACCACGGCCTTGGCGAACGACGGGTCGGGCAGCTCGGGCCCCATCGCGAAGTAGAAGCGCGGCGCGCCCTGCCCGATGTACGAGGTGACGATCTGCGCCTCGGGCTGCGTGGAGAGCCAGGTCTCGATCTTGGCCGTGGCATTGCTGGTCTGTGTGATCGAGCTGCCGTAGGGCATCTGCACTTCGACCAGCACCTCGGGGCGATCGGAGATCGGAAAGAACTGCTTCTTCACCACGCCCATGCCGAGGATCGACACCACGAAGAGGCCGACCACCGCACCCGCCACCAGCCACTTGCGCGCAATGACGCGCGCCAGCACGCGGCGCAGCCGGTTGTAGCGCGGCGTGTCGTAGATGGCGGCATGGCCACCTTCGATCTTCTTGAAGTTGGGCAGCAGCTTGACGCCCAGGTAGGGCGTGAACACCACGGCAACCACCCACGATGCGATCAGCGCGATGCCGACGATCCAGAACATGTTGCTGGTGTATTCGCCCGCGGTGGAAGGCGCGAAGCCGTTGGGCATGAAGCCCACCGCGGTAACCAGCGTGCCCGAGAGCATCGGCGCCGCCGTGTGGCTCCAGGCGTAGGCCGAAGCGGCCACATGGCTGTAGCCCTCCTCGATCTTCACCACCATCATCTCGATGGCGATGATCGCGTCGTCCACCAGCAGGCCCAGCGCGAGGATCAAAGAGCCGAGCGTGATGCGGTCGAAGTTCTTGCCGGTCGCAGCCATCACCACGAAGACCACGGCCAGCGTCAGCGGCACCGCGGCGGCCACCACAAGGCCCGCGCGCCAGCCCATGCTCAGAAAGCTCACCAGCATGACGACCAGCAGGGCCGCAAAGAACTTGACCATGAACTCGTCGACCGACGCGCTGATGTTCACCGACTGGTCCGTGACCTTGGTGAGGCTGAGGCCCAGGGGCAGCTCGGCGTTGATCGCGCGGGCTTCCACGTCCAGCGCCTTGCCCAGGTCGAGCCCGTTCCAGCCTTCCCGCATGACCACGCCGATCAGCAGGGCAGGCTCTCCGCCGTTGCGGATCATGAAGGTGGCCGGGTCTTCGTAGCCGCGCTTTACCGTGGCTACGTCCGAGAGCTTCAGGGTGCGGCCTTGCGCAACCAGCGGCGTGTCGCGGATCTTCTGCAGGGTGTCGAATGCGCCGTCCAGCCGAATGAAAACCTGCGGGCCCCGGGTTTCAACAGACCCGGCCGGGCTCAGCGCGTTCTGGCTGTTGAGCGCGGCAAACACCTCCTGCGGCCCGATGCCCAGTGTGGCCAGCCGGTCGTGCGCAAACTCGACGTAGATGCGCTCCGACTGCTCGCCGGCGATGTTGACCTTCTTCACGCCCGCAACATGCAGCAGCCGCTGGCGCAGCGTCTCGGCGTCGCGCACCAGCACGCGCTGCGGTTCTCCCTTGGCCTTGAGCGCGAACAGGGCAAAGGTGACGTCCGCATACTCGTCGTTGATCATCGGACCGATCACGCCAGCCGGCAGGTTGCCCGCTTCGTCGCCGACCTTCTTGCGCGCCTGGTAGAACTGTTCCTGAACCTGCGCCGGCGGTGTGCTGTCGAGCAGTGTCAGGGTCGTGAACGCCAGGCCGGGCCGCGTGTAGGTTTCGGCACGGTCGTAGTAGCGCAGCTCCTGCAGGCGCTTTTCGAGCTTCTCGGCAACCTGGTCCTGCATCTCCTGCGCCGTGGCGCCGGGCCAGGCCGTGATGATGGTCATCACCTTGACGGTGAAGGCGGGAACTTCGGCGCGGCCCAGCTTGAAGAACGCCACCAGCCCCGCCAGCGAGATCAGGCAGATGAGGAACAGCGTGATCGATCGCTCGCGGACGGCGAGCGCCGAAAGGTTGAAACGGCTTTCACTCATGGGCGGGCTCCGCCTGCCGCGGGTACGGCCGCGACGGCAGCAACGCGCACCGTCTCTCCCTCGCGCAGCAGGTGCGCGCCGAGCGCAACCACCTGGTCCCCCTGCTTGAGTTGGCCGGCCACCAGGGCACGCTCGCCATCGAGGCGCTCGACGGCCACTGGCTGCCAGCGCACGGCCGCCGGATCGCCGCCGATGACCCAGACGCCCGTCGCCTTGCCTGTATCGAACAAGGCGCTGATGGGCACCTGGACGCCACCGGCCCGTGCCGGCTTGCCGTCGGCGATGTCGACTGTGACCGTCGCACCCAGCGGCGCGTTGGCGAGTGCGCCTTCGAGCACATAGCGCGCCTCGAAGGTGCGCGTGAGCTTGTCTGCCGCATCGGAGAGCTGCCTGAGCTTGACGGGCACGGCCACGCTTTCCTTGCCGAACAGCGTGGCCTGCCCGCCCGAGCCGACGGCCGGGCGCAGCGTTTCAGGCAACTGCACCACGGCCTCCCTGCGCCCGGCCTGCGCCATGCGCACCACCGGCTGCCCCGCGTTGACAACCTGGCCAGGCTCGGCCAGCGTCTCGAGCACGGTTCCGTCGGCATCGGCGGTGAGTTCCGAATAACGGTTCGAATTGCGCGCAACCTCGGCCTGCGCTTCCGCCGCACCGAGCTGGGCCTGGGCGGCATCCGCCGCCGCCTTCGCCTGGTCGTATGCCGAGACCGAAATAGCACCGGTGCCGCGCAGATCGCGAAAGCGCGCTTCTTCGTCGCCGGCCTGCTTTGCCCGCGCCCGCGCGGCGCTCACGGCCTCCTGCTGCGCACGCGCCGCCAACTTCAGGTCGACGGGGTCGATGCGCATGAGCAACTGCCCGCGCTTGACCGTCTGGCCTGCATCGACAAAGCGCTCCAGCACCTTTCCGGCGACGCGGAAGCCCAGGTCGCTTTGAACCCGCGCGGCTACGGTGCCGGTGAACGATCGCGATGCCGACGCGGCTGCCTGGACCGTGGCGGCGCGCACCAGCGGCGTCTGGGTGCGCGGATCGGGCGGCGTCTTGTCGCCGCAGGCGACCAGCGCGAACGGCAAGGCACAGACAAGTGCGTATGTAAGGAGGCGGCGCGTGTGCATGAGGGGCCCATTGACGAATCGATCAGGGCCCCGATTCTGATAATAGTGACCATTTTAGTCAATGGTCACAACGAAATTAATCGTTTATGGCGAAAGGCTGCGAAGCACCAGCCCCGACAACTGGGCCGGCGCCCGGTCCGTGTGATCGGAGCTGAGCCGCAGGATCAGCGGGTTGACGTAGGGATAGACGACCAGGTAAATGGCCGCCGCGGTTTCGTCGATCGGCGTCTTGCGCTCGAAGTCGCCGGACTCTCGCCCCTGCTTCAGCAACTCGAGCAGCATCTGGCGTATGCACTCCTCGTGCGCAATGGCCGACGGCCAGCGCTCGCTGGCCGCCGAGATGGCGATCTCGTAGAGCTTGCGCTCCTGGAAGAACAGCCGAAGGCCCGAATCCACAATGGCCTTGAACATGCGGCGCAGCTTCTCGGGCGGGCTTTCGGCCGCGTCGACCGCTGCGCGGATGTCCACCTGGATCTCGCGCAGGCAGTTTGCGCAGATCATTTCGCCGATTGCCTGCTTGGATTCGAAGAACTTGTAGATGTAGGCCTTGGAGAAGCCGATGGCCTTGGCAAGGTCTGAAACCGTGGTCTTCTCGTACCCGTACTGGCTGAAATGCTCTGTGGCCGCGACGACGATCTGCGCGCGCACGTCGTGATCGGCCGGCCCCCGCGTGGCCGGCGGGGAAGAAGTTGCGTTGTTCATGCCCAGAGCTTACCGCCCAGGCAAACAATCGACAACAAGTGACCAAATTGAATTATAGTCACACTTAAATCACACTCAACTCACGACCTTCTTTCCGTTCTTCCTGCCGCTCTTCACGGAACAAAGCCATGCCCCACCGCACCCTTGCCCTGCCCCTCTTGTTCAGCCTTCTCGCAGGCTGCGCCGTGGGGCCTGACTACGCCCGACCTGCCGTGAGCCTGCCCGACCGGTTCATCGGCGAGGCCGCCCTCGACCAGCGATCGGCCACCGCCAACGCCGAGCTGGTGACTTGGTGGACCGGCTTCGGCGATGAGCAACTGGCCCTCCACGTCGAACAAGCGCTCAAACAGAATCTCGATCTTGCGCAGGCATCCGCCCGCATGGCGCAGGCCCGGGCCGGGCTTGGCGCTGCGAATGCGGCCCTGCTGCCTTCGGGCAATCTCGGGGCGCAGGCCGCCAGGGCCTACCAGTCGGTGGAAACGCCGCTTGGCCAGGTGCTGAACGCGCAGCCGGGCTTCGATCGCTACGGCAGCGCCTACGAAGCGAACCTGGGTGCAAGCTGGGAGCTGGACGTCTTCGGCGGCCTGCGCCGGGGACGCGAGGCCGCGCTGGCCGACTACCAGGCATCGGAGGCCGGCGCAGCCGCCACGCGACTGGCCGTGGCGGCGCAGACCGCCGACATCTACATCACCCTGCGCGGCCTGCAAGCCCGCCTGGACATTGCACGCCGGCAAGTCGCAACACAGCAGGAGCTGGTCTCGAAAATCGATCTGCGCTACGGCAAGGGCCTGGCCGCAGAGCTGCAGTTGCGCCAGGCCGAAGGCGCGCTGGCACAGGTTCGTGCATCGGTGCCCGCGCTCGAGGCCGGCGAGGCCGCGGCCATGAATGCGCTCGACGTGATGCTGGGCGCGGCGCCGGGCACGCACCGCGCCGAACTCGCGGCGGCAGCGGCCATTCCCGTCGCGCCGCGCATCGGCGCCGCCGGATCGCCCGCTGAATTGCTGCGGCGCCGGCCCGACCTGATTGCCGCCGAGCGGCGCCTTGCGGCATCGAATGCCCGCATCGGCGTGGCCATGGCCGAGTACTACCCGAAGCTGTCGCTGGGGGGAACGATCGGCAGCGCCACTTCGGTGGCCAGCGGCAACCTGTTCAGCGGAGGCGCGAGCCAGGCCGCGGCCCTGCTCGGCCTGCGCTGGCGGCTGTTCGACTTCGGGCGTATCGATGCGCAGATCGAACTCGCCAAGGGGCAGGACGCAGAGTTGCTCGCGGCCTATCGGCTTGCCGCACTGCGTGCGACCGAAGACGTGGAGAACGCGTTCTCCACGCTGGTCAAGCGCGAGGAACAGGCTGCCGTGCTCGCGCAGGGAGAGGCATCGCTCGGCCGGGCGCGGGGCGCGTCGTTCGCGGCTTATAAGCGAGGCGTCGTCAGCCTGATCGAAGTGCTGCAGGCCGACGAGAGCATGCTGCGCGTGGCCGATGCAAGAGCGCAGGCGCAAACGGAATCGGCGCGCGCGGCGGTCAGCGCATTCAAGGCGCTGGGCGGCGGCTGGCCGGCCGAGCCCGTCAGGGCAGCGGCCATCGGCCTGCGTTGAGGTCTTGGGAGCAAGCTAAGGCGCCCACGTAGGAGAGCCACCTTCAAGAAGACACGTCAAAGCGGCATGGCATTGCGCTTTCGCGGGCGTCAATCTCTGCGTCATGACAACCAAGCAACATCACAAACAGGGCGACATCGGTCGCCGATTGATGTGGACCCTGCTGGCCGTTGTTGCGGTCGTTGTTGTGGGCGTGCTCTTCTTCTACGGCCTCAAAGACCCATCGGAGGGGCCAGGCAATCTTCCTGCTACCGGTGCGCCGGCGCAGCAGAACGGACGCCCGGCTGCACCCAAGTGAACAGCGCTTCAGCGTTGTGCCTCTCGCGCCCGGCTGAGCTCCGCCCGCCCACGGGGCGTGATGCGCAAGATCACTCCCCGACGGCCTGAAACGTCGTCAGGTTCAGGGAGGTTGGCCTCAATAAGCTCGGCAGCAGCCAGCACGGCTGCGCACTGAATGTCGGCCTCTTCATGGATGGCCAAGGGGAATGAGGCGTCCTCAATGCGGCGAAGGAAATTCATCGGCATAACTTCTCCTCGGGTAGCGACGCGGCCAGGTTACTCCCAAGCAAATTGTAGAGCTTAAGGCCTACATCGCGACACGGCATTGCGGCAATGGCACTTGGAAAATCCGACCGCTAACTTGTGATTCTTTTGACCGACTCGTATCCAGATCGGACGGGCAACCGGAGAAATCGCATGGCGCTTTTGTTCTTGATGCGGCTGCAGCATGTGCAGCTCCCGGTCCGGGTTGTGATTCCGGAGGAGCTCCGGCATGTCTCGGTGCTTGTGGCCACCGGGTTGATCGAGGCGGATATCGGGCCGCTCAACCCAGCCGGGCGCTACGCTTCGTCGCGCGTGGCCACGGTGCTCCGCATCACTGAAGACGGCCTTGCCGAAATCGCGAAGATGGGGACTGCGCCCAAGTCTTCCGCGAAGACCTCGATGCAATTCACCCGAGGATTCCGCCTGATGTAACGCGTGGCTTGGCTTCCAGCTCCTGGCCAACGCGGGCGGTCTTCATCGAAATGGCGGCAAACATCGCGGCTGCCGCAAGCAGCGCAAGCTCGAAGCCGGCAAACACCCAATCCGCCTCGCGAATGGCAGCGAGCAGGTGGCGCTTGCCGGCAAGCAGGTTCCACAGCGGCAGCGTGGCGCACAGCACGGCAGCGGCCCCGAATTGCTCTGTCCATGCGCGCCGCGCGGGCCTCACGCTTGCGTGAAACAGCATCAGCAGCCACGCGGCGAAGAACAAGTGAATCTCCCAATCCGGGCGGCCAGCGATCCCGGCCGGCAGCAGGCGGTTGCCCCAGAAGAACGCCGCCATTGCCACCGGCAGCCCCGCAATGGCAGCAA
Organism: Variovorax sp. CCNWLW235; assembly: GCF_037204085.1. Taxonomy (NCBI): domain Bacteria; kingdom Pseudomonadati; phylum Pseudomonadota; class Betaproteobacteria; order Burkholderiales; family Comamonadaceae; genus Variovorax; species Variovorax sp. CCNWLW235. The sequence goes on along the minus strand of NZ_JBBCBW010000005.1, from coordinate 137,074 downwards.
TGTTGAGCCGCTCCACGAGCCGCAGTCCGACCGGCGGCTGCCCGGCATCGAGGTGGCGGCGGCGGGCGCGCCGCTTGACGGCCCACAGCACGAGCCCCGTCGCAACCATGCCGGCGCCAGCCAAGCTTGCCAGAAAGTACATCCAGCGCAGCACGACGCCGGCAAAGCGCCCCAAGTGCAGGCCATACAGCACGCCGCGCGTTTCAGCGGCGGGTTCCGAATGGTCCTTGCGCTCCAGCAATGCGCCCTCTGCGCCATCGAACGCCAGGTAACGCGGGCTGACGGACACACGCGTCGCGTCGCTGCGCACCACCCGCACGCGCGATGCGGCATCGCCCGGGTGGTCGACGATCAGCCGCGACACGCCGCCGCTTCCCCAGCGCCGCTCGGCCTCGTTCACCATCGCGCCCACATCGGCCAACGGTGCGGCCCTGCCGCTCGGCGCGCCCGGCGGCATGAGCGCCGTCATTTCGGCCCTCAGCGATTGGCGCACCTGTGCCGCGCCCGGCGCGCTGTCGATGCCCCACGGCATGTACAGCGTCATCAGCGTGATCAGGCCGGTGTAGGTAATCAGCAGGTGAAAGGGCAGCACCCACACCGACAGCATGTTGTGCCCATCCAGCCACGAGCGCGCGCCTTTGCCGGGACGAAAAGTGAAGAAGTTCGTGAAGATCTTCTTGTGCGTGATCACGCCGCTGATGATCGCGACGAGCATGAACATCGTGGCCAGGCCGACGAGCCATCGCGCCGGGGCACGCGGCAGGTAGTGCAGCGAAAAATGAAAGTAATAGAAGAACTCTCCGCCGGTGGTTTCGCGCGCAAGCACGGCCTTGCCGGTCAGGGGGTCGAGCATGGCCCTGCCGTGGCCGCCGCCGATGCGCCACGATGCGGCAATGAAGTTCCTGCGTTCGTCGGCCAGGTCGATCACCCATTGGGATGCGCCCGGTGCAAGCCGCTGCAAGCCTGCAATGGCCGATGCAGTGCTTGCGGCCGCGTCCGGCGCTTGCCTGAGCGCCGGCACTTCGGGCCGCATCCACTGGGAGATCTCTTCGCGAAAATAGCTCACCGCGCCGGTGAGAAACATCGCGTACAGAAGCCAGCCGAACAACAGGCCGGTCCAGGTGTGAAGACCGGCCATGGCCTGGCGCAGGCTCTTTGCCGTGGCTGTCATGCCGCCGCTGCCCACCACACCCAGCATGCCGCCGCCAGCAGCGGCACCGCGGCCACCGCCAGGCCGAGCCATGCCCCGCCCGCGCTCTTTGCAGCAAACACCCAGATCGCCGCAACCGCATACACCACGAAGCTGGCCAGCATGCCTGTGAGCACCGCTTCCACCGTGCCCATGGGCAGTGCCAGCGCGGCAACGCTGGTCAGCGCCGCCAGCGCGTAGCCGCCGAACAGCGCTGCCGCAATACGCGACACAAGTGGCCCCGGGGAGCGCCGAACAGCGCCACGCGCCAGCGCCATCAGAAGCGGTAGAGCGCGCTCACGTTTGCCGTGCGCTCCGCGCTGCGGTAGCAGATGCTTCCGTTGCAATCCATCAGCGACTGCTTGTTCAAGAGATTGTTGACGTTGACCGAGAAGCGCCAGGGTCCCCTGTCGAAGCCCAGCGCAAGATCGACCAGCGTGAAGCTCGGGTTGGTGATGTTGGCATTGCCCGTGTCCCAGGCCGAGCGCGCCTTGCCGAGGTAGCGCACGCCAAGGGCGGCAAACGCGCGCGTCGAGCCGCCCACCGGGAACGAGTACTTGCCCCATACGGACGCGCTGTGCTTTGGCGTGCTCATCTGCGGCAGGCCCAGGTCGCCGTCGTTGCTGCGTGTGATGCGGGTGTCGAGGTAGGTGTACTGGGCAATCAGGCTGATGTTGTCCGTCACGTCGGCACGCGCCTCGAGCTCGAGCCCGCGCGATTTCACTTCACCGGTCTGGATGACTTCCCCCGGCACCTGCGGCGCCGCCGTGGTCACGTTGCTGCGCACGATGTCGAACACCGATGCCGTGTAGCTGGCGTTCTTTCCCACCGGCTGGTAGCGCACGCCGGCCTCGACTTGCCGGCCCTTCGAGGGCTTGAGCAGGTCGCCGTTCACGTCCTTGCCGATCTCCGGCGAGAAGGAGGTTGCGTAATTCACATAGGGCGCCCATCCGGACTCGAACAGGTACACCACACCCACGCGGCCGGTGGTGGCGCTGGCCGAGGTGTCGTAGATCTCGCTGCTCTCGCCGGTTCTGCCGAAGGTGCGGGTACCCGTGGCATCCGCCTTGTCGTGCCGCACGCCGGCCGTCAGAACCCAGCGGTCCCACTTCACCTGGTCCTGCAGGTAGAGGCCGACCTGCTTGGACGGCACCCTGTCGACATACGGATCGGCGGCCGGCGCGAGCGGCTGATGCGTGTACACCGGTGCGAACAGGTTCATCGGCGCCAGGAGCGGCCGGTCGTACGGAAACTCGTCGGTGGTGCGCGACTTGGCGTAGTCCACGCCCGCGAGCAGCGTGTGCGCCAGCGGCCCGCTGTCGAAACGCGCCTGCACGCGCGTGTCGAGCAGCAAGCCCTTCCAGTGCGTATCGCGCGGCGAGAAGCTGCGGTTCATCGTGTAGCCGTCGGAGCGCAGGCCGCGCGGAAACACGTTGGTCTCCGAGCGATCGAGTTCGCTGTAGCGCATGCTCTGCTGCACCGACCACGTGGCGTCGAAGCTGTGCTCGAACTCGTAGCCCAGCATCTTGTTGTCGCGCCGCCAGCGGTTGTCGTAGCCGCCGATGTTCACGCTCGGGCTCGGCTGGCCGAACACGCCGGGCTGCTCCAGTTGGTTCTGCCACGCATAGGCCTGGTTGTCCTTCTGGTAGCGCCCGAGCAGCGTGAGCTTGGTGCTGGCATTGGGCTGCCATGTGAGGGCGGGCGCAATGTAGAGGCGGTTGTCGCGGTCGTGGTCCAGGCGGGTGTTCGAATCGCGCCCCAGCACCGTGAGGCGGTAGGTCCATTCGCTGCGGCTGTCCAGTGCGCCTGCGAGGTCGGCCTTCAGCTGCTTGCGGTTGTAGCTGCCGTACTCGATGCCGATCTCGCGCACCGTGTCTGCCGTCGGCCGCTTGCTCACCGCGTTGACCATGCCGCCCGGCGGCATCTTTCCGTAGAGCACGGACGCGGGCCCGCGCAGAACTTCGAGCCGCTCGAGTCCATAGGGCTCGATGGGCGCGGCATAGGAGCGCCCGGAGGTCAGCAGCCCGTCCATGAAGATTCCGGCCGTGCCGAGCTCGAAGCCGCGCAACATCGAGAACTCGTCGACCGCCCATGGCTTCAGGTTGGGCGTGACACCGGCCGTGTAGCGCAGCGCCTCGTCGAGCGATTCGGCCTTGCGGTCGCCGATTTCGTCTGCCGTGATGACCGAGACGGACTGCGGGTTCTCGATCAGCGCCGTGTCCGTCTTGGTTGCGGTGGCGCTGCGCCTGGCGACATAGCCATTGACGCGGCCGGTCGGCGTTTCGCGCTCGGTCGCGGCAGTTACCGTCACGGGCGCGAGCGTGGCGGCGTCGCCGGTGCTGCTGCGCGCGGGCACGCCGGCCTTGCGCAACGAATAGGCACCGGCGCCCTGCCCCACGACTTCATAGCCGCTGCCTCGCAGCACCTGTTCGAAGCCTTCCTGCGCCGTGTAGCGCCCGCGCAGCCCGCCGCTTCGCAGCCCGGCAAGCATGCCCGGCTCGAAGACCAGCTGCACGCCGGTGGCTGCCGCGTACTGCGCCAGCACATCGGCCAGCGTGCCGCCGGCAATGGCGTACTGGCGTGCGCTGGGGCCCGCCGCCTCGGCCGCAAACACGGGCGCCGTGGCCAATGCCAAGGCGCCGGCCCCTCCAAGCGCTGCGCGAATGGCCGTGGTGGTGATCGCAACCGCGAACTTGTCGATGCGCCGGTGCCGGCGGGCCTGCTGCGATGTCATTTATCTGCGTCCTTGAATAGCTGTGAGGATGGTGGCGCGCGTCGGTGTCGACGCGTCATTCCCTCTCACACCGGACGAGACGGAAAAAGTGATCACCTCGAAATGAAAAATTTTTTGGGCGAGCGGCGTTGCCCCGCCGAAAAGCGCAAGCCCACCGGCTATCGCGGCGCCACCGTTACCCAAAAGCGGGTCGTCTGCTCGATGCGCAGCGGCAGCGAGCGCGCCAGCAGCGCGAGTCCGGCATCGGTGTCGGCAAGAGAAACGGCACCCGACACGCGCAGGTCGGCCACCGCGGGGTGGCAGCGCAACACGCCGCTGCGATAGCGGCTCATTTCGGCAACGACATCCGCCAGCCGCAAGTTTCTTGCGAGCAGCATGCCTTGCTCCCAGAGCGCGGCGCTGGCCTCCACAGGAAGCTCCGCACCGATGCGCCCGGCCTCGAAGTCGATCTGCTCGCCGGCACTCAGCACACGCGACGCACCTTGCACCGCCCGTATCTCCACGGCATCTTCGAACACCGCGACCCGGGTGGTGTCTTCGTCCAGGCGGCGCACGCTGAAGCGCGTGCCCATGGCACGCACGGTGCCCTGCGGCGTCTGTACCAGGAACGGCCGATAGGTGGGCGAGGGATCGGCATGCGTCGTCACAAGAATCTCGCCGGCCTGCAGCCGGATACGCCTTTCCGCGGCGGTGAACACGATGTCCACGGCGCTGGCGGTGTTGAGCACCAGGCGCGAGCCGTCTGCCAGCGTCATCGACTTGCGCTCGCCCGTGGCCGTTGCAACATCGGCGGTCCACTCGCGCCAGGGCATGTGCCGCCATGCCAGCCAGCCGGCCGGCGCGGCAATCAGCAATGCACCCAGCAGGCCCATGCTGCGGCGGCGGTTGGGCTGCTGCAAGGCATGGAAGGCGTTCTTGCCGATGCCTGCCGGCACTTGCGCGAACACGCCCATCAGGGCCTCCGCCCGCGCCCAGGCCTCGGCATGTGCGGGGCTTTGCTGGCGCCAGCGGTCGAAGTTGGCCTGCGCCTCCTGGCCATTCCGCGCGTTGTCTCCATAGCGCAGCGTCATCACCCAGTCGGCGGCTTCGCTCAGGAGTGCGGGATCGGGGCTGGCCCCTGCCGTTGCCGGCCGCTGGCTATTCATTGCATCGGGCTCGCTGCCGCTCAGGCGACGGACATGCAGGCGACCAGCGCCTTGTGGATATGGCGGCGCACCGTGATCACGGGCATGGCCATGCGCTCGGAGATCTGCTGGAGCGTCAGCTCATCGAACTGAGCCAGCAAAAAGATCTGGCGCGTGCGGCCCGGAAGGCTGGCCAGCATCGCCTCGATGCGCATCAGCGATTCGATGATGAGCAGCCGCGCCTCGGGCGACGGTGCCTCGGGCTCAGGAAGATGCGCGATCGCTTCCAGGTAGGCCCGTTCCACCTCGCGCCGGCGCCAATGGTCGGCCACAAGTCCTTTGGCCACGTGCGTGAGGAAGGCGCGCGGTTCGTCGCCGAGGCTGGCGGTGCGCGATGACGCCATCAGCCGCACGAAGGTGTCATGGGCCAGGTCGGCCGCATCGCAGGCATCGCCCAGACGGCGGCGCAGCCATCCCAGCAACCAGCCATGGTGGTCGCTGTAGAGAACTTCGATGGTTGGAACAAGAGGGCCGGCCGCGGACATGAAACGAACTTCTGGAGAACCGCCGTTGACGCAACGGATGAGAATCGTTCGCAATTGTATTGGCTATTTGGTTCACAAATGCCGCGAGTTTCAGGCGGGCGATGAAATGCCCCCGCTCCGCGTCGGCCCCAGGCCACCCTCAGGCCGCAAGCACCTGCAGGTTACCGGTGCCCGGCAGCGCGCGCAGCGTGGCGGCCGTTCTTACCGAATAGTCGCGGCTCAGCACCGTGCTGACCTCGACGTATTCGCAGCGCGCTTCGCTGGGTGTCAGGGTCAGCACGGCATAGCCGCGCTTGCTGGTTTCGGCGTAGCGCAGGTCGTCGACCATGCGGAGGAACCCGTCGGCCAGCAGGTCGTTGGCAATCAGCGGCACTGCCCGCTCGAAACCGGGCGACGACACCGACGACGTTCCGAATTCCACCCCCACCCGCTGCCCCGAAACATCGGTGAGGTTGCCGGCCCAGGCGTTGTGCGTGTCGCCGGCCAGCGAGACGAGGTTCTTGCCCTGGTTGCGCGCCATGGCAAGCACGGCGTCGCGCGCGGCCGGGTAGCCGTCCCATGCGTCCATGTTGTAGGGCACCTTCTGCTGGGCGAGCAAGGCCCTCTGGCTGTCGCTGCGGGCGGCGTCCGGCAGCGCCTGCGCGGCCACGTAGGCGCCCAGCGTCTCGGGGCTGAAGTCGGTCGCAATGCTCAGGGGAATGGTCATGCGCATCATGAGCACCTGCTGGCCCAGCACCTGCCAGGTACCGGCCGAGGCCGCCATGCGCGCGGAGAGCCAATCCACCTGCGGCTGGCCCAGCAGCTGGCGCGTGGGCGCGGCTGCCTCGCCGGCCAGGTATTGGTCGAGCGTGAGCTGCCGCTCGCGGCCGATCAGCCGGGTGTCGAGCATGTGCAGCGAAGCCAGCGTGCCGAAGTCGAAAGAGCGGTAGATCAGCAGCGGGTTGGCCGGGTCGGGCAGCCGCGTCGGCAGCCACTCGTGGTAGGCCTGCACGGCGGCCGCGCGCCGTGCCGCAAAGCTGCCCTCGCTCGATTCGTCGTGGTTGGCGGCGCCGCCCGACCATGCGTTGTCGGCCAGGTCGTGGTCGTCCCACACGGCAATCATCGGAAACCGCGCATGCAGCGCGCGCAGGTCGCTGTCGGTGCGGTATTGCGCGTGCCGCTGGCGGTAGTCCGCAAGCGTCAGGATCTCGTAGTCGGGTGTCGATACGCGGTCGATGGCAATGGCAAGCTGCGACGCATAGCCCACGCGGCCATATTCGTAGATGTAGTCGCCCAGATGCAGGACCACGTCGATGTCGGTGCGCTTGGCGATGTCGGCATACACATTGAAATAGCCGCTGGGAAAGTTGGAGCAGGACACCACCGCCAGCCGCGCCTGCGAAACGCCGCCCACCGGCAGCGTGCGGGTGCGGCCGATGGGCGAGGCCTCGCTGCCCACCACAAAGCGATAGAAATAGGTGCTGGCCGGCTGGAGCCCGGTGGCGTCCACCTTCACCGTGTAGTCGCGCTCCGGGCCGGCGCTCACCGTGCCGCGCGCAATGATCACGCCAAAACGCTCGTCGCTTGCAAGTTGCCATTCGACATTGAGGGCGCCCGGTGCGGGCGCCGTCACGCGGGTCCACAGAATCACCCGGTCGGACAACGGGTCGCCGCTGGCAACGCCGTGCTTGAACAGCGGGCCGGTGCTCACCGGCGGGCTGCCGCCGCCTCCGCCGATGCCGCCCCCAATGCCCCCGCCGCCTCCTCCACCACCGCCGCCGCAACCTGTGAGGCTCACCCCGCTGGCCGAGAACATCGCAAACAGCACGGCGTTGCGTATGAGCGAGCGTCGGGTGGTGCCGGTCAGGGCTTGCTGGGGATCTGTGCCGCCGCCGTCATCGCCGGTCTGGCTTGCCTGGTCGTTCTTCTTCTCGTTCTGCGTGCGCATGGCTGTCTCCTGATCCGCCGAGGACGAGACGCACCGCACGCCTCAGTCTCCTTTCGACGTCGGCGCCATTGAAGGTGAAGACTTTGGTTTCCAGCGTAGGTTTGTACCTATGCGCGTGTCAGCCGGAAGCCAACCGACAGAAATGCGCGGCTAGTCGAACTGCGATCGGTCGCCGGACACCAGCTCGCGGTTGCGCCGGCGGTCGACGGCAATCTCCTGCGCAAGGTCTTCGATGGCGCCGCCCACCGGCAGGTTGTACGCACCGCGCAGCCGCGCGCGCACCGCATCGCTGCTCAGCACCCGGTTGATCTGCGCATTGAGCCGCTGCAGCACAGCAGCGGGCGTGCGGGCCGGCGCGAAGATGCCGAAGAGCGAATCGCGATTGGCCCGCTCGTAGCCCAGCTCGGCAAGCGTCGGCACCGCGGGCAAGGCCTCGATGCGCGCGGTTGAACCCACCGCGAGCGCCTGCAGCCGCCCTTCCCCTATGTACTGCAGCTGCTGCGCGGCAACGTTGGTCGACAGCACCTCGAACTGCCCGCCGAGTGCATCGTTGAGTTGCGGGCCGCCGCCCGCGTAGGGAATGTGCGTGATGGCGGTGCGGCTTTGCATGCGCACCTGCGCCAGCACCATGTGGCCGATGGTGGCCACGCCCGACGTGGCCCACCGCACCGCGCCGGGCTGGCTGCGCGCAAGCGCAATCAGCTCCTGGAAGCCGCGGCCCGCAAAGGCCGGCGTGCCGACCACGAGCACGGGTGTGCGCATCACGCTTGCCACGGGAGCAAAGGCGCGCAACGGGTCGTAGGGCACGCGCGCAACCAGCGGGTGCAGCGTGATCGGGCTGATGGCCGAAAACGCGAGCGTGCAGCCGTCGGGCATGGCGCGCGCCAGCGCATCCATGCCAATGCTGCCGCCCGCGCCGGGCCGGTTCTCGACGAGCACCGGAACGCCCAGCGATTGGGCGAGCGGCTCGGCCAGCACGCGGGCCATGCCGTCGCTCACGCCGCCCGGCGGGTAGACCACGATCAAACGCACCGGCCGGTTCGGCCATGACGCTGACGCTGACATTGGCGTTGGGGCCGCTCGCAGCAGCCGCGGCATGGCGCAGGCGGCGGCAAGTGCGATGCCGGTCTCACGCACCAGTTGGCGACGGCGCAGTAAAAAACTCATGAGCCGGGGTTCTCGCTCGCGTGCCTGCGCAGCAGCGCGGCAAAGTGCTTCGCGGGCAGGTTGTCTTCTTCCACGCGCGAGACCAGCGTGAGCGGCGCGTCGAGCTGGCCGCCGTCGGCAAGCCGGGTGTAGGCAATGGCATGCGCATGCACGCCGGTCATCGAGGCCGGCACCACCGACAGGCCGACACCCGCAGCCACGAGATTCAGGTTGGTCATCATGCGGTCTACCTCGGCCACCACGCGCGGGCGCAGGCCCTTGGCATGGCACAAGGCCAGCAACTCGGCGTAGAGGCCCGGCGCGCCCGGACGGCGCACGAGGATGATGCCTTCCTCGCACAGCTTCGCAAGCGGCAGCGGCCGCGAGGCCTTGCTGCGCGCGAGGGCAAAGCGGTGGTCGCTCGGCATTGCCACCAGCACCGGCTCGCGCAGCAGCGTTTCGAAGCGCAGTCCCTCGGGCCGCGCCACCGGCACGCGCAGCAGGCCGCAGTGCAGCCGGCCGGCGTCCAGCGCCTCGGTGAGTTCGGCCGCGTTGTCCTCGCGCAGCTGCAGCTCGACGTCCGGATGCGCACGGCGAAAAGCGCGCAACGCCTCGGGCACGAAGCGGTGCGCCGCGGCAGAGCTGGTGAAGCCCACCGCCAGCGTGCCGGCCTGCCCCTTCGCCACGCGCGCCATGCGCTGCTTCATGGCCGTCATGTCCTGCAGCATGCGCAGCGCCTCCACCTGGAACAGCCGGCCCGCATCGGTGAGCGCCACGCCGCGCGGATGGCGCCGGAACAACAGCACCCCCAACTCGCGTTCGAGCGCCTTGATGGCCTGGCTCAACGGCGGCTGCTGGATGCCCAGTTGTTCGGCGGCCCGCGTCATGTGGCCGGTCTCGGCAACAGCCACGAAGTAGCGAAGCGGTCTTATCTCCATATATTTTTCATATCGAAAGTGCCTCTTTATTTTATTTGACCCTAGGTCACCGTGCACCTATCGTCCGGCCGCTCATTCAAAAAAGCGGCCCACCGAGACCGCATTCCGGAGACAAGTCCATGCGCACCTCGCGCTTTTCTGCAGTGTTCAACGCGCCCTTTCGCGCCTGCCGCTCGTTCGGTGCGGCGGTCGGTATTTCGCTGGTTCTGGCCGCCTGCGGTGGCGGTGGCGGTGGTGCCGGCGCCGGTTTCTTTCCGATCGCATCGCCCCCGCCGCCGTCCAATGGCAGCACGCCCGATACCGATCCGCCCGACAACCCGCCGCCGCCGCCCGTACATCCGGTGGTCGCCTGCGCGGATCTCGTCGGCAAGAGCCTGCCCGCCTCGCTCATCAGCCTGCCCACGCAGGGCGCCACCGTGACCAGCGCCACGCCGGTGGCCGCAAGCGATGCCGGCAACCGGCTCGGCGACTACTGCCGCGTGCGCGGTTCCATCCAGCCGATGGACCCTGCTTCGCAGGCCATCAACTTCGCGGTCAACCTGCCCGAAAAGTGGAACCGCAAGACCATTCACTTCGGCGGCGGCGGCTTCGACGGCGTGCTGATCGACGGCACCGAGGTCATCCGCTTCGGCCCCGCCGGCAAGCCCGCGCCGCTTGCGCTGGGGTATGCAACCTACGGCGACGATTCGGGCCACCAGTCGAGCAGCATCACCGACGGGCGCTTTGCCGCCAACGACGAGCAGCTTGCCAACTACGGCGGCAATTCGCTCAAGAAAACGCGCGATGTGGCGCAGGCGCTGGTGCTCGCGCGCTATGGCGTCAAGCCCGCCTACGCCTACTTTCTCGGCACCTCCACCGGTGGTCGCGATGCGCTCAGCTACATCCAGCGCTGGCCGCAGGACTACGACGGCGTGATTGCCAACGAGCCCGCGCTCAACTACACCGGCACGCGGCTGTCGAACGTGGCGGTGGGCCGCGCGCTCTACAGCAACGGCGGCGCCGGCTGGATGAACGTGGCCAAGACGCTGCTGGTGCAGAAGGCCGCAATGCAGGCCTGCGACAAGCTCGACGGCGCGGCAGACAACATCGTGAGCAACGTGGAAAGCTGCCGGCTGCTGAACACGCAAGTCCTCGCGTCGCTGCGCTGCAGCGGCGGCACGGACGCCGGCGACACCTGCCTTTCGGACGCGCAGCTTGCCACCGTGCGCACCATCGAATCGCCGCTCGAGTTCAGCACCTACTCGCTGGCCAACGGCGTAAAGCGCGCGGGCGGCTACAACATCCTCGAGGGCACGCTGGTGGCGGGCCCCTACACCACGCGCGACCTGGGCACGCGCAAGGTGCCTGGCAACCCCGCCACTTCGGCCGACGCCAACATGTACGTCACGGGCGACCAGTGGGTGAAGTACTTCGTCACGCGCATCGACAGCTTCGATTCGCTCGGCTTCGATCCGCTGGACCCCGGCGCTTACGCCGCTCGCGTGAGCGAGGTGTCGGCGCTGACCGATGCCACCAACCCCAACCTCGCGCCCTTCTTCGCGCGCGGCGGCCGGGTCATCATGCTGCACGGCCTGGCCGACGAAGTGATCAGCCCCAACTCGACCATCGACTACTACAAGCAGCTCATCGCCACGGTGGGCCAGGCGGCGGTGGACGAACACGTGCGCTTCTATACCGTGCCCGGCATGGGCCATGGCACGGGCAGCTTCATTCCCAACTGGGACTCGCTCGCGGCGCTCGAGGGCTGGGTGGAGGCAGGCCTGGCACCTGCCACCGGCGTGGCGGTCGATGCGGTGGCCGGCACTTATGGCCGCACGCGTCCGCTGTGCCAGTTTCCGGCATGGCCCAAGTACCGCGGCAGCGGCAGCCTCGACGCGGCGGTCAACTACAGCTGCGTGACCGAGGTCGGCGATCCGCTGGCCTGCCCCAACCTGCCGGCCGCCCCCGCCAGCTACAAGGGCGGCAACAGCTTCGGCGAAGAACTGCGCGTCGACATCGATCCCGCGACCCTGGCCTACACCGTGACCATCGATGCCAGCGTGCAGCGCGCGGCCGGCACGCAGCGCAGCGGCTCGCTGGTGGCGCAAGGCGGTTGCAGCTATGCAAGCGGCGAGAGCGCGGCGGTCTTCAGCTTTGCCCCCGGCGGCGTGCTGCTGGGCGGAGTGAATGCGCCGAGCGGCGGCGGCTTTGCACCGCTGGTCGCGTTCCAGAACACCTTCGAAAACACGGCGGCACCGGCGGTGTTCAACCCGGTGGCCAACATCTTCAACGCGGTGGGCGTTCAGCAGGGCACCGGCGCCGCTGTGGCGCATGCGTCATCGGTGCGGCTGCGCAATGCGGGCACCTTCCAGTATTGCCGCGATGCCGTGACGGGTGGGTTCATGACCTACGACGCCACATGCACGCAAACGGAAAAGGGCTACATCACCTACAACACCGCGCGCGGTGCCTTCGACCTGCGCACCACCTCGCCCACCGGCGGCGCCGTGACCACCGGCGGCACGCTCACGGGGTCGATGGTGATCGGGCTCGTGAACGGCGCCGCGGTGCCGCTGCACTTGGTGCGCGAGTCGGCCGCCAACGTCGGCCTGCGCATGTTCGGCCTGCAGCAGACGCTGACGCCCGGCACGGCGGACGGCAGCTACGCCATGGCCGCCGTGACGGGCCAGAACCGCGAAGCCACCGTGGCGGGCAGCAGCTTCAACCTGGGCGGCACCTCTGCATCCCTCAGCTACGACACACCGGTGCTCGGCGCGGTGCAGGCCGATGCGGGCCGGCCGGGCAATTTCATCTTCAACAGCGGCGTCCTCGGATTCGTTTCCACGGCAGGAACGAACGCGGCGCTGGAACTCGGAGTACGACATTGAAAAAACAACTTTCCACGCTGGCCGCTTTCGCGCTGCTGGGCACCGCGTTGCCGCTCTCCGCGCAAGCGGCCTCGCCCGCATCCAAACAGGCACCTGCATCAACGCCCTGCCCCGCACCCGTGCCCGAGGCCGCGCGCTGCTACACAGGCGAAGACGGCAGCGGTTCTTTCTACTGGATCGCCATTCCGAAGGACTGGAACCGCGGCGTGCTCGTGATGCATGCCCACGGCGGCCCGGAGACCGGGCCGCCCAAACTCGAGCGCAGCCAGGAAGACCTGAAGCGCTGGGCGATCACCGTGAAAGCCGGCTACGCGTGGGCCGGCTCCACCTACCGCCGTGGCGGCTACGGCGTGACGATGGCGGCCGAAGACACCGAGCGGCTGCGCCAGATCTTCGTGCGCCACTTCGGCCAGCCGCAACGCACCCTGCTGCACGGCCAGAGCTACGGCGCAGGCGTGGCGGCAAAGGCGGCCGAACTCTATGCGCCTGTCGGCGATGCAAAGTCGCCCTACGACGGCCTTCTGCTCACCAGCGGCGTGCTCGGCGGCGGCAACAGCGCCTATGACTTCCGGCTCGACCTGCGCGTGGTGTACCAGTACGTGTGCCGCAACCATCCGCGTGCCGATGAGCCGCAATACCCGCTGTGGATGGGCCTGCCCGCCGATTCGAAACTCACGCGCGCCGAACTGGCCGCGCGCGTCAAGGAATGCACCGGGGTCGGCATGCCCGCCGCGCAGCGCACGCCCGAGCAGGCCGCCCGGCTCAAGACCATTCTCTCGGTCGTGAAGATCCAGGAGCGCTCGCTGCCCGGCCACCTGAACTGGGCCACCTGGCTGTTTCAGGACCTGGTTCAAAAGCGCCTGGGCGGCCGCAATCCGTTCGGCAACATCGGCGTCGTCTACCAAGGCTCGGCCGACGATGCGGCACTCAATGCGGGCGTGCTGCGCTATGCCGCCGATCCGCAGGCCAAGGGCGCCCTGGCGGCCGACAGCCAGCCGACCGGCCGCACCGCGCTGCCCACGCTGGGGCTGCATGCCATCGACGACCCGACGGCTTTCGTCGAGCTCGAGAACGCCTACCGCCGCATCCGCGACGCCGCCGGCACCGGCGGCCAGCTGGTGCAGAGCTTCAGCGCAGAGCGCGAGCACAGCTACCTGAGCGATTCGGAATACCCCGCGCTCTTTACCGCCCTGCTCGACTGGATCGACAAGGGCGAAAAGCCCACGCCGCAAAGCCTTGCGCAACGCTGCGCATCGCTGGCGCCGCGCTACGACACCGACGGCAAGAACGGCTGCCACATCAAGCCCGACTGGCAGCCGCCCGCGCTCGAGAGCCGCGTGCCGGTGCGAGCCCCCTGAATTTTCATTTTTACTTGACGGAGACTTCCATGAAAAAACTGTTCGCCTTTGCGGCACTGGCCTTGGCCATGGGCGCGCATGCGCAAGACTTTCCCGCGGGAAAGCCGGTGACCATCGTCGTGCCCTTTGCGGCCGGCGGCCCCACCGACCGCGTGGCGCGCGACCTGGCCGAAGCGCTGCGCAAGCCCCTGGGCGGTGTGAGCGTAATCATCGACAACGTGCCCGGTGCCGGCAGCTCCATCGGCGCGGCCAAGGTGGCGCGCGCCAGGCCCGACGGCTACACCCTGCTGCTGAACCACATTGCAATGGCCACCGTGCCGACGCTGGTGCGCAACCTGCCGTTCAAGGTCGAGAGCGATTTCGAGTACCTGGGCATCGTCAACGACGTGCCGATGACGCTCATCTCCAAGCCCTCCATCGAGGCCGCCAACTACAAGGAACTGACCGCCTGGATCGGGGCCAACAAGGGCAAGATCAACATCGGCAACGCGGGCGTGGGCTCGGCATCGCACCTGTGCGGCCTGCTCTACCAGAGCGCCACCAAGACCGACATGACGCCCGTTCCCTACAAGGGCACCGCACCGGCCATCACCGACCTGATCGGCGGGCAGATCGATCTCCTGTGCGACCAGACCACCAACACCTCGCCGCAGATCGAGGCGAAGAAGGTCAAGGCCTACGCCGTCACCACGCCCAAGCGGCTGACAACGCCGCTGCTGAAAGACCTGCCCACGCTGGACGAGTCGGGCCTGAAAAACTTCCAGGTCACCATCTGGCACGGCCTGTATGCCCCCAAGGGCACGCCGGCACCGGTGCTGAAGAAGCTCAACGAGGCCATGAAGGCCGCATTGCGCGACGCGGACTTCATCAAGCGCGAAGAAGCGCTTGGCGCGGTGGTGGCCACCGACGGGCGCATCGAACCCGAAGGCCACAGGAAGTTCGTGGCGGATGAAATCGCCAAGTGGACGCCGATCATCAAGGCGGCGGGCGTGTACGCGGACTAGGCCCGCGCCTCCAGCGGCGATTCGCGCATGTCGAAACAACGGCTCCTTCGTTTGCCCTTGCAGCCGGCGATGACTACGATGTTTCCACCACTACCAGGAGCAGAGACATGTCGAATCACGTTTACAAGTCGCTGGAGCTCACCGGCTCGTCCCCGGTGAGCATCGAGGAAGCGGTGCAGACCGCCATCACCAAGGCGCACCAGACGGTGCGCAACATCCAGTGGTTCACCGTGACCGAAACGCGCGGCCACGTGGTGGACGGCAAGATCGCGCACTGGCAGGTCACGCTGAAGATCGGCTTCACGCTGGAGTAGCGAGGCGGTCCATGCAACCAAGAGTCACCGTCATCACGCTGGGCGTCGAAGACCTGGAAAGAGCCGTGGCGTTCTATCGCGACGGGCTGGGGCTTTCCACTGCCGGCATCATCGGCAAGGAGTTCGAGAACGGCGCCGTCGCCTTTTTCGACCTGCAGCACGGACTCAAGCTCGCCCTGTGGCCGCGCTCGAGCATTGCGGCCGATACCGGCCTTCCGCTGCGGGCGGGCGGGCCGCTCGAATTCACCCTCGGGCACAACGTGCTGTCCAAGGCCGAAGTCGATGCTGTGATGCAGCAAGCCGCAAAGGCCGGCGCCACCGTGGTGAAAGCGGCGGCCGACACTTTCTATGGCGGCTACGCCGGCTATTTCACCGACCCCGACGGCCACCTGTGGGAGGCCGTCTACAACCCGCAATTGCTGCCCGAAGCGGGAACAGCCTAGGCCCTAGGGCGCTCGCGCCTTCAGTCTCCGGGCATGTGCGGTGGACGCAGCTCCACCGCCTTCTCCGACTTCTTGCGCAGCCTGATGTTGAGCATCTCCACCACCAGCGAGAAGGCCATTGCGAAGTACACGTAGCCCTTGGGCACGTGGTGCCCGAAACCTTCGGCGACGAGCACCACGCCCACCACCACCAGGAAGGACAGCGCCAGCATCTTGATGGTGGGGTGGTTCGATACGAAGCGGCCGATGGGGCTGGCGAACAGCATCATGAGCAGCACCGACACGATCACCGCGGCGATCATCACCCGCACGTCGTCCACCATGCCCACCGCGGTAATGATGGAGTCCAGCGAGAACACCAGGTCGATGATCATGATCTGCAGGATGACCGCCGCAAAGGTGGCCTTCACCGCGCTGGACTTCTGCTCGTGCCCGCCTTCCAGCGATTGGTGAACCTCGCTCGTGCTCTTCCAGATCAGGAACAGCCCGCCCAGGATCAGGATCAGGTCGCGCCCTGAAATGCCCTTGCCCAGCACCGAAAACAGCGGATTGACCAGGCCAACGATCCAGGCAAGCACCAGCAGCAGCCCGATGCGCATGAACATGGCCATGAACAGCCCCACCCGCCTTGCGAACTCACGCCTTTCGGGCGGCAGTTTGTCGACCAGGATGGAGATGAAGATGATGTTGTCGATGCCCAGCACCAGCTCGAGCGCAGTCAAGGTGGCAAAGGCAATCCAGACCTGGGGATCCGTCAGGAGTTCAAGCATCGGGGTTCTTTCGCCGCGGCAACGCCGCCAAGAAGGTTGGGATGTCCTGAAGTCTGCCATGACCGGTTTCGCCTCAAGGGTTTGCCCTATTTTTTAGTTATGGATCAAAACTATATTGATTACGTGAAATAACTTTATTGATGAGCCGGGCCACCCCGGCCGAAAGGAGACAGCGATGGTTCAATCCGTGTTCTCTTCGTACCGCCCGGCATGGGCGGCTCTTGCCGTGGCATCCCTGCTGGCGGCGTGCGGCGGAGGTGGTGGCGGGGGCGGCGGGGGTGGCTTCCCGTTCGTTCCGCCGGCGCCCTCCCCCGGCGGCGGCTCCGCACCTTCGGAAGCGCGCCCGGGCACGCTGCAGTCGTGCACCGATCTCGCCGCCAAGGCGGCGTTCGGCAGCACCGTCTACACCAGCGTGAGCTCCGTGGCCGCCGGCGCGCTCGCCGTGGCCGGCGCGAGCACGCCCGCGCCCGAGCACTGCCTTGTGCAGGGCCAGATGAACCAGCGCACCAGCAGCGTCGACGGCAAGACCTACGCCATCGGCTTCGAGATGCGCCTGCCCGTCAACTGGAACGGCCGGTTCTTCTACCAGGCCAATGGCGGCCTCGACGGCAACGTGGCGCGGGCCACGGGCAGCGTGGGCGGCGGTGCGCCCACCACCACCGCGCTGCACATGGGGTTCGCGGTCATCAGTTCCGACGCGGGGCACTCGGGCGCGCAGATACCCACCTTCGGCATCGATCCGCAGGCGCGGTTGGACTACGGCTACAACGCCGTTGCGCAGCTCACGCCCATGGCCAGGAACCTCATTGCCAAGGCCTATGGCCGCGAGCCCGACCGCTCCTACTTCGGCGGCTGCTCGAACGGCGGCCGCCACGCGATGGTGGCCGCGGCAAGGTTCGCCGGCCAGTACGACGGCATCCTGGCCGGCAACCCCGGCTTCAACCTGCCGAAGGCCGCGGTGGCCCAGCTTTACGGCGTGCAGCAATACGCCCGGGTTACCACCGCCAACACACCGGCCGGCAAGCCGGACCTGCAGACCGCCTTCACGCCCGCGGAAATGAGCACGGTGGCCGACGCGGTGCTTGCGCGCTGCGACGCACTCGACGGCGCGGCCGACGGCATCGTTGTGGATGTACAGGCGTGCAAGCAGGCCTTCGACCTTGCCAGCGACGTGCCCACCTGCAGCGGCGCGCGCACCGGCAGCTGCCTCACGGCCACGCAGAAGAACGTGCTCGGCAACATCTTTGCCGGCGCGCGAAACAGCGCGGGCACCGCTCTCTACAGCAGCTTTCCGTTCGACGCCGGCATCAAGGGGGCCGACTGGCGCCAGTGGGAGTTCTCCAATTCGCAGAACCTCGACACCGCCGCGGTCGGCTTCGTGTTCAGCACGCCGCCGCTCGCGCCAAGCCGACCCTTCGGGATCGATTTCGCGCTCGGGTTCAGCATGGACGCCGATGCGCCGACCATCTTTGCAAGCAATGCGGTCTACACCGAATCGGCAATGTCGTTCATGACCCCGCCCGACCCCGCCAACCTGTCGGCGCTTCGCGATCGCGGCAGCAAGCTCATGGTCTATCACGGCACCAGCGATGCGGTGTTCTCGTCGGACGACACCACCCGCTGGTACGAGCAGCTGCGCACGGCCAACGGCGGCGACGCATCGGGCTTTGCGCGCTTCTTTCCCGTGCCAGGCATGAATCATTGCGGCGGCGGCCCTGCCACCGACCAGTTCGACATGCTGACGCCGCTGGTGGCGTGGGTCGAACAAGGCAGGGCTCCGGCCTCTGTGATTGCCAGGGCCCGTGGAGCCGGCGCCAACGTGGTCAACGCCGAGCTGCCCGCCGACTGGTCGCCCGCCCGCACCCGGCCGCTGTGCCCCTACCCAAGGATGGCGACCTACCTGGGAGGCCCTCTCGAATCCGCCTCCAGCTTCGTCTGCCGATAGAACCAGTTCGCGGTCGGAAGGCTGTGATCTTTGTTACTTAAAGTCTCAATTTACAATTTAAACGTAAACTTGAGTACTAAATGTCTAACAAAAATGTAGACTTTTGCTTACACTTCGCTCGGTCCTCGACCGAAGTCTAGTAACAAAGTCTACATTCATGAAAAAACTCCTTCTGATCGCCGCCATCGCTTCCAGCATGGCCCCCTTCGCCGCTCAGGCGGAATCGACCTTCGTGACGAACACCGGCACCCAGAGCGCCAGTGCAAGACTCGACTTCAGGGTCGTCGTCCCCAAGGTGCTTTTCCTGCAGGTCGGTACCGGCACCAACTTCACCAACAACACGACGGTAAACCGGGTCGAGTTCAACGTGCCCGCGGGCGCCATCGGCAACGGTACCGCTGTGGCGGGCACCGGCGGCGACCTGGCCAGCGGCGCTGTCACGGTTCGCGTGCTGGGCAACAGCGGCACGGTCAGCCTGACCAATGCCACCACCGGCCCCCTCAGCAGCGGCGTTGCCGGCGACCCGACCGTGCCGTGGAGCGACATCGTCGTGACCCCGGGCGCGCTCGCGACGGGCACCGCCGGCTTCTCCAATGCAGCCATTGCCCACCCGCCTTTCAACGTTGCAGCCGCAGGCGGCACTTCGGCAACTGCCACCACGCTGACCGCCTCGGCCGGCCTTGTGCGCCGCGAAGGCAGCTGGACGTTCGCATACGCCAATACGGCCACCCTGCCGGCCGGTACCTACGGCGACACGATCGGAAACAACGGCCGCGTGACCTACACCGCGACCGCTCCCTGACCACCGGCCCACGCTCCTGGAACACGCGGCTTTCGACACACGGTGACCGAGGGCGGTCCTGTTCTGCCCTGGCCGTCCGAAAAGAAGCCGCATGAACATCGCGTTGTCACCACCCTCCAGCCTTCGGCGCGCCGCACTCGCGCTCGCCGTGCTGGGCGGCGCCTGGCTGCCCGCGGCGCACGGCTTCACGGCGGCCATCGACGCCGGAGACCGTGCGCTCTTCCTCCAGGTGGGCGCCGGCACGATGACCAACGGGAACTTCAACAACCGCGGCCGGCCGGGCAACAACACGACGGTCAACCTGGTGTCGGTCACGGTTCCGGCGGCCCAGCTGGGCTCGGGCACGGCCCTGCCCATGGCCACCGACAGCACCGTCGCCATTAGCCCATGGGACGGCTTTACTTTCTGCAACTCGCCGGCGACCACCGGGCAGGTGTACGTGGGCGGCTTCTACCGTGTGCCGGGCAACAACAACGCCGGTGCCGCATCGTTCACGGTCACCACGCCGGCCAACCTGACGAGCACGGCGGGCGACACGATTCCCTTCAGCACGATTGCGTGGATCTCTTCGGGCAACGGCGACAACGCGACGACCATTCCGAGCACCGGCTTCACCGGCGGCGCCCAGAGCCTGATGTCGGTGAACCGCAATACCTGGTTCGAAAGCTGCCTCACCTTCCGCTACCTGAACACGCAGCTGGTTCCCGCCGGTACCTTCAACGGCACGGCGACCTACACGCTCACCGCGCCGTGAAAGCCCGACTTCCGCTCGCCTTCCTGGCTGGTCTTCTGGCCCTGGCCGCAGTGCCGACCGCCGACGCCGCAACCTACAGGATCGACGACACGGGCACTTTCGTGAGCCAGCCGGTCACGCCGATGCGCTGGCGCCAGCTGGCGCCCGGCCGCTCGGGCGACCACACGATGGAAGGCCGCATGTCCGTGGCGCTGCGGCTCAACCTGTCGGCCTGGGTCAACCGGCCCGCGCGCATCTACCTTGCGCTGGCACCGACCGACGGCGAGCAACTGATGGCCACGTGGCGCACGCAAGGCCGGCTGCTTCCGGGCACCGTGCGCGGCGGTGGCCGCACGCTGGTGTTCGAAGGCGTGGTGCGCGAGTCTTTCCTGCAGGAAAGCATCGTGATCGACCTCACCCTGGACGGCCGGAAGCTGGAGCGCGCGCAAACCCTGCAATTCTTTTTCGAGATCGAGGTATCGCCGTGACGCGACGTGCCGCACTTCTGCTTGCCGCCGGCCTTGCCGCCCTCACCATGGGTACAGCGGCGCAGGCGCAGTTTTCACTTGCCGTCTCGCCGCCGCGCTTCGAGCTGTCTGCCCAACCGGGCGAACGGGTACGCGACGTGATCGAGCTCACGCACCGCGACACGCAGCCAGGCGCCTACAAGCTCAAGACCTCCGACTGGACCTTTCGCCCCGACGCCTCGGTCGACTTCAGCGACGAGCTGCTGCCGGGCAGTTGCCGGCCGTGGGTCGCCATCGAACGCCGCGAACTCAGCATCACGCCCGGACGGCCCTACCGCTTCCGCTTCGAAGTGACCCCGCCGGCCGGCACGCCGCCCACCGAGTGCCGCTTCGCCGTGATGATCGAAGGCCAGCAGCCCGCGGCCGCGCCGGGTGTTCCGGTGGCGCTGGGCGCGCGCATCGGGGTCATCGTGTACGTTGCCGTGGGCGATGTGGCGCCGGTGCTGGAGCTGGCGGGCACCTCGGTACAAACGGTCGACGGACGCGCCACGCCCGTGCTCAAGATCCGCAACACCGGCACGGCCCATGGCCGCCTGGCGGGCTTTCTCTCCGGCACCGATGCCGGCGGCACCGAACTGGAGCTGCAGGCCAGCACCACGCCCATCATGGCGGGTGAGACGCGCGAGATCGCGCTGCTGGCCAACAAGCCCGGCGAAAGCGAAACGGCCGTCGCGGTGCGCTTTCCGATCACCGTTCGCGGCAAGCTCGAGTGGGGCAAGAGCGGCTCGATGCCGATCAACCAGCGCTTCGCTCCATGAAGCGCCTGCTGCGTTACAGCGCGCTCGGTTTGTGCGGCGCGAGCCAGGCCCTGGCCGGCACCGCCGCATGGGCGCAGTCGCAGGCTGCCGGCTATGTCGACCGCGTGCTGGACGACAGCCCGCAGGCCGCGCCGGCGGAAGACCCCGAGCCCCGCGGCGACAGCGGCTGGCCGCGCGGCTGGACCATCGAGGGGCAGTCGACCCAGCAAAGCGGTGCCGTGCGCTCGCGCAACCATTCGCTGCTGTTCTCCGGCTACCTCGACACGCCGAACCACGGCACCTTTTCCGCCAACCTCAATTTCAACCGCGACTCGGCGCCGGTGAGCGGCATCGGCGTGTACGGCACCACCGGCACGCCCACCACGCAGGTGCCCTACACCTACCGCAGCGGCAGCACCTGGCGCATCGACCAGCGCGCCATGCCGTTCAACGGCGGCTGGTTCGGCAACAACAGCATCGGCAACATCAACATGGCGAGCACGCCGCTGGCACGCGGTGTCGGCCGCGTCTACCTGCCGAGCTTGCCCATCGAAGGAGTGGCACTCAGCATCGAGCAGCCGGGCCGCACAACCTTCAATGCATCGGCCGGGCGGCTGGGCTATTTCGACGGCATTTCATTCCAGGGCTTCTCGGCCGGGCGAGGCACCGCGGCCGGCGCGGGCGCGCAGACGCAGCTCGGCGGCGCCGAAGGCCCCTACGCACTGGGCCGCACCGATGCGGCCGTTCAGCTGATTGAAACGCGCAACTTCAACGCCAACGGCGTGGCCGGCTTCGCACAGAACACCCGTTCGGTATGGAGCGCCGTCTCCTGGCAGGGCCAGGCTCCGTGGGCGGACACGGTGGGCGGCAGCTACGGCGGCATCGGCGAACGGGTCGGCGGCCTGCGCGTTCAAGCCAACCTGGCGCACAGCACGGGCCAGCCCACCGATGCCTTGTCGCGCGCCCCGCGCGATTCGGCCAGCGGCGGCTGGGTAGACGCAGCATGGCGCACGAGCCTGTTGCAGCAGAACGCGTCGGTGTTCTATTTCCAGCCCTCGCTGCGCTGGGGCGGCGACTCGCTGCCGAGCAACCTGCGCGGCGCTTCATGGCGCGGCGATGTCTCCACACGCCAATGGCAGTTGGGCGGCAACGTGGAGGCGAGCGACAGCATCAGCGGACCCGGGCGCCGCTCGCTGTACGGCAGCCTGTTCGGGCGTTTTCGCTTCGATTCGCGCGATGCGATTTCCGGCAACGTGGCCGCCCGCACCGGCAGCTTTGCCGCGCGTTCGGCCCAGCTCACCTGGGAGCATCAGTCCGGCTGGGGCTACACGCAGTGGCGAACGGACGTCGCGCACGGCACCGACCTGCGCGTGCTGCGCACGGGGGTCGATCACGCCTGGCGCGTGGGCGAAACGCAAACGCTCTCGACCTCGCTGGCGCTGGAGCAATCCCGCCAGGCCGGTGTCGATGCACGCTCGGCGCACTGGGGGGTGCTGGGCACCACGCCGCTGGCCGCGGGCGCCCGGCTCGACCTCAGCCTGCGCGGCAGCAACGGCATCGGCGGCAACGCAAACCGCTTCCTGAGCGCCAATGCGCGCCTGAGCTGGCCGCTGGGCCAGGGCTGGTCTTTCATCGCCCAGTACGCCGCGGCGCGCGGGCAGGAGTCGCTCAACCCGGCGGTGGTGTCGGCGCTGACCACGGCCATGCAGCAAGCCGTGCTGGTGCTTCCGTCCAGCCGCTCGTTCATGGTGGCGCTGCGCTACGAGAGCCGCGCGGGCCTGGCCAGCGCGCCCATCGGCGGGGCTCCCGGCATGGGCGCGGGCCGGCTCGAAGGCTATGTTTTCTTCGACCAGAACGACAACGGGCTGCGCGAGGCAAGCGAGGGCGGCGTTCCCGGCGTTACCGTGATGCTCGACCGCGGTTATGTCACGCGCACCGATGCGCAGGGCTTCTACAGCTTTCCCTCCGTGGGGGCGGGCAGCCACGAAATCGAACTGGTCCAGGACAACCTGCCCCTGCCCTGGAGCAGCGCCGGCTCGCCCTCGCGGCGGGTGAACGTCTACGTGCGCGACGCCGCCGTGGCCGACTTCCCCATCCAGAAAGAACGCTGAGCCGACGAAAGGCGATTGCGTCCGCACGCGTTGCGGTATTTACTTGCTTCACAGGCCTCAACTTTCACAAAGGCCTGCCGATATAAGAAGGTCGGGCATCGCTGCGATGCCTCCAGCCCAGTGTTTTTTGGGGGGAAAGCCTTATGTCCGGAAGCATGTTCTCTACGGGGGTGTGCATGAAGAGCGCCCTGTCGGCGCTGCTCCTTCTGCCGCCCGCGTGCGTGGCGGAGGCCACGTTGGGAGTCGACAGCGCCACGGGCCAGCTGAGCTTCAGGGTGGTGGTGCCTCCGGTGATCCGGGTGCTGCAGGTCACACCCGTGAAGGACGGGCACGAATACCGCATCTGGACCAACACCAAGTCCGCCTACATCAACGGCCGCGAATACCGGTTTTCCAGGGTGGGCGAGCACACGCTGAAAGTGCCGCTTTCACCGAAGGGGCTGTACCTCGTGCACGGCCTTTGACGCTATAGCGCCGCCGGCTTGATGCGCCCCGCCATGCCGGCGGTACCGAAGGCCTGGAACCGGTCGATGCACAGGTCGCGCGCGGCCGCAGTCGCTTCTTTAAGAAACTTGCGCGGATCGAACTCGCTGCGGTCGCTTCCCATGGCACGGCGCATGGCGCCCGTCATGGCCAGGCGGATGTCGGTGTCGATGTTGACCTTGCGCACGCCGTGGCGGATGCCTTCCTGTATTTCTTCCACCGGCACGCCGTAGGTTTCCTTGATCTCGCCGCCGTATTCGCGGATCACGGCCAGCCATTCCTGCGGCACCGACGAAGAGCCGTGCATCACCAGGTGCGTCTTCGGAATGCGCGCGTGAATGTCCTTGATGCGGTCGATTGCAAGAATGTCGCCCGTCGGCTTGCGGCTGAACTTGTAGGCGCCGTGCGAGGTGCCGATGGCAATGGCCAATGCATCCACGCCGGTGCGCGAGACGAAGTCGGCCGCCTGCTGCGGATCGGTCAGCAGCTGGTCGTGCGAGAGCACGCCTTCGGCGCCGCTGCCGTCTTCCTCGCCCGCCATGCCCGACTCGAGCGACCCCAGGCAGCCCAGTTCGCCCTCCACCGAGACGCCGACCGCATGCGCCATTTCGACGACGCGGCGAGTCACGCCCACGTTGTAGTCGTAGCTTGCCGGGGTCTTGGCGTCTTCCATCAGCGAGCCGTCCATCATCACGCTGGTAAAGCCCGAGCGAATGGCCTGCATGCACATCGAGGGGCTGGCGCCATGGTCCTGGTGCATCACGATCGGGATCTCCGGGTACATCTCCACCGCCGCCTCGACCATCTTGCGCAGGAAGGGCTCGCCGGCGTATTTGCGCGCGCCGGCGGAGGCCTGCAGGATGACCGGGCTGTCGGTCTTTTTTGCGGCCTGCATGATGGCCTGGATCTGCTCCAGGTTGTTGACGTTGAATGCCGGCACGCCGTACTGGTGCTCGGCCGCGTGGTCGAGCAACTGACGCAGCGAAATCATGGCCATGGAAAGCTCCTGTGGATGGGGGGAATGCAAATGAATGAGGTCAGCGGCCGCCGTCCTGCAGGGCCTCGGCGGCCAGCAGGCGGCGCGCACGCTCGGCCACCACCTCCGCGGTCAGGCCGAAGAGCTTGAACAGTTCGCCGGCCGGAGCCGATTCGCCGAAGCGGTCGAGCCCGACCACGTCGCCGTATTCGCCGACGAACTTCCACCACAGGCCGGTGCTGCCGGCCTCCACCGCCAAGCGCGGCAGGTGACGCGGAATAACCGCATGGCGCCACGCGGCGTCCTGGCGCTCGAACACGTCCATGCACGGCACTGAGACCACGCGGGCCTCGATGCCCTCCTTTGCCAGCAGCGCCGCGGCAGCCAGCGCAACGCCAACCTCGGAGCCGCTTGCCAGCAGAGCCACGCATTCCGATTGCGGCCGCCGCAGCACGTAGGCGCCGCGCGCAATCGATTCGATGCGTGCGCCGTCTTCACCCGCATGCGGCAGCGCCTGCCGCGTGAGCAGCAGGCAGCTCGGCCCGTCCATGCGGCGCAGCGCCTCGCGCCAGGCCACCGCGGTTTCGGTCGCATCGGCAGGCCGCCACACATCGACATCGGGAATCAGCCGCAGGCTCGATGCATGCTCCACCGGCTGGTGCGTCGGCCCGTCCTCGCCGAGGCCGATGGAGTCGTGCGTGAAAACATAGATGACCGGCAGCTTCATCAACGCCGACATTCGCACGCCGTTGCGCGCGTAGTCGGAAAAGGTCAAAAAAGTGCCGCCGAACGGACGAAAGCCGCCGTGCAGCGCAAGCCCGTTCATGATGGCCGCCATGCCGAACTCGCGCACGCCGTAGTGCACATGGTTGCCTGTGCCCGTGCCCTTGAGCGCGCGGTGGTCCTTCCAGTCGGTGAGGTTCGATCCGGTCAGGTCGGCCGAACCGCCGATCAGCTCGGGCATGGCGGGGCCGACCTCGTCGAGCACCTGCTGCGAGGCCTTGCGCGTGGCGACCGATGCCTTGCGCTGCTCCGCGCCGGCCGCGGCCGAAGCCAATGCGTCTTCGACCTGCGCGGTGAGCGGCACATCGGTGCGGTGACGACGCAGCAACTCGCGCGCAAGCACCGGGTGCTCATGCGCATAGGCTGCAAAGCGCTCTTGCCACGCCTGGTGCAATGCGGCGCCCTTCTCGCGCGCCGACCAGGCCTGCGCAACCGCATGCGGTACCTCGAAGGGCGCGGCGCTCCAGCCGAGCGCTTCTCGCGTCAGCGCAATTTCGGCGTCGCCCAGTGCTTCGCCGTGTGCCTTGGCCGTGCCGGCGCGGTTCGGCGAGCCCTGGCCGATGCGCGTCTTGCAGCACACCAGCACCGGCCGGTCCGCCGCGGTGGCCGCCGCAATGGCGGCATCGAGCGCCGCGGCATCGTGGCCGTCGACATTGCGCAGCACCGTCCAGCCATAGGCTTCGAAGCGGCCCGGCGTGTCGTCGCTGAACCAGCCGCCGACCTCGCCGTCGATTGAGATGCCGTTGTCGTCGTAAAAAGCCATCAGCTTGTTGAGCCGCCATGTGCCCGCAAGCGAGCACGCTTCGTGGCTGATGCCTTCCATCAAACAGCCGTCACCCAGAAACACATAGGTGCGGTGGTCGATCACCTCATGCCCGGGCCGGTTGAATTCTTCGGCCAGCAGCTTCTCGGCCAAGGCCATGCCCACCGCGTTGCTGATGCCCTGCCCCAGCGGCCCCGTGGTGGTTTCCACGCCGGGCGTAAGGCCGAACTCCGGGTGCCCCGGCGTGCGCGAATGCAATTGCCGAAAGCGCCGCAACTCGTCCATGGGCAGCGCATAGCCGCTCAGGTGAAGCAGCGCATAGAGCAGCATCGAGCCGTGGCCGTTGGAAACGACGAAGCGGTCGCGGTTCATCCAGCGCGGGTCCGCCGGGTCGTGCCGCAGCCGGTGGCGCCACAGGGCCTCCGCGATGTCGGCCATGCCCATCGGCATGCCCGGGTGGCCCGAATTGGCGGCTTGCACGGCATCCATGGCCAGCGCGCGAATGGCGTTGGCGCATTGCGTGCGCAAGGCAAGGTTTTCAATCGTCATGCCGAAGATCCTGTTGATGGTTTTGTGCGGTGTGCAGGGAGTGCGCGGCGCGTCAGATCGCATAGGCCTTCTTGCGGCGCTCCATCAGGCGCAGGATCATCGGCGTGAAGATCAGCTGCATGGCCAGTTCCATCTTTCCGCCCGGCACCACCAGCGTGTTGGCGCGCGACATGAACGAGTCGTGCAGCATGCTCAGCAAGTATGGAAAGTCGAAGCCGATCGGGTTGGCGAAGCGGATCACCACCAGGCTTTCGTCCGGGCTTGGAATGGTGCGCGCAATGAACGGGTCGGAGGTGTCGACCACCGGCACGCGCTGAAAGTTGATGTGCGTGCGCGTGAACTGCGGGCAGATGTAGTGCACATACTCGTTCATGCGCCTGAGGATCACGTCGGTCACGGCCTCGGTCGAATAGCCGCGCGTGTTCTTGTCGCGGTGCAGCTTCTGGATCCACTCCAGGTTGATGACCGGCACCACGCCGATCAGCAGGTCCACATGGCGCGCAATGTCGACCTTTTCCGTCGTCACACCGCCGTGCAGGCCCTCGTAGAACAGCAGCTCGCTGGCGGGCAGCGTTTCCCACTCGGTGAAGGTGCCGGGCTCCTGCTTGAAGGGCGCGGCTTCCTGTGCGTCGTGCAGGTACTTGCGGCTGCGGCCGGCGCCGCATTCGCCGTAGTCGCGAAACAGCGCCTCCAGTTCGGCGAACAGGTTCGCGTCCTCGCCAAAGTGGCTGAAGTTGCGGTTGCCCGCGGCCTCGGCTTCGGCCATGGCCACCTTCATCGAATTGCGGTCGTAGCGGTGAAAGCTGTCGCCTTCCACAATGGCCGCCTTGACGCTCTCGCGCCGAAAGATGTTCTCGAAGGTTCGCGTGACGGAAGTGGTGCCCGCGCCGGACGAACCGGTAATCGCAACGATGGGATGTTTGGCTGACATGGTGGCCTTGGAGAGATAAAAAAGCTGTGGTGCAACCGCTTTGCAATCGGTTCGCAATCGCTCAGGCAGCGGTCGCAAAAAGTCCGCGCTTGCCGAAGAGCGGCGCCTGGTAGGTGTCCTGCGGGTCTTCGCTGTGGTAGGCCTCCACGCGCGCCACCTCTTCCGACGAGCCGAAGACGAAGCCGATGCGCTGGTGAATCGACTCCGGCTCCACCGCCATCAGCCGCCGCCGTCCGGTGCTGGCCATGCCGCCGGCCTGCTCGATCAAGAATGAAATCGGGTTGGCCTCGTACAGCAGCCGCAAACGCCCGTCGCGGCCCGACTCCTTGCTGTCGCGCGGGTACATGAAGACCCCGCCGCGCATCAGGATGCGATGCGTCTCGGCCACCAGCGAGGCGATCCAACGCATGTTGAAGTCGATGCCGCGCGGCCCCTCCTTGCCGGCCAGGCATTCGTCGACATAGCGCTTCACCGCCGGCTCCCAGAAGCGGCTGTTCGAGGCATTGATTGCGAACTCGCTCGTCTGCCGCGGAATACTCAGGTTCGGGTGGCTCAGCACCCATTCGCCTAGTTGCGGGTCGAGCGTGAACGCATGCGTGCCGTTGCCCAGCGTGAGCACCAGCATGGTCGAAGGGCCGTAGATCGCATAGCCGGCGCCCACCTGTTCCGTGCCCGGCTGCAGAAAGTCTTCGGGCTTTGCATCGGCGTCGAGCGTCGGCGCGCGCAGTATCGAGAAGATGCTGCCCACCGCCACGTTCACATCGATGTTCGACGAGCCATCGAGCGGATCGAACAGCAGCAGGTACTTGCCGCGCGGGTACTGCTGCGGCGGCAGGTAAGGCTCTTCCATCTCTTCCGACACCATGCCCGCCACGTGGCCGCCCCACTCGTTGGCGCGCAGGAACATGTCGTTGCTCAGCACGTCGAGCGTCTTCTGCTCTTCGCCCTGCACGTTCTGCGTGCTGGCGCTGCCCAGCACATCGCCCAGCGCGCCGAGCGCCACCTTGCGCGAGATTGCCTTGCAGGCCAGCGAAACGTCGGTGATGAGCGCGTTGAGCGCGCCCGTGGCACCGGGGTGGCGGCGGCGCTCCTCGATGATGTACTGGGTCAGCGTGGCCTTGCCTGCAATGGGCATGATCGTCTCCTGTTGGATTTTCAAACTCTGGTCGTTGCCGTCGTCGTCGTTTCTTCATCGCGGCGCACGGGGTGCGACTTGCGCACCGTCAGCAGCAACTGCTGCGGCGTGGCAACGCGCCAGGCCGGCGCCGCGCCGGCCGCTGCCGCATGGCCGCCATAGCCCCATGCCACCAGCGCCGCCGGACAGCCGGCCGCATGCGCCGCCAGCAGGTCGGCCGGACCGTCGCCCACCATCAGCAGCCGCGCGGGTTCCACACCCAACTGGCGCGCCGCGGCCTGCAACAGGAAAGGCGCGGGCTTGCGCTGCGCCGCGGCGTCGGCGCCGTAGACCCCCGCCATCGCCGGCAGCAGACCCGCTGCATCCAGCACGGCGCGTGCCAGCGGCGTCGGCTTGTTGGTCACCACCACCATCGGCAGCGCGCGGCGCAGCCCGGCAACCAGTTCCGCAATGCCTTCGAACACGCCGCCGAACTGCAATGGCGCCGCCAGCGTCACGGCATCGAACGCGGCGCGCAGCCGCAAGCGCAGTGCCTCGTCGCCCGGCACGCCTTGCCGGCGCAGCGCCTGCAGGATGAGCGCATCGGGGCCGTCGCCGATCCACGCGCGCACGGTGTCCAGGTCGAAGCGGGCCAGCCCTTCCTGTTGAAGCGCGGCATTCAGCGCCTCGCGAATGTCGGGCGCACTGTCGACCAGGGTGCCGTCCAGGTCGAAGGCGATGGCATCGATGCCGCGCAGGTCTTTCGTCATGCGGGACACCCTTCCACGGCATGCCGCCCCTGCAGCGCGTGGGTGCGGATTGCGTCGATAGCTTCGCGGTAGCGGCCGCCGCTGAAAACCGCGGAGCCCGCCACCAGCGTGTCGGCACCCGCCGCGCCAATGCGTGCCGCGTTGTCGGGCTTCACGCCGCCATCCACCTCCAGCCAGATGTCGCGCCCGCTCGCATCGATGCGACGGCGCACCGCTTCGATCTTCGGCAGCACGCTCTCGATGAAGCTCTGCCCGCCGAAGCCGGGGTTGACCGACATCAGCAGCACCAGGTCGAGCTGGTCCAGCACATGGTCGAGCACCTGCAGCGGCGTCGCGGGGTTGAGCACCAGTCCGGCCTTGCAGCCGCTGGCCGTGATGAGCCGGACCGTGCGGTCGATGTGTTCGCTGGCCTCGGGGTGGAACGAGATGATCGAGGCGCCCGCCTCCGCGAACATCGGGATCAGCGCATCGACCGGCTTGACCATCAGGTGCACGTCGATCGGCACCGTTGCGTAGGGCTTGATGGCCTCGCACACCAGCGGTCCGATTGTCAGATTCGGTACATAGTGGTTGTCCATGACGTCGAAATGGATCAGGTCGGCGCCGGCCTGGATCACTGCCGACACCTCTTCGCCAAGCCGCGCGAAGTTGGCGGACAGCAGGCTGGGCGCGATGCGCATCGGCTGGCCGGACCGCGGCGGAGCGGTTTTCGGGTTCTGCATGTCAACACCCCTCCCGGTAGAGCGCCTGCACCGCATTGAGCTGCGGCGCCGTGGAGGCCATTGCCAGCAGTTCGTCGATTCCCAGCCATGGCGCACGCTGGAGCTGGCCGCCAGGTTCGCCGGGCAGCGGATCGGTGGTGTCTCCCAGCCCGGGCAGCACCAGCCCCGCGCCGCGGAAGTCGCTGCCTTCGGTCCAGAAGGTGGGCGTGACCAGCGTCCAGAGGCCGGCCCCAAGGGCGGAGCGCAAGCCGTTGGGCGAGTCTTCGATGGCGATGGCGCGCTCGGGCGGCACGCCCAGCGTTTCGAGCGCCAGAAGGTAGATGTCGGAAGCCGGCTTCTTTGCGCGCACCTGGTCGCCGCATGCAATCACGTCGAACATCGTGAGGCCGCGCGGGCCCAGCGTGGCCTGCAGCAGCGCGTCGATGTTGACGGCGGTGGTGGTGCTGGCAATGGCCAGGCGCAGGCCGGCGTTCTGGGCCTCTTCAAGAAAGCGCAGCACGCCGGGGCGCAGCGCAATGCCGCCGCGGCGCGCAATGTCGGTGTAGTGCTGCGTCTTGGCGGCATGAATCTCGGGCACGCGTTCGTGCAGGCGCTTTTTCTCGGCTGTGCCCAGGGGCAGCGAATCGATATAGGCGTTCATGCGCTCCTTGCCGCCCGTCACCGACAGCAGCGCCCGGTACTCGGCCTGCTCCCAGTGCCAGTCGAGCCCCAGCTGCCCGAACGCCAGGTTGAAGGCCATGCGATGCACTTCCTCGGTGTCGGCCAGGGTGCCATCCACGTCGAATACAAGGGCTTCGATGCTCATTTGCTTGCTCCTTCTGCCGGCGTTGGATTTGCCGCCGGGTTGAAGACGCGGCTGGCGAGGATGTCCTGCGCCTCGAGCGTGCAAAGCTGCTCGCGCGTCAGAGCCTCTTCGCTGCCGAAGAGCCGCGTGGCGTGGCGCAGCCGGATGCGGTCGAGCGCATTGCGGATCGATCGCGCATTGGCAAAGTGCGGCTGGCTGCGCCTGAGGCTCACATAGCGCCCAAAGGTGGAGACCGCGCCGTCGTCGAAGCTGTAGTTCAGCCGCCCGAGCATGAGCTGCGCAATCTGCATGAGCTCGGCCTCGCTGTAGTCCGGAAAATCGATGTGGTGCGCAATGCGCGAAGCCATGCCCGGGTTGCTGCTGAAGAAGGTCTCCATGCGGTCCTTGTAGCCCGCAAGAATCACCACCAGGTCGTCGCGCTGGTTCTCCATCACCTGCAGCAATATCTCGATCGACTCCTGCCCGTAGTCGCGCTCGTTCTCGGGCCGGTACAGGTAGTAGGCCTCGTCGATGAACAGCACGCCGCCCATGGCCTTCTTGATCACTTCCTTGGTCTTGGGCGCCGTGTGGCCGATGAACTGGCCCACCAGGTCGTCGCGCGTCACCGCCACCAGGTGGCCCTTGCGCACGTAGCCCAGCTGCTTGAGCACCTCGGCCATGCGCATGGCCACCGTGGTCTTGCCGGTGCCCGGGTTGCCGGTAAAAGACATGTGCAATGAAGGCGGCTGCGACTGCAGCCCCTGCTCCTGGCGCAGCTTGTCGATCAACAGCAGCGCCGCAATGTCGCGGATTCGGCCCTTCACCGGCGCCAGGCCGACCAGCTCGGCATCGAGCTGGTCGAGCAGCGCCTTCACGCCCGAAGACTCGAAGAGCTGCTTCGGCGCGGTGGCAACGGCCGGGGCGGTGGGAGTTTCGGTGGCGTCCATGCGTGCCTCTGGCAATGCGTGTGCGTTGCGTGTTCCGCTCAGTACCGGCTGCCTTCGGGCCGCGCCTGCGCCGCATAGCTTTCGATGCTGTAGCGGATGGTGCGGCCCGGCTCTTCGGTGCGAATGAGGCGAAAGCCCGGCTCGTTGGAAGGCCGGTTGACGATGAACGACATCACGACCGACTCGGTGCCGTGCGTCGAATCGAACGCCGTCACGCGGATGTACTGCTGCGGAAAAGTCTTGCGGCAGGCCGCAAGCTCGAGCATGACGCCGGCGGCATCCTTGATGTCGAACATCGGGTTGCCGAACATCTCCCAGAAGGTGTTGCGCGGGTGCGGGTCGTCGGTGTATTCGAGGCCGATGGCCCAGCCCTTGTCCAGGCAATACTCGACCTGGCGGCTGATCTGCTCGTTGCTCAGGTCGGGCAAGAAGGAAAAAGTGCCTTGTGTGATTCGCATGTCGGTTGCTCCAGGAAAAAGTTGAACGGGCGGCCTCAGGCCATCGACGGCGTGGGCACGTAGTCCGACGTGTCGGTGGAGGCGTAGTTGAAGGAGATCTCGCCCCAGGTGTCGAGCGCGGCCGCCAGCGGCGTGCACCACTTGGCCGCGTCGCGCAATATTTGCGGGCCCTCGTTGGCAATGTCGCGCCCTTCGTTGCGCGCCAGCACCATGGCTTCGAGCGCCACCCGGTTGGCCGTGGCCCCGGCCTGGATGCCCTGCGGATGCCCGATGGTTCCGCCGCCGAACTGCAGCACCACGTCGTCGCCGAACAGGTCGAGCAGCTGGTGCATCTGGCCCGCGTGAATGCCGCCCGATGCCACCGGCATCACCTTGCGCAGCGCGCCCCAGTCCTGGTCGAAGTAGATGCCGCGCGGCAGGTCGACCTTGGTGTGCGTGTCGCGGCACACGTTGTAGTAGCCCTGCACCGTCATCGGGTCGCCCTCGAGCTTGCCCACGGCCGTGCCCGCGTGGATGTGGTCCACGCCCGCAAGGCGCATCCACTTGGCGATGACACGGAAGCTCACGCCGTGGTTCTTCTGGCGCGTGTAGGTGCCATGGCCCGCGCGGTGCAGGTGCAGGATCATGTCGTTCTGCCTGCACCAGTGGCTCATCGACTGGATGGCCGTGTAGCCGACCACCAGGTCGATCATCACGATCACCGAGCCGAGCTCCTTGGCGAACTGCGCGCGGCGGTACATCTCTTCCATGGTGCCGGCGGTGACGTTCAGGTAGCTGCCTTTCACCTCGCCGGTGGCGGCGCTGGCCTTGTTGACCGCATCCATCACGAAGAGAAAGCGGTCGCGCCAGTGCATGAACGGCTGCGAGTTGATGTTCTCGTCGTCCTTCATGAAGTCGAGCCCACCGCGGAGGCCCTCATACACCACGCGGCCGTAGTTGCGGCCCGAGAGGCCCAGCTTGGGCTTGGTGGTGGCGCCCAGCAATGGCCGGCCGAACTTGTCGAGCCGTTCGCGCTCGACCACGATGCCCGTCGGCGGGCCGGAAAAGGTCTTGACGTAGGCCACCGGAAACTTCATGTCCTCCAGCCGCGCCGCCTTCAGCGGCTTGAAGCTGAAGACGTTGCCGATGATGGAGGCGGTCACGTTGGTGATGGAGCCCTCTTCGAACAGCGAGAGGTCGTAGGCCACGTAGCAGAAATACTGGCCCGGGTTGTTGGGCACCGGCTCCACCTTGTAGGCCTTGGCACGGTACATGTCGCAGGCGGTGAGCCGGTCGGTCCACACCACCGTCCAGGTTGCGGTCGACGATTCGCCGGCCACGGCCGCAGCGGCTTCGATGGCGTCCACGCCGTCTTGCGGGGTGATGCGAAAGAGCGCGAGGATGTCGGTGTCCTTGGGCACGTAGTCGCCGTCCCAGTAGCCCATTTGCGCGTACTTCAGCACACCGGCCGAATAGCGCTTCTTGGCGTCGGTGATCTGGATTGCTTCGTTCATGTTGCCCATGGAGTGCCTCTCGAAAAGAAGGGTTTGGTGCTGTCGGTGAAGTGAATGTAGGCCGCATGAAAGATTACGAAAAATTAAATCTTTTGACATTCACATTTGCGAAACCTAATATCGCTGCATGCCTCTTTCCAAGCACGCGAGCTTTCGCCAGCTCGCCACCTTTCACGCGGTGGCGCGGCTCGGCAGCGTTTCACTGGCTGCAGACGAAATGCACCTGACGCAACCGGCGGTGTCGATCCAGATCGGCACGCTCGAGGAATCGGCCGGCACGCCACTGTTGCAGCGCACGGGCCGCGGCATCCGGCTCACCGAGGCCGGCGAACTGCTGGCGGGCTATGCGGGGCGCATCCTCGACCTGTGGCGCGAGGCCGGCGACGAAATGGCCATGCTGCAGGGCGTGTTCTCGGGCACGCTGCGCGTGGGCGCCATCACCACGGCCGAATACCTGCTGCCGCCCATATTGGTGAACTTCGCCAAGGAGCATCCGAAGGTGAAGGTGAAACTGCAGGTGGGCAACCGCGACGAGATCGTCCGCATGCTCGCAGGCCAGGAGATCGACATCGCCATCATGGGCCGCCCCCCTGCCGAGCTGAAGACAAACTCCAGCGCCTTCGCCAAGCACCCGATGGCCTTTCTCGCGGCGCCGAGCCATCCGCTCATGTCTGCGGCCAAGCCCACGCTTGCCATGCTCTCGGACACGCGCATGCTGGTGCGCGAGCGCGGCTCGGGCACGCGCACCACAGTCGAACGCTTCTTCAAGGACCAGGGGCTGCCGCTGCGCATCGGCTCCGAACTGTCGAGCAACGAAGCCATCAAGCAGATGTGCGCCGCGGGTTTCGGCATTGCCTTTCTGTCGATGCACACCTGCGTGCTCGAGATGAACGCAGGGCTGCTGGGCGTGCTGCCCGTGCCCGGCAACCCCGTGGTGCGCGACTGGTACGTGATGCACCTTGCGTCGCGGCAACTGCCGCAGGTGGCGCTGGCGTTCGAGGAATACCTGCGCATGCATGGCCAGGCGCAGATCCAGCATCAGCTGGGCTCGCTGCCTGCGGCGCGCGCCCCGGCAAAGAAGCGCAGCGCACGGCGCGCCGCCTGAGCCTTTGCTGCCGCGGGCTCAGACGCCGAGCTGCACTCGCATGCCGACCCACACCGCCCGCGGCGCGCCCGGCGCCACGAACTGCGCGTTGCGCCACGCATCCGGAGACGCCACCACGCCGCTTGCGTCAAAGCCGTTGTGGCCCAGCTGCCCCGCGGTGCCATAGCGGCGGTTGAACACGTTGGCCACCTTGGCAAAAAGCTCCACGTTGCGCCCGAGCTTCCAGCGCGTGGTGAGGTCGAGCAGCGCATAGCCACCGATGCGGCCGCTGCCGCTGAAATCCGCCCCGTCGGGCATGTGCAGGCCGTTCTCGTTACCGCGCACGGTCTGCCGGGAATACACGCGGTACTGCGCGCCCAGGCTCCAGCTGGGCGTGATCCGCCAGTCGACATTGAGCTTGAGCGAGTGTGCCGGCAGGCCCGGCAAGCGGTCGCCGGGGCGCACCGCGATCTCGCCTTCGCCGGTGCAAGCGGGGTTGGTTTCTGCGCTGCTGTTCGATTCGGACACCAGGCACGCCGGCGAGTCGTACCTTGCGCGCAGGTAGCTGTAAGACAGCGACCAGTCGAGGCGATCGCTCTGCTGCGAAAGGCCGAGCTCCACGCCCTGGCGCAGGGTGCGGCCGAAGTTGCTGAAGTAGCCGCGCGAGAGCCCGCTGCTGACGAACAGCAGGTCGTCCTTGTTGACGGTGCGGAACACCGATGCGTTCCAACGCAGCCCATGGTCGAGCGTGCCGCGCAATCCGGTTTCGAAGGTCTGCGAAACCACCTGCTTGAGCGGCGGATCGGACTGCAGCGCATTGGGCAGCACGCAGGCGTTGGCCGGGTCGGAGCAGCCCAGCTCGATGGGGCTTGGCGCACGGCTGCCCTGGCTCCAGCCGGCGTAGGCCGTGAGCCGCGGCGTGGCCTGCCACGTGAGGCCGATGGCAGGGTTGAACTTCTTGTAGCGGCCTTCGCCGTCGAGCTGGGTCGAAAGCCCGAGCAAGGCGCGCCCGTCGTCGCGGGTGGACACGCGGGTGTCGTTGTAGCGGCCCGAAAGGCTGAGCTGCAGGTTCGGCCGCAGCGTGATCAGGTCTGAAAGATAGAAGCTCGTGGTGCGGCTCTTGCCCGCAAGCAGTGCGTCGGCCTCGGCTTCTTCCTGCGGCACCACAGCGCGCGTGCCGTCGAGAAAGCCTTCCGCTTCGGTCTGCAGGAAGTGCGTGCGCGCGCGGTCCACCGAGGCGCCGAAGGTCAGCTGGTGAATGCCGGCCGTGTAGGTCGACTGCAGCGCCACGCCCTCGCCGCGCTGCCGCGTGTAGGTGCGGTTCTCCACGCCGGTTTCTTCGACCTCGGGCGGTTCGAAGTCGTCGTTGAGGTCGCCGTTGAGCGTGCTGTAGCGCGAGCGCCGCGTGTAGGCGGTCATGGAAATCGTCTGCGCGTCGCTCAGCCGGTAGCTGGCATTGAGCGTCAGCATCGACATGCGGTTGTCGGTTCGGTCGGGCCGCGTGTACACCTGCCTGCGGTTCTGCGCCAGCATCGACTCGGGCAGCAGCCCGTTGCCGATCATGCGGTTGTCGCCGTGGGTAAAGCTCAGGTCCCACGAGAGTTTTCCGCTGTCTTGCCCCACCTTGGCAAAGAGCTGCCGCACGCGCGAAGGCGAATAGTTGCGCCAGCCGTCTTCGTTGAGCCCGCCGAGCGCGAGAAACAGGTGCCCGCCCTCGGCCAGCTTGCGCCCGTGGGTGAGCTCGGTGCTCACGCGGCCGAAGGAGCCGGCCTGCAGCTCCAGCTCGGTGCCGGGGTGCGTGTCGCCCCGCTTGGTCTGCAGCGACAGCGCACCGCCAAGTGTGTTCAGCCCGAACAGCGGGTTGGAGCCCGGCAAGAGCGTGATGCTCGAGATGGCCGCCCTCGGAATCAGGTCCCAGTTCACCACGTCGCCGAAGGGCTCGTTCACGCGCACGCCGTCCTGGTACACCGACAGGCCCTGCGGCGTGCCCAGCACCGGGCTCGCGGTAAAGCCGCGGTAGTTCACATCGACCTGGTACGGATTGCCCTGGATCTCGTTCACGTTCACGCTCGGCAGCTGCGTGGACATGAAATCGGGCAGGTTCAGGCTCTGCGCGCGGCGCAGGCTCCGGTCGTCCGCCGTCTGCACGTTCGACGGGATCTGGTCTTTCGGCACCTCGATGCCCGGCACGGGGGTGGTGCTGACCACTTCGACGGCCGGCAGGCTGCCCGGCTGCGCCGCGGCCTCTTGCGCCTGGCCCGGCATCGGGCACGCTGCGGCGGCCACGGCAAGGCCGATCAGTCGGCGGGTGTTCTTTCTTGGCTGCTTGCTCGGTCGGCTCACAAATGCTCCTCCTCTTCAAGTGCCGGTGCGCGTAAGGCCCAGCTTTTCCACCATGGCGCGCTCCTGCGCAAAGATTTCCCGGCAAGACTGCGCGTACGCTTCCGGCCCCAGGTAGTCGACCTCCTGGTCGTACTTGGCCAGTTCGTCCTTGAAGCGCTGGTCGAACATGGCCTTCCTGAAGGCGTCGTGCAGCACCTTCACCACGGCCGGCGGCATGCCGCGCGGCCCGGCCAGCCCATAGGGCGACTTGGCCGCGATGTCGAAGCCGAGTTCGCGCAGCACGGGCACCTGCGGCCAGCGCTTCGACCGCTCGCCTGAAAAAATCGCCAGCAGCCGCAGCGTGCCCGCATCCACCGCGGGGCCGAAGCCCGTGGAGTTGACGCCCGCCATCACCTGCCCGCCCGCAATCGCGTTCAGTTGCTCGGCCGTGCCCTTGTATGGCACGTGGATGTAGCGCAGGCCGCGCGCCGTGAACAGCTCTTCCAGCACCATATGCGGCGTGGTGCCGATGCCGTTGGTGGCAATGGTCAGTTCGCCGGGGCGCGCACGCGCGAATGCGAACAGGTCTTCGAGCGAACGCACCGGGCTGCCCGCCGCCACCAGCATGCCGAAGGTGACGCTGGACACCTGGATGACCGGCGTCACGTCGCGGATCGGGTCCCACAGCACCTTTTGCGTGTGCGGTGCGCGAAACACCGGCTGCGGCATCTGCGCGATGGTGTAGCCGTCAGGCCGCGCCTGCTGCAGCACCGGCATGGCCAGCGTGCCACCTGCGCCGCCGCGGTTCTCGGTCAGCACCGTCTGGCCCAGCGGCACGGAGGCCAGCTCGGCAAGAAGCCGCAGCGAAATGTCGGTGGCTCCACCGGCGGGCCACGGCACCCACAGCGTGATGGGGCGCGAGGGAAAGGGCTCGGTCGAAGCGGCCGCGCGCGCCAGGGGCAGCGCGCCCAGCGCCAACGCGGCCGCATCGCGCAGCCAGCGGCGCCGGGTGGAACCGCCCTGCCCGATCATGGCCCGCCTCCTCCGCGCTTGGTCAGGCCGCCGAAACCGCGCTGCGGGTCGTAGCCCCAGCAGGCAAACCCGAAGAAGACGATCAGGCAGCCCAGCACCACGTAGGGCGCGAGCCCCGGGTCCTTGCCGTAGAGCGCAAAGCGGATCCACTCCACGGCGTAGGTAAACGGGTTGAAGCGCGCCAGTTGGTACACCCACTCGGCCCCGGACTCCTGCAGCTTCCACAGCGGGTACAGCGCGGTCGACAGGAAGTACATCGGAAAGATGACGAAGTTCATCGTGCCCGCAAAATTCTCCAGTTGCTTGATATGCACCGACAGCAGCAGGCCTAGCGCGCCCAGCATGAGCGCCCCGGCCGCCAGCGCCACCAGCGCATGCAGCCCGGCAAGCGACAGCAGCGGCAGCTCGGTGCCGATGAGCGCCGCCACGATCACGAACACCAGCGCCTGCAGCACCGACAGCAGCGCGGTGGCGCACAGCTTGGAAAACAGCAGCCAAGCCCGCGGCAGCGGTGCCGTCAGCAGCAGCCGCATCAGCCCCATCTCGCGGTCGTACACCATGGCCAGCGACGACTGCATGCCGTTGAACAGCAGCACCATGCCGACCAGCCCCGGCACGATGTAGACGTCGTACGGAATGTAGGTGTCGTAGGGCTCGACGATCGCCACGCCGAACACGTTGCGAAAGCCCGCCGCAAAAACCGCCAGCCACAGCAGCGGCCGCACCAGCGCCGACACCAGCCGCCCGGTCTGCTGCGAGAACTTGTAGAGCTCGCGCAGCACGATGGCGCGCATCGCCTGCAGCGCGTGGCCCAGGCCCCGCCGGGCGGCCGGCTCGGCGTGCTCGCCCGCGGGCGTTTTGGTTTTCAGCGCGCGTTCGGACATAGCTTCTCCGGCGCATCGGCCCCCAGCGTGTCGAGCACATTGCGGGCATGCAGCACGCCTTCGGCCGGCGCCTGCGCAATCACGCCCTGGCCGTCGGTCAGCAGCATGGGCTGGCGCAGCTGGCCGTCCCAGCCGCGAAAGCTCAGGCCGGTGCCCTTGGAGCCGTCGAGCGCGCTCTTCGCAATGGCCTGCGCCCAGGCCGCGTTCGGGCCCTTGGGCGCCGCAATGGCGATGGCGGTCAGGGTCTTGCCCGCCATCCACGCGGACCAGTCGTGCGCGGTCATCGGCCGCTTGGTGGCTTTGGCAAAGCGCCGCGAGACCTGTGGCGCGCCATAGCGCTCGAACTGCGCATGCCAGGCCAACGCCACCAGCCCGCCGTCGCCCACCACCGGGCGCGGCAGCACGGTGCGGTAAGGCAGCGTGCGGGCAAACTCGCCGTCGCTGTCGACCACCCACACGGCGTCGTAGCTGTTGCCGGCCGTGAGCAGCAGCGGATTGGCCAGGTCGCGCTCGCGCGGGTCGGCCGAGAGCTTGAACGGCTTGGTGGCCACCAGCTGCAGGCCGTAGCGCTTGATCGATGCCTGCGCGGTGGCCGCGCGCAATGCGTCTTGCGGGCTGCCGCCCACCAGCAGAAGCAGCTTGCTCCATTTGCGCGACACCAGCGTCTGCGCCAGCGCATCGCTGCGCATGCGCTCGCTGGGCATCAGGTGGAACAGGCGGGCGCGGCAATCCTGCTGGCGCAGGCGATCGGATGCGTCGCCCAGGTTCAGCACCGGCAGCTTCACGGCATCGGCCACGGCCAGCGTCCAGTCGGCGGGCAGGTCGGTCAGCAGCACCGCAGCGCCGGCTTTCTCGGCCGCCACCGCCGCGGCGCGTGCCGCCGCAATGGAAGCAGCCGGCGCGGTGGAAAGCGCCACCTCGGTTCCCGCGGCCTCCAGCTCGAACTTCGCTTCCTCCAGGGCTACTTCGAGCCCGTCGGAAAGCGGTCCGCCCGGATGGCCGAGGTAGGCACGTTCGAGCCGCGAGCGTTCCACGCGAGGGTCGTCTTCGGGCGTGATCAGCGTGGCCTTGAGCACGGCCGCACTCGCCACGACGGGCGCAATGAGCGACACGAGCGCCGCTGCCGTCAACCAGGCGCCCAGTGACCTTTGTGCCGGTGCGCGCATCCTCATTCGACGATCACGAGCCCATAGGGCACGCGCCCTACCGGAACGCTCTTGATGGCCTTGGCGCCGGCCACGTCGACCACGGTCACGTCGTCGCTCAGGCCGTTGACCACGTAGAGCCGCGCCTGCGCCTTGTCGAGCGTGACGTTCCAGGCCCGCTTTCCCACCAGCACCAGCGAGCCCACCTTGCGGCTGGGCACATCGACAAAGGCCACGTGGTTGGCGCGGCCAAGGCCGACGAAGGCCCGCTTGCCGTCGCTCGTCATCTGGATGCCCACGGGCGTGATGTCTTCGGCGCGCGCGCCCTTCACTTCGAACTTGAGCGTGTCGATCACCTCGTGGGTGGCGGTCGAGACAATGCTGACGCTGGCGCCCAGCTCGTTGGTGATCCACAGCTCTTTGCCGTCTGGCGTGATCGCCATGCGCCGCGGGCGCTTGCCGGCCTTGATGTTCTTCACCACCTTGCCGGTGGCGGTGTCGATCACGTGCACGAGGCTGGCCACCTCGGAGGTCACGTACAGGGTCTTGCCATCGGCGCTCACCTTCACGCCCTCCGGCTCGGCGCCCACCTTCACCGAGCGCAGCTTCTTGCCGCTGGCCGTGTCGATGAAGCTGGCTTCGCCCGCGTCTTCGTTCGAAACGTAGATGACCTTGCCGTCCGGCGAGAGATCGAAGGCCTCGGGCTCGTCGCCCAGCGCAATGCGCCGTACCGACTTACCGCTGGCGGGATCGATCAGGTCGGCCTGGTTGGAATCGGTGCAGGCCACCATGATCTGGCGCTCGGGCGTCAGCTGGATGTGGCGAGCCCGCTTGCAGGTGGCAATGGTGCCCTTCACGGTCAACGTTGCCAGGTCGATCATGGTCAACGCGTTGTCCTTCTCGCTCGAAACGTAGGCTGTTCCTTGCGCCAGCGCGGCGCCGCTCGCGGCCAGTGCGAGCGCGCTAGCGGCCGCGCGAAGCAGCGCGCCGGGGCCCTGAAGGAAAGAAAGTTGCGGCATGCGATGTCTCCATTTTTCTTTGACTCGAATTCTTCTTGTTTCAGGCCGTGCGTGCGATGAAGCCCGCCTCCAGCGTGGCGCCGCCAAGCAGTTGGGTGACCTGCGCCGGCGTGCCGTCCGCCAGCAGCGCTCCCTTGTGCAGCACCAGCACGCGATCGGCCTCCTCGGCTTCTTCGACCCGATGCGTTGCCCACAGCACGCACACGCCGCGTTCGCGCACGTCCGCGCGCAAGGCCGCCAGGAGGTCCTGCCGCGATTTCGGGTCGAGCCCCACGGTGGCTTCGTCCATCAGCAGGACGGCGGGCCGGTGCAGCCCGGCGCGCGCAAGCTCGACCTTGCGCCGGTTGCCGCCCGACAGCTCGCGCACCTTGCGGTCGAGGTCGGCGTCGATGTTCAGGCGATCGCAGGCCGATGCAATGCGCTCTTGCGCAAGCCGCCGCGGCAGGCCGTGCAGGTCGGCCTGGAACAGCAGGTTGCGCCGGATGCTCAGGTCCAGGTCGAGCGACATCTGCTGGAACACCACGCCGATGTGCCGCAGTGCAGCAGTGGCCGAGCGGCGCAGCGAATGGCCGGCGACCTCGACCTCGCCTTCGTCGGCCGCGAACATGCCCGTCAACACCTGGAACAGGGTCGACTTGCCCGCGCCGTTGGGGCCGAGCAGCGCCACGAACTGGCCCGCGGGCAATTGCAGCGACAACGACCGCAGCGCCGTGCGCGTTCCATAGCGCTTGGTTAAGTCGATGGTTCGCAGCATGTAGATCGGTGAGATTTGTCGAGCTGTCCGGGCTTCGATGGTATGGGCCGTTTGCTGTTGAAGCCGCAAATTCTGTGCCTCTGGCCGGCAAGGGTTTTCACTGTGATGCGTCCCTATTCATTTGCGCGCGCAAGCGGCCCCTGCTGCTCATCCACGCCGGGCATCCGTACTTCGCACGAGACACTTTGCGTCAAATTTGGATGCGCACACAAGGCGCACGCAGCCGCATGCGTGTTGTGCTGCGCTGCGCAATGCTTCGAACGGCCCGGGATTTCCCTAGGTCCGATGCGCCTTGCGGTACGCCGTCGCACGCTGCACGCTGACACACTGCTCAGGCGTCCCCGCGAGTGAAGCCAGAGGCGTTCGCAACCGGTGCGCGATGCAACGTGGGCCGGGCACGGCTGAAAACGGCAGGCATGGATGTTGCGGACCGCAGCATTCGCCAAAGCGATCGAAAGATCCGCTGGCTGCTGCCAGATCCGTGTTCCAAACCCACTGAAATGTGAGGAGACATATATGAAGTTTTCCAGGCAGATCGCCGGCCGTCTCGTACGGCATATCGGCGTCGCGGTGTTGGCTCTCCCGGCGTTGGCGCTAGCCAATACCGACGTTGAGAAAAACATCGCCAACTCCAAGAACTGGGCCACGCAAGCGGGCGATATGTTCAACCAGCGCTACAGCAAGTTGAATCAGATCACCAAGAGCAACGTGGGCAAGATGCAGGTCGCGTGGACGTTCTCCACCGGCGTGCTGCGCGGACACGAGGGTTCGCCCCTGGTGGTCGACGGCACGATGTACCTGCACTCGCCGTTTCCCAACAAGGTGTACGCACTCGACATCGAAACCCAGAAGATCCTCTGGAAGTACGAGCCCAAGCAGGACCAGTCGGTCATTGCCGTCATGTGCTGCGACACCGTGAACCGGGGCCTCGCCTATGCCGAGGGCAAGGTCTTCCTGCAACAGGCGGACACCACGCTGGTGGCGCTCGACGCGAAGACCGGCAAGGTGGCGTGGACGGTGAAGAACGGCGATCCGAAGGTCGGCGCCACCAACACCAACGCCCCTCACGTCTTCAAGGACAAGGTCATCACCGGCATCAGCGGCGGCGAGTTCGGGGTGCGCGGCTTCCTGGCCGCTTACAACATCAAGGACGGCAAGCTGGCGTGGAAGGGCTTCAGCACGGGTCCCGACGAAGAAATGCTGATGGACCCTGCCAAGAGCATGACCTGGACCGACGGCAAGCTCGCGCCGGTGGGCAAGGATTCTTCGCTGAAGACCTGGAAGGGCGACCAGTGGAAGATCGGCGGCGGCACCACCTGGGGCTGGTACAGCTACGACAAGGCGACCAATGCCGTGTACTACGGCACCGGCAACCCGTCGACCTGGAACCCCTCGCAGCGTCCCGGCGACAACAAGTGGTCGATGAGCATCTTCTCGCGCGACGTGGACACGGGCAAGGTCAACTGGGTCTACCAGATGACGCCTTTCGACGAATGGGACTTCGACGGCATCAATGAAATGATCCTGGCGGACATCAACGTCAAGGGCAAGCCGACCAAGGCGCTGGTGCACTTCGACCGCAACGGCTTTGCCTACACGCTGGACCGCGTGACCGGCGCGCTGCTGGTGGCCGAGAAGTACGACCCCAAGGTGAACTGGGCCACCCACGTGGACATGAAGACCGGCCGCCCGCAGGTGGTTGCCAAGTACTCCACGGCGCAGAACGGCGCGGACGTGAACACCAAGGGCATCTGCCCCGCGGCGCTCGGCAGCAAGGACCAGCAACCCGCCTCCTTCGACCCCAACACCAAGCTCTTCTACGTGCCGACGAACCACGTCTGCATGGACTACGAGCCGTTCAAGGTCGAATACACCGCGGGCCAGCCGTATGTGGGCGCCACGCTGTCGATGTACCCCACGCCGGGCAGCCATGGCGGCATGGGCAACTTCATTACGTGGGATGCGGGCACCGGCAAGATCGTGCAGACCAAGGCCGAGAAGTTCTCGGTGTGGAGCGGCTCGCTGAACACCGCCGGCGGTATCTCCTGCTACGGCACGCTGGAGGGCTACCTGAAGTGCGTGGACGCCAAGGACATCAACAAGGAGCTGTTCAAGTTCAAGACGCCGTCCGGCATCATCGGCAATGTGTTCACCTATGAGCACAAAGGCAAGCAGTACATCGGCGTGTTCTCGGGCATTGGCGGCTGGGCCGGCATCGGCATGGCAGCCGGCATCGACCCCGAGAAGAGCACCGAAGGCCTGGGCGCAGTCGGCGGCTACAAGGAGCTGAGCCAGTACACCGAGCTCGGTGGTTCGCTGACGGTGTTCGCGCTGCCGAAGAACTGACGAGACCGCAACCCGCGAGACAGATGAAACGCGGGGCCGGGAGA
Source organism: Variovorax sp. CCNWLW235 (assembly GCF_037204085.1). Taxonomy (NCBI): domain Bacteria; kingdom Pseudomonadati; phylum Pseudomonadota; class Betaproteobacteria; order Burkholderiales; family Comamonadaceae; genus Variovorax; species Variovorax sp. CCNWLW235. The sequence continues at coordinate 92,457 of NZ_JBBCBW010000005.1, read as the reverse complement.
GCGCACTCACGAGAGGGCTCTCCCTTGTATTTCCCACAATATCGGAGACCCTGGAGCCATGAAATTCCGTACGTCAGCGTTGCTGTCTTCCCTTTTTCTGATTGCAGGCGTGGCCTGCACCCTGGCCGTTGCAGCGCCGGACCCGGCGCCCTACAAGGTGACCGATGGCTACAAGGTCGACCCTGAGACCATGAAGGGTTTCCGTACCTGGCGCTCCGCGGCCTGCGACCGTTGCCACGGACCCAACCAGGAAGGCATGGTGGGACCTTCCCTCATCAACAGCCTGAAGACCCTGAAGAAGGAAGAGTTCATCAAGGTCGTGCGTGACGGACGGCTGGACAAGGGCATGCAGAGCTTCGGCAACAACCCGGCGGTGATGGAAAACATCAACCAGCTCTATGCCTATCTGAAGGGCCGGTCGGACGGCGCGATTACACGCGCCCGCGTGGAAGAAAACAAATGACCGCCCGGCCGCGCGCTGGCAGGCCCGTTGCTTTCGGCGCACGCCTCGGGGCGGTGCTGGCGGGCGTGGCATGCTGCTGCGCGCTGGTTCCGGCCGTGGCCGTGGCCCAGGAGACGCCGCCGCGCAAGGCGCTGCGCGTGTGCCAGGACCCCAACAACATGCCCTTCTCCAACGCCAAGGCAGAAGGCATCGAGAACCGCATTGCCGAGCTGTTCGGCAAGGCGCTGGGTCTGCCGGTAACCTACTACTCGTTTCCGCAGCGGCTGGCCTTCTTTCGCAACACGCTGCGCTACAAGCTGCCGGGGCAAGACTATCCGTGCGACATCGTGATGGGCGTGCCCGTCGGGCTCGACGAAGTCTCGGTCACCAAGCCGTACTACCGGTCGACCTACGCGCTGGTGTTTCCCAAGGGCAAGGGCATGGACAACGTGGCTTCGGCGGAAGACTTCCTGAAGCTCGACCCGGCCAAGCTCAAGTCGCTGCGCATCGGCATCTACGACCGCTCGCCGGCTTCGCAATGGCTCAACCGGCACGGCCTGCTGGAGCAAGGCATTCCCTACAAGCTCATGAGTGCCGACCCCGCCCAGTATCCGGGCGAGATCGTCGAGCGCGACTTGGCCGAAGGCAAGCTCGACGCCGTGATCGTATGGGGCCCGATTGCGGGCTTCTTCGCCAAGCGCGTCAAGACGCCGAACCTTGTCGTGGTGCCGCTGAAGTCCGAAAAGGGCCTCAAGCTCGACTACCAGATGGCCATGGGCGTGCGCTACGGCGAGCGCGAATGGAAGCAGCAGATCGAGGGGCTGATCGAATCCAAGGCGCCCGAGATCCAGGCCATCCTGAAGGAGTACGGCGTTCCGCTGGTCGATGCATCTTTCGGAGCGCCCAACAACTGATCGGGTCTTTCATGCGCTTCGCCATTGCCTTTCCGCTGCGCGCCCTGCTCTGCGCCCTGCTCCTTGCCCCCATCGGCCCGCACGCCGAGACCGACAAGCGCGACTTCTCGCAGGCCGAGCGGCTGCTTTTCATGACGCCGCAGCTCAGGGGCCTGCAGGCACCCATGCTGCTGCGCTACACCTTCGGCAAGACCGGCACCTTCGAGCAGAACTTCGACGACAGCGTGACCGTGGCGCTGAGCGCCAAGGCCGACGGCCGCTGCTGCGACGCCAAGGGCGCGTTTCTGAGCGACGCGCGCAAGGTGCAGGTGCCCGACGTGCCCGCGGCCGAGGGCAACCCCGTCATCCTTTATTTTCTGGAGCACGACGTGCGCGAGATGAAGCGGCTCACGCGCGGCTCCGACTACCACTTTCGCAAGCGCATCCGCATGGCGATCTACCAGGCCGCCGATGTGCGCGACGTGTCGCTGCGCTACCAGGGCCGCACGGTCAAGGGAAAGGAGATTGCGTTCAGCCCGTTCCTGGACGACCCGAACCGGCCGAAGTACGAAAGGTTCGCGAAGAAGAGCTACCGCTTCACGCTGTCCGATGCCGTGCCGGGCGGCGTATACGGCATTCGCACCTCCATACCGGGCGAGAGCGCCGCAGCCCAACCCCTGCTCGTCGAAGAGCTGCTCATCGACGGTGCCAAGGCGCCGGCGCGCTAGCGCCGCTTTTCCGAATCTCCCGCGAAAGCCATGACAAAAAACATTCTCCGCATTCTTTGCCTCCTGGCCCTGCCGATGGGCGTGCACGGTGCTCCGCGCACGAACAACGACTTTCCCACGGTGGACCGCGTGCTGTACGTGCAGGAGTGCATCGCCGCCCATCCGGATGCGGGCAACTTCGAGATGACGAACAAGTGCTCTTGCGCGCTCGACGCGCTTGCCAAGGAAATCAAGTACGACGACTACGTGCAGTTGAGCACCGCGGCCAAGGCCACCACCATCGGCGGCGAGCGCGGCGGCTATATCCGCGATTCGGAAAAGCTGCAGGCCGACATCAAGCGGTACAAGGCGCTGCAGGCCAAGGTGACCAAGGGCTGCTTCATCGGCCCGCCGACCGCCCGCTGAGGCGCACCACCCAGGGCAAGCTGCCATGACGGCCACCGCACCCCCTGCGCGCCTGATGCTTGCCGCCGCGCTGCTGCTCTTCTGCACCTCGGCCGGGGCCGCGCCGTTCGCCTACATCACCAACCAGGGCAGCCATGACGTCTCGGTGATCGACCTTGCATTGCAACGGGTCGTGGCCAGCATTCCGGTGGGCAAGTCGCCGGCCGGCGTGGTCGCGTCCAGCCGCGCGGGCCGCACCTTCGTCTCCAACCCCGACAGCAAGACCATCTCGGTCATCGACATGCGCCAGCAGAAGGTGGTGAACACGCTGCCCGCGGGCGACGGGCCGGTGGGCATCGACATCTCGGGCGACGGAAAGCACCTGTATGCGGCCGACTGGTACAGCAGCCGGCTATTGGTGTTCGATGCACTGGCAGCCAAGGACTCGAAGCCCCTGGCCTCGATTGCCGTCGGCCGTGCCCCGGCGGGCGTGGCCGCGCATTCGGACGGCGCCACCGTGTTCGTAGCCGAGCGCGACGACGACAGCGTAGCCGTGGTCGACACCGCGGCGCGCCGGGTGGCTGCGCGCGTGCGCGTGGGCAGCCATCCGTTCGCGCTGCTGTACGACGCTCCGCGCGCTCGGCTTTATGCACTCAACGTGCAGAGCAACGACGTCACGGTAGTCGATGTGCGCGACACCCGCCGGCCAGCCGTCGTCGCCACCGTGAAAGTGGGCAAGGCGCCGTACGGCGCCGCGCTGGCGCAGGGAGGCGCGCTTCTGTATGTGACCAACCAGCACGAAGACACCGTGAGCGTTATCGACGCCGCCTCGCTGAAGGTGCTGCGCACCCTGCCCGGCTTTGCCTACCCCGAGGGCGTTGCCGCGCACGGCGACCGCGTGTATGTCGTGAACTGGATGGACGACAACGTGCAGGTGCTGGACGCCGCGAGCGGGCAGAAGCTCGCCACCATTTCCACAGGGCAGAACAGCCGCGGGTTCGGCGCCTTCATCGGCGCGCCCATGGAGCCTTGAATCTTTTCCGACGACCTTTCTCTTCTCCTTCATCACGGACGTTTTCCATGCCGACTCAACCTTTCAGCCGAAGAACTCTCTCCGTCCTGCTCGCATCCGCCCTGCTCGCCGCATCGGCCTCCAGCCTGGCCCACGGGCCGACTCGCCAGAAGGTGAGCGAGAAAGTCACCATCGAGGCGCCCGCCGATGCGGTATGGGCCAAGGTCAAGAATTTCAACGCACTGAAGGAGTGGCACCCCGCGGTGGCCGACAGCCCGGCCGACAAGGGCAACGCCGAAGGCTCGGTTCGCACCGTCAAGCTCAAGGACGGCGGCACGCTGGTCGAAACGCTCGAAAGCTACGACGACGCGCAAAAGAAATACAGCTACCGCGCCAAGGACGGCGGCGCGCTGCCGGTTACCAACTACACCTCCACCCTCTCCGTGGTGGCGGACGGCGGCAAGTCGGTCGTCGAATGGCGCGGCGCCTTCTACCGCGGCTTTCCCAACAACAACCCGCCGCCCGAGCTCAACGACGAGGCCGCGCTCAAGGCGGTGACCGGCGTCTACAAGGGCGGGCTTGCCCACCTGAAGAAGATGATGGAATCGAAGTAGCCCCGGCGGGCTTCGATCGCACCACCATGGGCTCCCAGGAACAACTCGAAGACTGGCGGCGCCTTGCGCTGCGCGTGGAAGGCGAAGTCGCCAAGGCGGTGATCGGGCAAGCGGAGACGATCCGCCTCATCAACGTGGCGCTGTTCGCGCGCGGCCACGTGCTGCTCGAGGGCGACGTGGGCGTCGGCAAGACCACGGTGCTGCGCGCCTTCTCGCGCGCCATTGGCGGCGACTTCGAGCGCGTCGAGGGCACGGTCGACCTGATGCCGGGCGACCTGGTCTATCACACCTATGTCGATGCGCAGGGCCGGCCACGCATCGATCCCGGGCCGCTGCTGCGCCACGGGGAGCGGCTGGTCACCTTCTTCTTCAACGAGATCAACCGCGCCCGACCGCAGGTGCAGTCGCTGCTGCTACGCGCCATGGCCGAGCGCACCGTGTCGGCCTTCGACCGCGAATACAGCTTTCCGCACATGACGGTGTTTGCCGACCGCAACAAGGTCGAGCGGGAAGAGACTTTCGAGCTGGCCTCCGCAGCGCGCGACCGCTTCATGTTCGAACTGAACATGCCCAAACCGAGCGACCGCGCCATTCGCCAGTCGCTGGTGTTCGACACGGCCTATCACGACACCGAAGGGCTCATCGACAAGGTGGCGCCCGCCATCCTGCCCTGGGACCGGCTCAATGCCATTGCCGCGGAGGTGCAGCGCAGCGTGCGCGCCAGCGAAACCATCGAGCGCTACGTGCTCGACGTGTGGGAAGCCACCGAGGTGCCGCAGAAGTTCGGCATACGCCTGGACAACGTCGACATGGACCGGCTGATCCTGGCCGGCGCAAGCCCGCGCGGCATGAGCGCGCTGCTGCGCGCGGCGCGCACCGTGGCGTGGCTCGAAGGCCGCTCGCACCTGGAGCCGGCGGATCTTGCGGCGGTGCTGCCTTCGGTGCTTGGGCACCGCGTGTTCTTTACGCCGGTGTACGAGTTGCGCCGCGCCGAGCTGTCGGAAGCGCTGATCACGCAGATCATGGACAAGATCGCAGCGCCCTGACCGCGCCCCGCACACACACCGAGCCGGCCATGGACCGCGTCGACGAATTCCACTACCAGCTGCCGCGCCGCTTCGGCGGCTGGCGGCCGGGCGCGCAGCGCGGCCTGAGCCAGGGCAGCGGGCAGGAATTTGCCGCGCACCGGCGGTTGTTCGACCACCCCGACCCGCGCCGCATCGACCTGCGTGCCAGCGTGCGCGACGGCCGCGGCGACTGGCTGGTGCGCATCCACCGGTTGCGCGTGGCCATTCCCGTGCATGTGGTGGTGGACGTTTCGGCGTCGATGCATTTCGGCGCCGAGCGGCGCAAGCTCGACGTGGTGGCCGACCTGGTCGAGGCGCTGGGCTACAGCGCCTTTCGGGCCGGCGACACCGTCGGCCTGTTGGCCTTCGACCAGCGGGAGCGCGAAGACCTGTTCGTGCCAGCGCGCCACAGCCGCGGCAACGGCAACCTGATGGCGAAGATGCTGCGAGACTGCCGCGCGACACCGGGCGCGGCGCCATCCGACGACAGCGCCTTGGCGGGCCTGCGGCGTGCCACCGAGCGACTGGTCGGCCGCGGCGGGCTGGTGTTTCTCGCTTCCGATTTTCACTGGCCGGTTGCGGCGCTCGGCGAACTGCTTCCGCAATTCGCGCCGGCCTGTGTCGTTCCGTTGGTGGTTTGGGACCCGGCCGAAACCGAACCGCCGGATGCGCGCGCCGCCCTGGTGGCGCTGAGCGATGCCGAAACCGGAAGCCGGCGCAGCCTGTGGATGCGCGATTCGCTGCGCACGCGGTGGCGCAATGCCGTTGCCGCGCGGCGCGCAGAGCTCACCGACCTGTTCAACGCGCACGGCATGCCGCCCTTTCACTTGCATGGGCGCTTCGACGCCGAGGCGCTCACGCGGTACTTCATGGAGACGACGGCATGAACCGGCGCCTTGCAGCCCTGCTGGTGTTCGCCGTCGCGGCCGGCACGGCAAGCGCCGCCACGGTCGAGCAGCCGCGCGCCTTCGGACATGTGATCGGCGACGTTCTCACGCAGCGCGTGCTGCTGGAGCAGGCCGGCCGGCCTCTGCAGCCCGGCGCGCTGCCCAGCGCCGCACGCATCGACCTGTGGCTGGAGCGCAGGCCCTCGCGCGTCGAGACCGATGCCGAGGGGCGGCGGTGGCTGGCCATCGATTACCAGGTGATCAACGCGCCGCGCGCGCTCACCGCCGTTTCGCTGCCGGCGCTCAGCATTGCGACCGCAACGGGCGTGCCGCTCGCGCTGCCCGCGTGGCCGATCAGCATCGGCCCGCTGACGCCGCTCGAAGTGGCGGCGCAGGGCGATCTGCAGCCGCTGCGGCCGGACCGCGCCGTGGCCCCGCTTCCCACTTACGCGCTCGGGCAGCAGCTGAAGTTTTCGGTTCTTGCGCTGCTGGCCGTGCTTGTGGCCTGGCTCGGCTGGTGGGCGTGGCGCAACCGGCGCGAAGCGCAGCAGCTTCCGTTCGCAAACGCCTGGCGCGAGCTCAAGCGCATCGGCGATCCCGCGAGCCCGGAAGCCTGGCGCGTGCTGCATCGCGCGCTCAACCGGAGCGCCGGCCGCGTGGTTCACCACGCCAGCCTGCCGCAGCTCATGGCCGAGGCGCCGTACCTGCGACCACTGCAGCCGCGCCTGGAGGAGTTCTATCGCGAATCGACGCGGCGCTTCTTCTTTGCCGAGAGCGTTGCCTCGGCAGCACAGCCCGAGGGCGCGTACCCGCTCCGGCCGCTGTGCAGGGCCCTGCGCGATGCGGAAAAGCGCCACAGGCATTGACGGGAGCAGAGCCATGCGCTTCGACCTCGCCCAGCCCTGGATGCTCGCCCTGCTGCCGCTCGCGCTGCTGCCGCTCTTGCGCAGGCGCAGCGACACGCTGGGCTTTTCTTACGTGGCGTGGCTGCCGGCGGACCGGGTCGGCCGCCTTGTCGGCTTCATGTGGCGCGCGTTCGCGGTCGGCGCCATGGCCTTCACCGTTCTGGGTCTTGCCGGGCCGGGCCAATCGGGCGCGGTGGTCGAGCGTGCCGGGCGCGGCGCGGAGGTGCTCATTCTCATGGACCGCAGCAGCAGCATGGACGCGACTGTGCACACCAACGGCCTGCAGACCGCGGGCCGCATGTCGCAGGAGCCCAAGGCCAAGGTGGTGCGCGACTTGCTGAGCGAGTTCGTCGCCAAGCGGCCCGACAACCGCTTTGCCTTCATGACCTTCAGCACGGTGCCGGTTGCGGTGGTGCCCTTCACCCAGAAGACCGACACGGTGCAGGCCGCGCTCGCTGCCACCGCCATCGGCCGGGGCCTGCCCGAAACACGCATGGGCGTGGCGCTGCTTGCCGCCATCGAGGAATTCGAAGGCCGAAGCTATTCGGGCAGCCGCGTGATCCTGATCGTTTCGGACGGCGGCGCGCAGCTCGACGAGGCAACGCGCGAGCGCATTCATGCCGGACTCGCGCGCGAGAAGATCGGGCTCTACTGGATCTACGTGCGCAGCGGACCGAACTCGCCCAACCTCAACACCGAGACGGTATCTGCCTACGGCCTTGGCGAGGAATTGGCGCTGCACAAGTTCTTCAAGACGCTGGCCACGCCCTACCGGCTCTACCAGGTAGACGATTCGAATGCCATGGCGGCCGCCATGGCCGAGATCGACCGGCAGCAGAATTTTCCGCTGACCATTCACGAGCGGGTGCCGCGGCGCGACCACGGCGCGGCCTTCTATCTTGCGGCCATGCTTTGCTGCGCGGGCCTGCTCGCCTGCCGCTCGGTGCAACTGCAAAGCTGGCGAAAAAGCACATGAAGCGGCGCACAGTTCACCTGGTGTTTGGCGTGCTGAGCCTGTGCTGCGTGGGCATAGCTTGCGAGCGTGGGCTGCGCCTGCACCGCACGGCCGGCCTGAACACCGAAATCGCCCGCATCGCAGCCACGCCCGCAGGCAAGGACGCAGCGCCGGCGCCGCTTTCGGCCCCGCGCGAACTGCAGCTGGCGCAGGCCCTGGCCCTATCGAAAGCCGGCGCGCACGATGCCGCGCTCAAGGGCTATGCGGCGCTGATCCAGAGCGGAGAACGCGACCCGGTGGCGCGGCAGGCGCTGTTCAACCTGGGCAACATGTACCTGCGCCAGGGCATGGCGCAAGAGGCCGGCGCGCTGCCGCTGTTCGAACTGGGCAAGCAGCGGCTGCGCGACCTGCTGCGCGCCGCACCGCAAGACTGGGACGCGCGCTACAACCTGGAGCGTGCGCTGCGCCTGGCACCCGAAGACCAGGAAGCCTTTTCGGCCGAGCAACAGCCGGCGCATGAACAGCGCCGGGTCCGGGTGCCGGGCTTCGTCGCCGGAGACCTGCCGTGAGACTGCGCTTGCTGCCCGCACGATGGCTGTCCGCTTTGCGGCGCTTCGGCGGCAGCACAGGCAACGGGCCGCTGCTGCTCGCCTTTGTGCTGCTGGCACTGGCCGTCTGGCCGCCGCGCGTGCAGCTGCAGCGCCCGGTGTTCAACTGGCAGGTCAGCTTCGACATCACGCAGAGCATGAATGTCGAGGATGTCGAGCTGAACCATGTGGCCGTCAGCCGCCTGGCGCTGGCGAGAGCCGCGATGCGCGACGTGCTGGGCGCGCTGCCTTGCGGCTCCAGGGTGGGCTGGAGCATTTTTGCGGACTACCGCTCGCTGGTGATTCTTGCGCCTGTGGAGGTCTGCAGCCACTACGAAGAACTGCTGGCCTCGCTCGAACGCATCGACGGCCGCATGCGCTGGGCCAACGCCAGCAATGTGAGCAAGGGCGTGACCTGGGCGGTGCGCGGCGCCCGCAGCGTGGGGCCCGACACCAGCTTTGTCTTCATCAGCGACGGGCAGGAATCGCCGCCCTTGCGCATCAACGAAACGCCGCCGATGACGGACATCAAGCCCGGCGATGTGAAGGGCTGGCTAGTTGGCGTGGGCGGCGATGTGCCGGTGCCCATTCCCAAGACCGGCAGCACCGGCGAGCCCGCCGGCTACTGGCGGGCGGACGAAGTGGTGCAAGGCTCGGCCATCGGCGGCACGCTGAACCACGAGCATCTTTCCGAACTGCGGCAAGACCACCTGCGGTCGCTGGCCGAGCTGGTGGGTGTGAACTACCGGCGCCTCCAGACACCCGATGCATTGAAAACGGCGATGCTCGACCGCCGCTATGCGCAATACCTGCCTGCGGATGCGGACCTGCGCTGGATTCCGGCCCTGCTCGCGCTGCTGTTGCTCGCGTGGCGGTTTGCGCCGGATTTCGGCTGGAAGCGCGAGCAGCAGCCGAAGGCGCGAAACAAGAAGGCGGCTGAACGGTTGCAGCCGCGCGGCCTCACGCGTCCGGCGTGACGAGTGCGGCGGAAAGCCGGCGCGAATTGGCCGGGTCGCGAAACACCAGCGGATGCTCCACCGGCGCCGCAGGGTCGCGCGCAGCGGCACGCTCCACCGCCTCGACCACGCGGTGGTGGTCCGGGCTTTTCGCGCACACCGGGTCGGCCGCGGCCGCATCCTGCGCCAGCAGGTAGGCCTGGCAGCGGCAGCCGCCCAGGTCCTGCTCGCGCTGGTCGCAGCTTGCGCAGGGTTCCTTCATCCAGCCGGTGCCGCGGTAGCGGTTGAAGCCTTCGGAGTCGAACCAGATGTCGCGGAGGCCCTGCGCCTTCACGTTCGGAAATTCGAGGCCCGGCAGCATCTTGGCGGTGTGGCAAGGCAGCGCGGTGCCATCGGGCGCCACGGTAAGAAACATGCTGCCCCAGCCGTTGACGCACTTCTTGGCCTTGCCTTCGTGGTAGTCGGGTGCGACGAAGAAGATGCGCATGCGCTCGCCCAGCCGCTTGCGCCAGGCGTCGGTCACCTCCTCCGCATGCCGCAGCTGCTCGTGCGTTGGCAGCAACTGGTCGCGGTTGACGAAGGCCCACGAGTAGTACTGCGTGTTGGCAAGCTCCAGGTACTCGGCCCCCATCTCGTGCGCCATTTCGATGATGCGGTCGATGTGGTCGATGTTCATGCGGTGGATCACCACGTTCAGCACCATCGGCCAGCCCTGGTCCTTGATGATCTTGGCCACCCGGTTCTTCAGCTCGAAGGTCTTGGTGTGCGAGAGAAAGTCGTTCATCTCGCGCGTGGAATCCTGGAACGACAGCTGCACATGGTCCAGGCCCGCGGCCTTGAGCGCGGCGGCGCGCTGCGCCGTGAGGCCGACGCCCGAGGTCAGCAGGTTGGTGTAGTAGCCCAGGCGGGCGGCCTCGGCAATGATGATTTCGAGGTCGTCGCGCAGCAGCGGCTCTCCGCCTGAAAGGCCGCACTGCACCGCGCCAAGCTCGCGGCCTTCGCGCAGCACGCGCAGCCAGTCGTCGGTGCCGAGCTCGTCCTCCTGCTTGGCAAAGTCGACCGGGTTGAAGCAGAAGACGCAATGCAGCGGGCAACGGTAGGTCAGCTCGGCCAGCAGCCAGAGCGGCGGTCCGGGGCGTGGTGCGGCGTTCGTCATGGGCGTCATGCAGGGTCCCAGCGCAGCCAGTTCTGCTGCGCGGCCATTTCGACGAAGCCGCGCACCTCGGGTTCGAGCCCGGTGATGTCGAAGGCTTGTTCCAGGTCGGCCACGATCTGTGCCACGCTGCGCTCGCCGTTGCAGCGCTTCATGATCTCGCCCGCGCTGCCGTTCAGCCGCACCATGCCTTCGGGGTACAGCAGCACATGGCAGTCTTGCGCCGGCTCCCATTGCAGGCGAAAGCCGGGGCCGACGCGGGGTTTGCTTTCGGCGGTGAGCATGGCTTTGGTTGCTGTCATGTGCTGCTGACCCCGTAGCGCGTTGCCATCGCATCGTTCATGGCCCAGAGAATGTCGAGCTTGAACTGCAGCACTTCCAGCGCGCGCTCTTGCAGTGCCCGGGTGTCGAAGTGGTCGAGCGTGATGGCCAGCCCCTGCTCCACGTCGCGCCGCGCCTGGCTCACGCGGTTGCGAAAGTAGCTCAGGCCGCCCGGCTCGATCCAGCTGTAGTGCTCCGGCCAGGTGGCCAGGCGCTGCTTGTGGATTTCGGGCGCGAAGAGCTCGGTGAGCGACGAGCACGCCGCCTCTTGCCACGGCGCGCGGCGCGCAAAGTTCACGTAGGCATCGACCGCAAAGCGCATGGCCGGCACCACATGGCGCAGGTCGGTCACCTCTTCGCGCGACAGGCCCACGGCTTCGGCCAGGCGGAGCCAGGCCTCGATACCGCCTTCGTCCTTGATGCCGCCAAGCTCGAAGCCATCGTGGTCGAGGATGCGCTGCACCCAGCCGCGCCGCACCGCGGGATCGGGGCAGTTCGAGATCACCGCGCCGTCCTTGATGGGAATCGCGATCTGGTAGTAGAAGCGGTTGGCCACCCAGCCGCGGATCTGCTCCGGCGTGGCCCTGCCGCTGTTGAGCATGACGTTGAACGGATGGTGGATGTGATAGCTGCGGCCGCGTTCGCGCAGCTTGGCTTCGAATTCTTCGCGGCTCCATGCCGGCGCGTTCTGCTGGCCGCCCGCGGCCGGTCGAAACGGATCCTGGATTCTGTCGGCATGCATGGTGGTGGACCCGGCGCTTGGCTTCAGAGTTGAATCGTCATCCCGTCCTCGCAAGGCTCGATGCCCGCGCGCCGCAGCAGCGCGTGCTCGTCGGAGTCTTCGTCGAGGATGGGGTTGGTGTTGTTGATGTGAATGAGCATGCGCCGCGTGGCCGCGGGCAGCCGCGTCAGCCATTCGATCATTCCGCCCTCGCCTGATTGCGGCAGGTGGCCGATCTCGCGCGCGCGTTTGCCGCTGACGCCCAGGCGAACCATTTCGTCGTCGGTCCAGAAGGTGCCGTCGACCATGACCGCATCGGCGGTTGCCATGGCGTCGAACACGGGCGGCGTGATCGCGCCCAGCCCCGGCGCATAGAACAGGCTCTTGCCGCTCTTGCGGTCGAACACGGTCACACCGATGTTGTCGCCCGGCACCTGCTGTTCGCGGTGCGGCGAATACGGCGCCGCCTTGCCGGTGAGCGCCATGGCGCGAAAGCTCAGGTTGGGCACGCCCGGCACCTCGAAGGCATTGCCGTCGAGCGCAATCGGGTGACGCGCCACGCCGCAGTAGTGCGACAGCACGCGCAGCACGGGATTACCCTGACTCAGATCTTCGGCGACCGGGTCGGTGCACCACAGCGGCAGCGGCGTGCCGCGTTCGCGCAGCATGAAAAGGCCCGTGGCATGGTCGACCTGTCCGTCGATCAGCACCACGCCGGCGATGGCGGTGTCGCGCAGCGCGCGCCCCGGCTGCAGTACCGGGCTGCTGCGGATCTGCTCGAGGATGTCGGGCGACGCGTTGAACAGCACGCCGTCCTCGCCATGGTCAGGCCGTACGAAGATCGACGACTGCGTGCGCGGCTTGGCGCGCACCGTGCCCGCGCGCACACCCAGGCAGTTGGGGCAATTGCAGTTCCATTGCGGAAAGCCGCCGCCCGCGGCGGAGCCCAGAACGGTGATGCGCATCTCGAATCAGGAAGAAAGAGGTTCGAAACAACCCGCCCCGGGCGAGCCGGGGCGGGTTGTGAAGAGGCGCGCAATCAGCGTGCGCTGACGTACATCGTGATCTCGAAGCCGAAGCGAAGATCAGTTGCCGTCGGGGTTTCCCATTTCATATTGTGTCTCCTGCAAGATGGCACAGCGCCACATGGCGGCTGCGGGAACTTCGAGTGCTCCAGAACGCATATTGAACCGATGCACCGCCGCAACCTAGCCGTGAAATCATGAATGGGACTTCATGATTTTCATGAATAGCGACTTCGGGGCCACCGCGTACCATGGCCCTCGTGCTTTCTACCGGCCTGTACCCAGAAACCCAGCCTTGGCGCACCCACGCAATGGAGGCGCCGCACGGCCACGTGCTGCATGTAGAAGAAAGTGGTGATCCGGCCGGCCTCTGCGCCGTGGTGCTGCATGGCGGACCCGGCTCGGGCACTTCGCCGCTGCTGCGCCGCTTCTTCGACCCCGCGCGGTATCGGGTGATCGGCATCGACCAGCGCGGTGCGGGCCGGAGCCGCCCGCGCGGTGCGACGGCGCACAATCGCACGGAGGATCTGCTCGATGACTTGCGCCTTGTGCGCGAGCGGCTCGAAGTGCCGCGCTGGCTGGTTGTCGGTGGTTCTTGGGGCGCCACGCTGGCGCTCGCGCATGCAGCATTCGAGCCGCAGGCAGTCGCGGCTTTGCTGCTGCGCGCGGTGTTCTTGCCCAGCGCCGAATACATCGAGGATTTCTTCCAGGACACCCCGGGCCACGCGCCTGCCGCGTGGGCGCGGTTTGCATCTGTGGCGCCGGCGGATCAACGCCACGACATGCTGGGCTATCTGGCTGCCGGCCTTCAAGAGCCACCCGCCGACCGTGATGCGGACCTGCCCCGGCAGCTCGCCCTTGCCTGGTGGCAATGGGAACGAACGTTGGCCGGCGGCGAACCCGTTTCGAATACCGGCCTGCAGCCCGACCGCGAGACGCTCGACGCGCTGGTCGACCGCTACCGTGTGCAGAGCCATTACCTGCTGCATCGCTGCTGGCTCGATGCGCCTCCCCTTCTCGACCGCCTCGATGCGCTCCCGAAGGTGCCGACCCTGTTGCTGCATTCGCGAGACGACCGCATCTGCCGGCCCGAAGGCGCACAGGCGGTGCACGAGCGCGTCGCGCACAGCCAGCTGCGCTGGGTCAACGGCGCGGGCCACGATCCTTCACATCCGGCGATGGCTTCGGCCATGGTCACCGCGCTCGACAGCTATGCGCTGCATGGCCACTTCGGCGACAGGCCCGTGCCATGACGCTGCGTCTGAAAATCAACCTGATCGTCAGCCTGCTCACGCTGCTGTTCGTTGCGGCCATGCTCGCGCTGCAGGTGCGCGCCATGCGCGAGTCGGTGCATGAAGAAGTGGTGGCCGCCAACCGCGTGGCGGCGCAGCTGCTCAACCGCACCGCCTGGCTCTACGCAGCGCAGGGCACGCCGGCCATGCTGTCGTTTCTGCAGGGTGTGGGGCGCGTTCGCTCCAACGACATCACGCTGCTCGACAACGACGACCGCGTGCTGTACAGCTCGCCGACCTCGGTCTACAAGGCCGGCCGCGATGCGCCTGACTGGTTTGCCGGGCTGGTCTCGCCGCCGCCTTCTCAACTGTCCATCGCGTTTCCGGGCGGGCGGTTGATGGTGCTTTCGAACGCATCGCGTGCGGTGCTCGACGCTTGGGATGATTTCGTGCTGCTGATGCTCAGCGCGTTGGGCCTGCTGGCGGTCGTCAATGCGGGCGTGTTCTGGCTCGTGGGCCGCGCGACCCGGCCGTTCGCGGACATCGTCCATGCCCTCAACCAGCTGGAAAGCGGGCGCTTCGACGTCGCGTTGCGCGCCCTGCCCGGCAGCGAGGCCGCGGCCATCGGCGCCGCGTTCAACCGCATGGTCGGCATGCTGCAGCAGCACATCGAAACCGAGCGGCGCGCAGTGCGTGCCGAAAGCCGCCTTTCGGAAAGCCGCGAACTCGGCCGATGGGTCGACCAGAAGATCGAACAAGAGCGCCGCCTCATCGCGCGCGAGCTGCACGACGAACTGGGGCAATCGGTCACCGCAATGCGCAGCATGGCGCTTTCGATTGCGCAACGCGTGCAGGCGCTCGATCCACAGGCCGAGCAGGCCGCACGGCTCATCGCCGAGGAATCGGGCCGGCTCTACACCGCCATGCACGGCATGATCCCGCGCCTGACGCCGCTGGTGCTCGACAAGTTCGGCCTGGTGGCCGCGCTCGAAGACTTGGTGGAGCGCACGCGCAACAGCCACAGCGATGTGCAGGTCGAATGGAGCCTGGAGCTTGAGCTAGACCGCCTGCGGCTCGACACCGACACCGCGCTGGTGCTGTACCGCGCCGCGCAGGAAGGCATTACCAATGCCCTGCGCCACGGCGAGGCGCATCGCATCGTGCTCGCCTTGCAGGGCGAGGAAGAGCAATCGGTCAAGCTCACGCTCACCGACGACGGACGCGGCCTGCCCGGCCCTGAGGCCGCAAGGGAAACCAGCACAGGGCACTATGGCCTGCGATGGCTCGCAGAGCGCATCGACAGCCTGGGCGGCGAACTGCGCCTCGAACCCGCCGAGCCCAGCGGCGCCCGATTGACGGTGCGGCTGCCCATGCGGGCAGACGAAACGGAGAACACAGACACATGACCCAGGCAGTTCAGGCGGCCCAGCCGATTCGAGTGATGCTGGTGGACGACCATGCGCTGGTGCGCATGGGCTTTCGCATGCTGCTGGCCGACGCGCAGATCGAAGTGGCGGCCGAAGCCGATACCGGCGAACAGGCCTGCCAGGACTACCCGCAGGTGCGGCCCGACCTGGTGGTGATGGACCTTTCAATGCCCGGCATGGGTGGCCTCGAAGCCTTGCGGCGCCTGCTGGCCCACGACCCGAAGGCGCGCGTGCTCGCACTCTCGGCGCACGAGGACACGATTCATCCACGCCGCGTGCTGCGTGCGGGCGCCCTGGGCTACCTGGCCAAGCGCAGCGCGCCCGAAGCCCTGATTGCCGCCGTGAAGGCCGTGGCACGCGGCGAGCGCTACATCGACGCGAACACCGCCCAAGCATTGGCCACGGCGCAGATAGAGGGCGAAGCCAATCCCGCCGACCTGCTCAGCGAGCGCGAGTTCTCGGTCTTCATCCAGCTTGCGCGCGGCATGACGGTGGCGCAGATTGCGAGCACGTTGAACCTTTCGCTCAGCACGGTGGGTTCGCACCTGTATCGGGTGAAACAGAAGCTCGGGGCCACCAATCAGGCCGAGCTGACGTGGGTGGCGCTGAGGTGGGGGTTGATTCAGGTTTAGCGCGGCTCAGCCGCGCTCGATAACCGGCCAACCGCATTGAATAGCACGGGCGCGCAGCCGCTCGTCCGGCGCCACCGCCACCGCATCCGACACCGCCTCCAGCAGAGGCAGATCGCTAGCCGAATCCGAATAGAACCACGACTGCTCCAGCGCATCGAGCCGCGTATCGCGCAGCGCAAGCCATTCGTTCACATGCGCAAGCTTGTGAACGCCGAAGCATGGGTCGCCGTCGATACCGCCGTCGAGCGTGTCGTCGATCACGAGCGAGCGCGTGGCCAGCACGTCGGCAACGCCGAACACCCGTCCGAAGGGTTCGGCGATGAAGCGGGTGGTGGCGGTCACGATGGCGCAGACGTGGCCGGCTTCCTGGTGCTTTCGCACCAGCGCACGCATCTGGCCTGGAACCCGAGGCTCGATCTCGGCTTCGAATTCGGCCGCCCACTTTCTTAGCGTCGCCATGCCGAAGCTTGCCAACGGCGCAACGCTCACGCGGTGTAGTTCGCGAATGTCGAGCGTGCCGTCCACATATTGCTGGCAATAGCCGAGGTAGACCGTTTCGGCATCCGCCGGCAGCACGCCTCGCGCCACCAGGAAGCGCGTCCACGCCATGCCGCTGTCGAACGGAACGAGCGTGTGGTCGAGGTCGAAGAGCGCCAGTTTCATTGCATGCCTGCGTGCGTGCGAGCGGGGCCGCTTGCCGCCCTGCTGCGTCAGGCGGCCGAAGCCTCGTGCGGCTGGAGCTGCGCTTGCATGAGCAGCTGCGCCGGCAGCACACCGCGCAAGGCGTTGCACACCACGAGCTTCTGCGCCGCCTGCAGGTCTTGCAGGTACAGGCTGCGTTCCGCGGCTTCCCAGATGGAGTCTTCGATGAGCACGCCGCGCATCACGCCGGGCAGTGCGCCGTCGGAAACGGGCGGCGTCCACCAGCGTCCGTCGATGCGTGCGAAGAGCGTGCTGCGCCCGCCTTCGACGAGCCGGCCGTCTTCGGTGAAGAACAGGCTGTCGAAGGCACCGGCGCGTTCGGCGGCGCGCACGCCGGCGTCGTAATGCTGGCGCACGGTGGTCTTGAAGGCGCCCAGCGGGTTGGCGTTGGGCAGCCGCTGGTCGGCGATAACGAGCTTTACCGCGCCGGGAGGCAAAGGCGGCAATGGCGAGTGCGTGATGCCGATGCGCCCGCCGTGCGCGAGCGCGAGGCGCAAACGTGAAGGCTGGCTGGGCGAAAGCGCCGGAAGCGCATCGCGCAGTGCCTCCATCGCGGCATCGCGGCTGAACCTGAAGCCCAGTGCGCGTGCGCTGCCCGCCAGCCGGCCCAGGTGACGGTCCAGGTAGCGGATGCCTTCGCCCGGCGTGACCAGCATGGTTTCGAAGAGCTCGAAGCCGGGGTCGAGCGCGGTGAGAAAGCGCGCCTTGAGCATGCATTCTTCGAACTCGTCGGCCGCGACGCTGTCTTGCACGATGCCCGCGCCAACACCCAGGCGCAGCGGCCGCAGGCCTTCGGCTTCCTCGCCGAGCGTGAGCGTGCGAATGGCCACCGACAGGCAGAAGTCGCCGATCGACGCGCCCTGCGCCGGCGCTTCGATCCAGCCGATGGCGCCGCAGTAAAGGCCGCGCGGCGTGCTCTCGAGCTCCGCAATCCACTCCATGGTGCGGTGCTTGGGCGCGCCGGTGATCGAGCCGCAGGGAAACACCGCGCGCAGCAACTCGGGCATGCCGACTTTCGCACGCAGCTTTGCCTGCACGGTCGAGGTCATCTGGAACACCGTGGCGTAGGGTTCGACGGCAAAGAGCGTGGGCACCTTGACCGAGCCGACCTCCGCCACGCGGCCGATGTCGTTGCGCAGCAGGTCGACGATCATCACGTTCTCGGCGCGGTTCTTGGTGTCGACCGAAAGCAGGCGCGCCATTTCGCTGTCTCCTTCGGGCGCATCGGCGCGCGCAGCGGTGCCTTTCATGGGGCGCGCGGTGAGCACGCCTCGGTCATGGCGCAAGAAGAGTTCGGGCGAGCAGGAGAGCACGTGGGTCGCATCGCTATCGCCGGCCTTTCCGGTGCCCTCAGGCAAGGCGATCAGCGCACCGTAGGCCACGGGCTGCCGCTCGCGCAGCCGCCGGTACAGGGTCACGGGCGAGCCGTAGCTTCGGCCATGCAGCCGGTAGGTGAAGTTGACCTGGTAGGTCTCGCCCGCGGCAATGGCCTCGTGAATGCGTGCGATGGCCTCCGTGAACGCGGCTTCATCGATGCTGGGGTGCAGGTCCATCACGCCGGCAGGCTGCGGCTGGCCGGGCGGATGCGATTCGCTACCTTCGCGCCTTTCGCGCTGTTCGAGCCTTGCCAGCCAGGCGCCCGCCTCGTCGGCCGAGAGCCGGGCGCATTCGCGGAACATCAGCACGCGCAATGCCGAAGCGTCGTCCGGAGCAAGCCGCGCCTGCCCCGCGTGAAGCAGCTTGGCGCCCCATTCGTAGTCGGCCAGCAGCACCGCATGCAGGCCTTGGCGCAAGTCGGCATCGACCTGTGCCCACACATCGTCGAGCCGGGCCGCATCGGTGCACCGGTGTTCGCGGACGAACCCGGTGTGCAGCCGGCTGGTGGGCCGCTCGGCCGTGGAGCCGCAGTCGTCGAGAAGCGCGAAGGCGGACAAATTCAGCTCCAGTCGTCCATGTCGTGTTTGATGCGGTGGCGGTTGGCAATCAGCTCGTCCACCGAAGGCTCGTTGCTGAGCGCACGGCGAATGGCGAGCTTGGTGGCTTCGTAGTTGGTGCGGTACATGTCTTTCTTGTCGAGGTTCTCGTCCTTGGCGCAGCGTGGATCGATCCACACCAGGCTGATGATGCACAGCGTGTTGGCCAGGTTCCTGGGAATGATGCCATCGATCAGGCAGTCAACCACCGCGTCGGCCGTTGCGCTTTGCACCACCCCGCCAAACAGGTCGATGTTGGCCGAATCTTTCAGCGTGACCTTGGGCACCATGATGGTCGCGGGCCGCACGAGCTGGTTGCAGGCGCGAATCGCAAACATCGCGGTGTGGCCCTTGCTCTGCGCCATCATGCCCGCGAAGGCATGGCCCACCGGCCCGTCGGTCGCGCCGATCAGGATTTCGGGCATGGCGTCGGTGAACTGCCCTTCCCTTGCAAGAACAGTGGCTTCGCCAGCTTGAAAAATATAAGGATGCGTCATATGAAAGGAAGATTCGGAAGGAGGGTTTTTGAAGAAGCTTGAAGAAGCGAATCACAGGCAAACGATGAGTTCGCCTTTTCCGTCTGCGGAAAGGTCGCCCAGATGCCGCTCGATGCGGCGCATCGGCAAGTCGCTGAAGAGCCCGCCGTGCCGCGCAAGGTCGCGCGCCAGCAGCGCCCAGAAGACCGGCGTTGCGGCGCGGTTCGGCACGAAGGTCGGCGCCGACCGGGTGCCTTCGGGCAAGGCCGCCCGCGCCTCCGCAAAAACAATGCTGCCGCGGCGCATGCCATAGCCCGCATGCGCGCCGACACCGCCACCCACGGCAATCGTGCCGGCCACCATGCGCGAGCCCAGGAAAGCGCCCGCCCCGCCATGAACCAGCGCAGTGCCACGGCGCATGCGGTCGCCAAAACGCTCGCCCGCATTGCCATGAACGACGAAGGTGCCGCCGCGCATGCCGTCCATGCTGCCGGGCAAGGTGCTGGCGGCAAAGTCGCCGACGTCGCCCTTCACGTCGATGGTGCCGCCGGCCATTTCGCAAGCGGCCAGCAGGCCGGCGCGGCCTTCGATGCGCAGCTCGCCGCCGCGCATGCAGCCGCCCGCGTAGTGGCCGGCATGGCCTTCGACGCGGATGCGGCCGGCGTCCATCTGCCATCCGATGCGGTCGACGCGCTCGAGGTTGCCTTCGAAGCGAAGCACGCCCTCTTCCTTGTCTGGCGCAATGCTGAACAATTCGGCCAGCGCAAGCATCTCGTTGCCATGGCCCACGGGCAGCTGTTCGACTTGCGCGGCCGAGAGTTCCGCCAGCGCAGCCGGCGTGACGCCGCGCAGATCGACGCGCAATGCGGGCACTTGCCGCAGCCTGAGGTTCCATCCGCTCATGGCTCATCTCCCGCGCCGAGCAGCTTGTGCAGATGAAAGTGAAACGGGCCCAGCTTGCCGCCGTAGTTGCCCGCCGAAATACGCAGCAGGCCGCCGGCCGGGCCAATGCCAATTGCCGCTTCCATGCCCACGCGCATGGCGGCGGCCACGTCGGCTTCGGTCAGCCCGTCGATCACGATCTCCATCACGCAGCCGATCTGCGCTGCGGGCGCACCACCGTTGCTTGCCAGCTCGCTGTGAGGCACCAGTCCGACGAGGCTCGGGCAAAACGCATCGTTGGTCGATGCATTCAGGTTCGCATAGCGGCTGCCGACCTTCGAGCCTGAGCGCACCACGCCGCCCGGAAACGGCATGACCACGTTGGGCAGCCGCTTCATCGCGGCCACGGCGGCTTCGGCGGCGGCCAGTGCGCCGTCGGTGTCGCGCGCAAGCAGCAGCAGGTTGCCGCCGCCCACGGCCTTGACCACGGGCGTGTCTTCCTGCGCCACGAATTCGCCGTCCATCACCGGCACGCGCCAATAGCGCACACCGTCGATCACCTTCGAAATCTGCCACCCGTCGCCAAAGAAGCGCAGGTTCTTGCCGAGCGCCGCCACGTCGCCGCCTGCTGTGCGCGGCAGGCCGGCGAACACCGCCGTGGTCGGGCAGGTCAGCACGCATTGGCCGACACGGCGCTCCAGCTGCTTGCCGAGCTCCTTGCCCGACATCGAGAAGATCAGCACGTTCACGCCCGGCCGGCCGTCGGGTGTTTCGTGTGGGCCCAGCTCGCGCTCGATGCCCGCCTCGCAGCCGCACGCGATCACCGAAGTTGCAAAGCCCGTGGCCGACACCGCCGCATGGCGCGCCCACTCGAGCGTGTGCGCCGTGATGACGATGCGGGTGGCCTTCATCGGAAAGGCCTCGGCGAAGGTCTGGTCGATGACGACGCCGTTGCGCTGAACGGATGAAGGGGCGGTCATGCCGCGCACGCCTTCCTCATGACGACGCCTCCTGGAAGCATTCGGCCGGCAGCAGGCGCCCGCCGTTGCAGCAGCGGCAAAGCTCGTCGTGGCCAATGGCAATGTGGTCGAAGTTGACCGAGCCGTGCGCCGCCAGATGCCGGCGCAGCCGCTGCTCGATGCCGCGGTCGTACTCCGGCGCCACGAAGTGCGTGCCGCCCGTGGGCACCGCAGTGACTCGCCCGGCGCGCGAAACCAGCACGCCGTCCTTGAACACGTATTCGGGCGAGGCGAACATGGCCTCGCGGTTCTCGTTTTCGCGGTACACGGCAATGTCGGCCGCGGCGCCCGCACCCAGGTGGCCACGGTCGCGCAGGCCGAGCAGGCGCGCGGGGCCGGCGCGCGTCATGATGGCAATCTCGTAGAGCGAAAGCTCGCGCGTGATCGAGCGCAGCGCGGCCTGCGCCGCCACCTCGGGGTGCAGCTTGGCCAGTTGCTCCTCGCGAAAGCTGCGGTCCATCAGCAGGCGGATCAGATGCGGATAGCTGGTAAACGGCCCGCCGTTGGGATGGTCGGTGGTCAGCACCACGCGCCACGGGTCGTCGACCAGCAAGAAAATCTCGAGCCCGATGACCCACTGCAGCGCGTTCACATAGCTCTGCTCGCGGTAGCGGAACGGCACCACGCCGCAGCCGGCTTCGCATTCGATGTCGGCGCCGATCCACTTGCGCGGATCGGCCAGGCCCGATTGCGCATGCTGGCGCATGGTGTCGCCCGAGGCTGTGACGGTCTGCCCGAACATGATCTGGCCGACGTCGATGCTCACGTTCTTGTTGGCGTTCACCACCTCCGCAAGCTGCAGCGCAGCGGAAGAAAACTTCTTCGGCCCCTCGGTGCCGTAGGCATGGAACTGGATGTGCGTGAGGTGCCCGGGCAAGCCGTCAAGCGCGGCAATGGTGTCGAGCGTCGACTGGATGTTGCCCGCCACCCCGAGGTTGCTGCCGTGAATGTGCAGCGGATGCGGCACGCCAAGCTCGCGCAGCGCGCGCGCCAGCGTGTGCACCACCTGCCTGGGCGTGACCTGCCAGTGCACATGGTTCTCGTCGACATCGAGCTTGCGCTGGTTGAACTTGAAGGCCGAGATCCCGCCCGGGTTCACCACCTTCACGCCCATTGCCTTGCTGGCGTTGATGGTCCAGCCCGCGTAGTCGCGAATGCGCTCGAAGTCCCAGCCCTCGGCCAGCATACGCAAGAAGAGCTCGTCGTTGCCGAGCATCACGTACGCGCCATGGTCGAGAATGGGCGTGTCGCCCATTTCCATGTGCGTGTGGCGTGCGTTGCAAGCCATCATGGCCGGCTCGAAGGCTGCCGTGTAGCCCATCTCCACATAGCGGTAGCCGGTGGCCAGGGTGCCGGGCGCGCAGCCGCCGCAGGATGCAAGCTCCAGCAGGTTGTCCGGCAGCGCCAGGGGGTTGGCATTGGCGCGGTGGTCCTCGGGCAGCAGCATGCGCGCAAGGTTGACCTTGCCGCCGCCGATGTGGGTGTGCATGTCGATGCCGCCGGCCATGACGATGCAGCCGCCGATGTCGATCTCTTCAGTGGCGGCCTCGTGCGGCGCCAGATCGACCATGCGGCCGTCGCGCACGTACAGGTCGCACACCTCGTCGCGGCCGTTCGTCGGGTCGATCACGCGGCCACCGCGCAGGCGCAGCGTCGTCATTGCGCCCTCTCCCGCTTCAGCGCTTTCACGGACTGCGTCAGGCGCCTGACGACGTCGTCGACGCTGGGCAGTCCGTCTTCGTACAACGGCCGCAGGGGCAACAGCACCGAGCCGTCGGTGCGGAACAAATGGCCGCTGCAACCGATGCCGGGTGTCGAGACGGGGATGAACACCTGCTTGCGCGCACTCGCCCCCCCACCCTGCGGCCGCATGCCCGGGTGCCCGAGCACGATGCGCGGCATGTCGGCCAAGGGCGGTGCGGGCTCGGGGCCGTAGCTCGACACCCACAGCAATGCGTCGACCGCGTCGTCCGCCAGCAGGCGGCCGGCATCGAAGCACAGCGGCTCATGCTCCAGGCCGAGCGGCCCGGCACGCGAACGCAGCGGCAGGCCCGAAAGCCAGGTGAACACCTGGTTGACCGTGGCGGCACCGTCGCCACCGCCCAGCGAGAGCGACGCCGCGCGCGTGCTGCGGTTGAGCGTGGCGACGATGCGCTGGATGGCTTCGACAATCAACGCGCCCTGTGCCGGCAGCCGGCCCGGCTCGTACACCAGCACCGAGTAGCGCGCCGCCCGCAACCGCACCGACAAGGCCGCAAGCTCCGGCGGCACGCGCGCGTCGTCGGCGGAGATGCGCTCCGCCACCAAGGCTGCGAGCAGGCCCACGGTATCGAACATGTCGCCTGCCATGGGCAGCATTTCGGTCTGCACGTCGTCCCGCTCGCCTACGCCGCATCGGCGGAAGAACTCCGGATATCGCGCCTTCGGGTCGCCCGTCATGCAGACGATCAGCTCGGCGCGCGTTCTTGCTTCCGCCAACGTGGTGGTGAAGCCGCCGCGGTCTTGCAGCGCACGCAGGCCGTGCATCATCGCCCGGCCCTGCGCGGCATCGCAGATGGCGCCGGTTTCGCAGGCCAGCGCGTACAGCGCGCGGGCACCCGCCACATCGGTTCCAAGGCCGCCGAACAGGGGTTGATGGCTGGCTGCGAGCACGGAGGCAGCGGCAGCAACGGCCGTGTCGAAGTCGCAGTCGCTGCCATCGACCTGTGGCTGCGACGCGACGGGGGCACCGTCGAACTCGGCCAGTGCGGCGCTGGCCCTCGGGCAGTCGCTGCCGACAAGCTTCAGCGGCGTGCCGGGCGGGCCAGCCTCAACGCCGAAGGTATCGCACAGCAGGGGGCAGAACGGGCAGGTCCACGGAGGGTGGCCGGGCTGCGCGGCGGCGGGGTCGAGTTCGCTCATGGGCTGGCGACCACGCAAGCCATGTGCCATTCACCGCCCGGGCGGGCCCGCCTAGCGGCGTCTTGGCCGGACAGCTACAAGAAGGCCCTCATGACACACGCGTTTGAGACACAGTGTTGCGATTTTGGCGGTCATTGCGTGCCGGCAGAGGCCATCGGCAGTACTTGCAAGCCCCTCCCGGGATGGCACGGTTCGTGTGTGCGGCGGGTTGATGGCATGCCTCACCCACCCTCGTTGCGCCGGACCCGCCGGATCAGCGGTGCACCCGCGGCAACTGCAGGTCGTGCAACGCGCTGGCAACCAGCCAGGCGTCGGCGCCGGCGGCACTCGCAAGCGCCAGGTCTTCGGGGCTGCGGATTCCGCCGGCGCCGATGACCATGGCGCCCGGCGCCAGGCGCCGCACTTCTTGCAAGGTGTCCAGGTCGGGGCCGGCACCGGAGCCGACGCGTTCGAGCGTCATCACGATCAGCCGCCGAGGCCACAGGTCCACGGCATCCCAGCAGCCAGCCTGATCGAGCCGCCGGCCGTCGCGGCGGTCGAGCGACAGCGCGGCGCCGGGGGCGCCCGCTTCAGCCTCGCCGTTCGCGTTCTCGAAGCAGCGCTCGAGGGCCTCGCGCGAACGCAGCGATTCGCTGCCGAACACGAGCACGATGCGCGACGCAAAAGGCGCGAGCTGACTGCGCAGCGCATCGCCGGCCGCGGCGTCCGCCAGGCCCACGTCGAGCCAAAGCTCGACGTGGGGCAATGCCTCCAGCACATCGGCCAGCACGGCGATCTGCGCCGCTCCACCCTGCAAGGCATCGAGGTCGGCCACGTAGAGCTGACGCGCCGCGCAGTGCTCGCACAGGATGCGCGCCACCGTCACCGGATCGCTGCTGGCGCACAGCGCCGAGACGATCGGCCGGTACGACTTGCGATCGCCGCGCACCGCCCTCACCACCTGGCCCTGCAGCAAGTCGACGACGGGGATCAGGTTGAGTTCGGAAGTCATTGGCAAGTGATGGGAAACGTACCCGGAAAGTGGATGATGAAATGACGACACGCGTATTTGTCTACGAGTATCTCAGTGGCGGCGGCTGGAGCGACTACGGCGACGATGCGGCCGCCGACGAGCTGCTGCCGCTCGGCCTTTCGATGCGCGACGCCATGGTGGCCGACTTGATGCGCGTGGCCGATTGTTCGGTCTCGGCCGCGGTCTGCGAACCGGGGAACACCCTGCCCGCCGGAGCGGTGCCGCTTCGGCCGCTCGCCAACGAATCGGCCTTCGACTTCGTGGCGCGCCAAAGCGTGCTGCACGATGTGGTGTGGCTGGTCGCGCCCGAGACGGACGGGCTGCTGGCAAGGTTCCAACGCACGGTCGGCAATGCGCGCTGGCTCGGCTGCAGCGCCGGCGCCATCGAACTGACGGCGGGCAAGAAAGCCACCCTCGCGCACCTGGCGTCCCACGGCGTACCGACGCCCCTGGCCTTTGCCGATGCGCCCGAGATACAGCGCTGGGTGGTCAAGCCCGACGACGGCGCCGGCGGCGTGGCCACCCATGTGCACACGCGCCACGCCAACGCGCTCGAAGACCAGGCCCGGCGCACACAGGCCGGCGCCACCTTGACGCTGGAGCCCTGGATCGAAGGCGAGGCCCTGAGCCTCTCGCTGCTGTGCACGGAGCAGAATGCCGAAATGCTGAGCATCAACCGCCAGTGCATTTCGATCGACTCGCACGGAAGCCTGTCGTTCGACGGTGTGAGCGTCGATGCGGTGGACCGCAGCGACCCGCGCTGGCCACCGCTGGCCGCACTGGCCACGCAGGTCGCGCGCGCCATCCCAGGGCTGCTCGGATTCGCGGGCATCGACCTGGTGTGGCATCCGCGGCACGGGCCGGTGGTGATCGAGGTGAACCCGCGCGTCACCTGCGCCTATGTCGGCCTCTCGGCCACGCTGGGCCGCAACCTGGCGGCCGAACTGCTGGCGGACCGCGGGCGCGGCCAACTCGCCGAACGGGAACTTGCACGTGCCGACGCCTGAACGCACCACCATCGGGTGGGACATCGGCGGCGCGCACGTGAAGGCCTGCCTGCTGCAAAGCGGCGAGGTGGTCGACGTGGCGCAATGGGGCTGCCCGCTATGGCAGGGCCTCGACCATCTGGCGCGCGCGCTGCAGGCCGCGCGAACGCGCTGGCCGGCTTTCGATGCGGCACAACATGCGGTGACCATGACGGGTGAAATGGTCGACCTGTTCCCCGACCGTGAAGCCGGCGTGCGGGGCATTGCGGCTGCGCTGGCGGCCGCGCTTCCCTCGCGGCCGGGTGCCTTGCATTTCTTTGCCGGAGACGCTGGCTGGTGCGCCCCCGCACAGGTCACGCGGCATTGGGAGCACATTGCCTCGGCCAACTGGCTTGCCACCGCGCGGCATGCCGCGCTGGTGTTTCCGCAAGGCGTGCTGGTCGACATCGGCAGCACCACCACCGACCTGATCGCCTTCGGCAACGAGCGCGTGCTGGCCGCCAGCCGCACCGATGCCGAGCGCCTGGTGAGCGGAGAGCTCGCCTACCACGGCGTGGTGCGCACGCCGGTGTGCGCGCTCACGCAACGCATCGAATGGCGCGGCCGGGCAAGCCACGTGATGAACGAGTTCTTCGCCACCACGGCCGACGTCTACAGGCTGTGCGGCGAGCTCGACCCCGCGCACGACCTGTACCCGAGCGCCGACAACGCGGCCAAGAGCCTGCCTGCCACGCGCCAGCGGCTTGCGCGCATGGTGGGCCTGGACGAGCGCGATGCCTCCGCGGAAGAATGGCTGGAGCTTGCGCGTGCATGGCGCGCCGCGCAAGTCGAGGCCATCGGTTCGCAGCTGCGCCGCGTGCTGGCGGCGCATGCGCTTTCGCGCGAGGCCGTGATCGTGAGTGCGGGCTGCGGTGCGTTCCTGGTACCGGACCTTGCGGCGGCAGTGGCAACAGCCGCTTCCGCACCGCACCGCTTTGCTTCTTATGGCGGCGACGTCGCCAACGTGGCCCGCCATGCAACCCCAGGCACGACCGCCTGGGCGCAGGTGTGCGCACCCAGCGTGGCGGTGGCGGCGCTTTTCGAAAGGGAGCACGACTGATGTGGGTCGTCAAGATCGGCGGCAGCCTTTGCTCGGACCCGGTGCTGCCGCAGTGGCTCGATCTGCTCACGCAGATCGGCGGCGGCCGCGTGACGGTGGTCTGCGGCGGCGGCACCTTTGCGGACGAAGTGCGGCGCGTGCAGGCGCATTGGCAGTTCAACGACCTGGCCGCCCACAACATGGCGGTGCTGGCCATGGCGCAGACGGCGTATCAGCTGCATGCGCTGAACCCGGCACTGCAGCTCGCAACACGCAAGACCGAGATCCCCGACCTGCTGAGGCGCGGAAAAACCGCGCTGTGGCTGCCACTTGAACTGCGGCGCGACAAGCCTGATTCGCGCACCGGCTGGGAGGCCACTTCGGACACGATTGCGCTCGACCTGGCAAAGCATCTCAATGCCGAGCAACTGGTGCTGGTCAAGTCTTGCGCCATCGATCCGCAGATGACGCTGGGCGAGCTTGGCGACGCCGGCGTGGTGGACCAGCAGTTTGCCGACCGCTCTGGCGATGCGGCCTTTCCGATCACGTTGCTTCACAAGAATCAGCTGGAGACCATGCGGGCGCTGCTGCTGGGAGAAGCCACCTTCGTTCCGCGCTGAAGCTGCAGGCCGCGGGCACGGCCGCCCACGCCTGGTACTCAGGCCGCTGCAGGCTCCACAGCCTCGCCGTGCAACGATGCGGCCAAGGCTGCAAGCCGCTCCGGGCACAGCGCCGTCTTGCGATCGGCAACACAAACAGCACTGCGAAAGCCCGCGAAGTCAGGCGCCAGGGATTGCAGCAAGGGAACGTGCGCCATGCGCAGCGCGCCCGCCAGGCCGACGAGCCGGCCCGAGGCGCGCACACGGGCGGCAAAGGCGCGCAGGTCCGCCGTCGGCAAGGCATCGAACAAGCTGCCGGCCAGCTTGTCGGCAGTGTCGGCCATGAGCGCCGGAAACCCGAGCGTGCATGCATGCGCGACCAGCGCCGCGTCGATGCCATGGTCTGCAACGAAGACCGGCACCACCGGCCAGTCGCAGGCGGAGAGCGCGTCGAGCACCGCAAAGGCCTCGGTCCCGCGCTCGATGCCGACTTTCACGTAGTCGACACCGCAAGCACCGACCGCATCGACTTGAGCGAGGATGCCGCCCAGCGCATGCATGGGCAAGTCGCCGATCGTCGCACTCACGGGCAGGCCGATGCCGTGCGCACGCAATGCACTCACGATGGCGCCGATGGTCGCCACGGGTAAGCCGCCCAGTGCGCCGTCGCTCGGTTCCTTCAGGTCGATGAAGTCGGCGCCGCCGCGCGCGGCAATCAAGGCTTCATCCACGCTGCGCACGCTCACCAGCATGCGGGTCACGATGCGCGCTCCGGTGTGCCGTTGCGGTGCTGCGCGACGGCGGTGCGCAGCCACTCCCAGGCCTCATGCTCTTCGGGGCCGGCGGTCTTGTCGATGGCAATCTGTAGGTAGGTCATTTCGGTTTCCACTTTCTCGGGGGGCAGCATGTGCAGGCGGCTGACCAACACGGCGCCTTCGATCACCGCGGCCTGTGCCCGGTTGAAGCCGACGAAGGGCGCATGGGTGGCCTCGTGCACCGCCACCATGCGCAGCACCGGCCGCTGCACGTCGTCGCGCTGCTCGGCCAGTTCAAGCTCTACGTGGCGCAGTGCCGCGGCAAGCCGTACGCCTTCAATGCGTTCGGCGGGCAGCGTGGGCCACAGCTTGCGGCCAGTGACGCAGCCCGCAAACACGCGGGTGTCGCACACGATGTTGAGCACCGCATGACCAGTGGCCACGATGTTGTCGTGCGTGGTCGAGGGCTTGAACGGCATCAGCAGGATGCCGTCTTCGCGGTAGCGGATGCCCATTGGCGCCACGTGCGGCTTGCCGCCGGGCGCAACGGTGGTGACCACGGCTTCGAAGATCTGGTCGTTCATGTGGGTGATGGCGCGGCGGCCGTACTCACGGCTCCGGGCTCTTGCGCGTTGTTCTTCGATGTCTTCATCGTGGTGCCCGGTGCGCACCAGCGCGCAAGGTCTTCGGCAGGCCGCGGCGCGGCGCAGCCCCAGTCGAGCGGCTGGTCTTGCACATAGCGTTTGCCAAGCTGCCATGCGATCTCGGCGCGCGCAAGCTCCACGCCCATGTAGAAGGCATGGTCGGCATCGTCCTGCAGCTTGAGCTGCGGCCAGAGCTCGAAGGCGCCCTGCCCCAGCCGCAAGCCGTCGCGGTTGTACACGTGCAGGCCCAGCGGCGATATCTGCACCCGAAAGTTGGGGTCGCGCACCTGCGAGGCGATCTCGCCGATTTCTTCCGGCGTATCGGGGAACGGATGCTTGGCATGCACCGTCATCAGCGCATCGCTCATGCCCTTGGGCAGCGTGGCATTGCGGGCCGCCGCATGCATGATGCGGCGCGCCCAGTCGGCCTCGCTCACCGCGCGGCGCGCATGCTGGCTCACTTGCGTGGTCAGCACCGCCGCCACGTTCAGCTCGGCGGCAATGCCGAACAGCACCGCGTTGATGCCGCTGGTGTCGGCCTCGGTAAGCTCGGTGACGTTGCCGACGCCAAGCATGATCGGCGCATCCGGAAAACGCTCGCGCAACCGGTGGTAGCGCACGATGGAGGCGGTCAGTCCGAAGGGTATCGGGTCGAGAATCGAATCGGCGAGGAATGCGCGGCCACGCTGCTGCATTTGCGCCACCGCTTCGTACAGCGATTCTTCATCGGCCGGCACGCGCGGTATCAGCACCGGCGTTGCGGCCACTTCGTCGGCAATCCACAGGCTGTCGAGCGTCAGGCTCAGCAGGTAGTCGGCGCCGGCCTTGCCGCCGAGCAGCAGCTCTTGCGGATCGCTTGAATCGACGCTCACTTGAAAGCCCGCGGCCTTGAGCGCCTGCACGCTTTCTGCCAGGTGGTCGAAGCGCGTTTCGGGCAGGCAGCCCAGGTCGATGACGTTGGCCCCATCGGCCGCAAGCTGCCGGGCTCGCTCGACGATTTGCGCCACGGTGAGCCGCGGTGCATCGACGATCTCGGCAAAGATCGCGACCTCGTACTCGTTCAGGTCGATGGCGCGCGCGCTGCGGTTGAAATGGCGCGGCAAATCCTTCAGCTCTTGCGGCCCGCGCTCCACCGGAACGCCGAAGTACTGGCTCAAGGCCTCGACGTCGCCGCGGCAGCGGCCCGGCACCATGATGCGGTCGGCGCGGCGCGGTGCGGCGCCCTCGCCTTCAGCCTCGGTAACCACCGGTGCCGCAACGCGGCGGCGGATCATGTCGGCCGTCATCAACGCGGCCACCTGCAACCCGATCTCCCGCACTTCCCATGTGAACGGTGCCGCCTCTATGCCGGCCAGCACCCGCGAGAGGCTGGCTTGGGCGAGGCGCCCGGTCAGGAAGACGATGTGTTCCATGCGAGAGAGAGTTCCTTCATGCGTGCATCGAGCACGGCTTCGAGTTCGGCGGGCGACGAGACCACCTGGCAAAAATCGATGCCGCGCAGCCGCTCCACGTTGTCCAGTTCGATGCGCCTTGGACGCAGCGTGACCCAGTCGTGCGGTGACTTGGTCACCACCACGGGTTCTGTGTCACATGCAAACACGATGCCAGGAATGCCGAGCTTGCCGGCCTGGGCAAACATGTTGGTCGGCAGCGAGTCGCTGATGCCGAATGCGCACTTGGCCACCGTGTTGCTGGTGGCCGGCGCCACCACCACGGTGTGATAGATGTCGTCGTAGAGCATGCCCACGGGCACGCCGCTGGCCGTCTTGTCGCGGAACACCCGAAAGCGCGACTTCAGCGCCTCGATGTGCAGCTTGTAGATGGGCAACACCTCTTCCGCCGCGGCCGAAAGAAACAGGTCCACGGAAGGCAGCCGCTCTGCAAGCGCAAGCGACTCCTCGAGAAAGTGACCCGAACCGGTGATGCACCAGGCCAGCCGCGAGCGCGGCGGCGAGGCGGGCAACGGCGGCTCGCCGTCTTCCACTGCCAGGCCCGCACCGCGCGGATCGATCTTGCCCTTTTCCGGTGTCCCTCCGTTCGTCATGTCTGGCGAGCCTGCCGGCTCAATCGGGTGGAGAGATCTCGATGTGAAGCTTGTGGAGTTTTCGGTACAAGGTGTTGCGGCTGACATCGAGCGCCTTGGCGACGTTGCTCACGTTCCAGCGGTGCTGCTCGAGCATCTGCAGCAGCACCTGCCGCTCGTTGGCCTGGATCGGATTGAGTTTGACGGCCGGGGGCGCATCGGAAGCAGCGGCTTCGCCTTGCGCGTCCGCCGTCTCGATGGCTGCGGCAGGTAATGCATAGGCCGGTGCGGGCGAAGGTGCAGCCCTTGCAACAAGCGAAGGCAGGTGCTCCCGCGTGATGGTCTTGCCGTCTGCGAGCGCGGCAGCGCTGCGCAGCACGTGGCGGAGCTGGCGCAGGTTGCCCGGCCACGGATAGGCCATGAGCATGCGCTCGGCATCTTCGCCGAGCCTGCAGTCGCTGCCGCCCTCGTCCTTCAGCACGTCGTGGATCAGCTCGCGCTTGTCGGTGCGGTCGCGCAGCGCGGGCAGGTCGAGTTCGATGCCGGCCAGCCGGTAATAAAGGTCTTCGCGGAAGCGCCCTTCGCGCACCAGGCTTGGCAGGTGCTGGTGGCTTGCGCTCACAAGCTGGAAGTCGACCGGGTGCGTTTCTTCGGTGCCCAGCGGCGTGACCTGCCGCTCGTCGAGCACGCGCAGCAGGCGGGCCTGCAGCTCCAGCGGCATGTCGGCAATTTCGTCGAGAAACAGCGTGCCGCCGTCGGCCTGCAGGATCTTGCCGCGACGGCCGCTGCGCTGCGCACCGGTGAAGGCGCCGGCCTTGTAGCCGAAGAGTTCCGATTCGATCAGCGTCTCGGGCAGGCTTGCGCAGTTGACCGCGACGAAAGCGCCTTCGGCATGCGGACTGGTCTCGTGGATGGCGCGCGCAAAAACCTCTTTGCCCGAGCCCGTTTCGCCGCACAGCAGCACGGGGGTCCGGCGCGCGACCACACGGCGCGCGGTGTCCAGGTGCGCCACGAGCCGCGCATCCTTGAAAGTGCGAATGCCGGGCGCGCGCGCTGCCGCGGGCCGCAGCGGCGCACGAAAGGCCTCGGCTCCCGCCTCGGCCGCCATGGGCGCCGCGATGGCACCGGCGGCACGCGCGCGCGCCGGCGTTGCCGCATCGGATGCAGGCCGGCGCGCCACCGCAAAGAAGCGCAGCGCCGCGTTGGCCCTGTACGCCACCACCGGGTGGAACGAAGAAGAAAGACTGCGCTGCACGATGTCTTCGAGCGAAGTCTGGAACAGGTCGTCGATGCGCTGCGTGCGGATCTCGTCCATCGTTTGCACGCCAAGCTGGAACAAGGCGCTGCGGTTGGCCGCAAGAATGCGCCCGTCGTCGCCGACGGCGAGCTTGCCTTCGTGCAGCGTGTAGACGAACTCTGGCCGGCTGTGAAAGTGCAGCGGATGCGCGTTCGAGAAGCGCTTGTCGATAAGCCGGTTCTCGATCATGCGTGCGGTCATGCCAAGCAGCACGAGCACGTGCTGCTGCATAAGGCTGGAGCGGCTGGTCACGTCGAGTACGGCGATGATCTCGCCGGACGGATCGAACACCGGCACCGCCGAACACGTGAGCTGCGTGAAGTGGCTGAAGAAGTGTTCTTCGCGCCGGACCGAGATCGGGTGCGCGGCCGCAAGGCAGGTGCCCATGCCGTTGGTGCCCGCCTCGGCCTCGCCCCACATGCCACCTGCGCGCAAGCCCATGGGCTCGGCCTCGGCGGCAAACTCCGGCGACGACACCATGTGCACGATGACGCCGTCGGTATCGGTCAGCACCACGGCGGACTCCGCATCTGCCAACTGCTGGTAGAGCGTGGTCATCTCGTAGCGTGCGCATTCGATGACGTCGGCATGCTGGTTGCGCCGGCTCTGCAAGGCCGAAGACGCAATGACCACCGGTTCGCGCGGACGGCCCGGATCGAGCTGGTACTGGTTGAGGCAGCGGCTCCAGGAGCGGGTGACCAGGTCGTTGCCCTCTTCGTGAAAGCCTCGCCTCACCACGTCGAGCACCCGGTCGGCGTGTCTGTCGCCTTGTCGCAGCGTCAATGTCATTGGATGTCTCCAGCGCGTTCCATCGTGTCTCCTTGGTCGGTCCATTGTTGTACTTGCCGACACGCTGCACACCCGGTGAAACACCAAGCAGTGAAAAGCGCCGCAGTGGATCCGCTCTGTCTGGCCTGCATTTTGCGTTGATGAATCCTGCATGGGGGCATCGCCTCGTCTGCAGACACACTTTCAAACACATTCGAATCCACTGGAGACATCGCTTGACCACCAGCCAGAGCCCTTCCATCGGCCACTTTGCCTCGAATGTTCCTCGTGCTTCCAGTGCGTCCGCTGGCACCGGCGAGGCGCCCGCGTCCGGGAGTGCAACGCCCATGGACCTGATCTTCATCGAGGGCTTTCAAGGCAACACGGTCATCGGCATCCACGAATCGGAGCTGCATCATGCGCAGCCGCTGGTGATCGACGTGCATGCCGGCCTGCCCCGCGCGCGCGCCTGCGACACCGACCGCATCGGCGACACCATCGACTACGGCGTGGTCCGCGAGCGGCTGCTGCGCCTCATGGCGGAACACCGGCTGCAGCTGCTGGAGGCCTTTGCAGAGGCCATCGCCGACATCCTGATCGACGAGTTCAATGCCAGCTGGGTACGCGTCAAGGTCGTGAAGCCGCGCAAGTTCGACGATGTGCAAGCGGTCGGTGTGCAGATCGAGCGCCATGCGGCAACGCACCGTGCTTCGAAGCCTGCCCACAGCGCAACCGTGCTGAAGTTTCTTGCCAGCGGCATGGTGCCTGCGAAACACTGAACGAAACACCGGGCAAGAAAAAAGAAGCCGACCCGGTTCACGCGTCGGCTTCTTCCTTTCAGGTTCTCACTCAGAGGTGCGCGGCGAACGGATGTGCCGTGGTGCCCTTCTTGTCGACCACTTCAGCCGCGGTCGGCAAGCCGGCCACTGCGCGCTGAATGGATTCGCGCGTAGCCTGATAGTTGTAGTCCTGGATCTTCTTGTCGTCGTCGGCAAGCCAGTGGATGAACACACCGACGCAGATGAACAGGTTGTCGGCCTCGGCCATGGGAATGGTGCCGTCCTCGACGCTGTCGGCCACCGCCAGTGCCACGGCGCGCTGTGCCGGACCGAACATCTGCACCGCCTGTTTGGCGCCCTTGATGGTCACTTTGTTGAACATCACGGTCGCAGGCTTGGTCAGCAGGTTGGGCGCCACCACTGCGAGCAGCGAAGTGAAGCCGTCCTTGTTGTTCGTCAACGCGTTGGCGAAGGCGGTCTCGGCGGCGCTTCCGCGCGGTCCGATGATCAGGTCGATATGGGCTACTTCGTTGCCGTCGCCGACGAGCGATTCGCCCACCATCAGTCGATCTATTTTTGCCATGGTTTCGGGTCTCCTCTTAGAGGTCCAAGGTGGTTAGGGTCATTACGACACCGGTCAGAACGACCAGCGCAATGCCATGGTTATCACGATCCGTGCCATCCGCACGCCGGGCCGCGAGCAGGCACCGGGCAAGAGCGGATCCAGCCCGACAGCAGCAGCGCGGCCACGGTGAAATCGGCGCTGGTTCCCGGGTTGATGCCCGCCTCCTTGAGCGAAACGTCCCATGCCGCGAATTCGGGGTCCGCGTCGAGCACCGCGCCCTCGCCGGCGCGCTCGCGCCAGGCCTGCGCCGCCGTCATGACAGTCTGTGCCACGCGCCCGCCGTGTTTTCGAACAATGTGTGAATCGGGAAAGGCGCCCAGGCAGGCGAGGTAAAGCCGTTGGACAGAAGCCACAGTGGCCGCATCGGGGGGTGCGTCGGTGCCGGCCGGCGCATCGACCAGGCCTGCCTGGTACACCGGCACCTGGAATGCGAGCGCGAACAGGTCCGCGAAGCCGTCGCGGTACTGCCGCGCGATGAGGTCGCGGTCGGCCGCAAGCGCCATGGCCGCGCGCAGATCGACCGTTGGGGCGTCATGCACATCTTCCTCCGGCGCGCTTCCGAGGCCGCCCGGGTGCGCGCGCGCGATGGCGCGGTAGGCGGCGCGCGCATCGTCGATGTCGAGCGTGGCCAGCACGGACTCCACGGCGGCGCGCAATGCCGCAGGCGCGGCAGCGGCGGGGTTCTGCTCCACGGCCACGGCTACGGGCGCGCACAGCAGCAAGATGCCGAGGTTGGTGTTGCAGCCCGCCACCGCCCAAGTGGCTTCCACAGCGGCTTCGATGCGTTCGCCCACGCGCAGCCCGGGCTCGAACAGCGGGCCTGCGGCAGCCTTGGCGCTATCGATGAACATCGAGGCCTGCATGCGGTGGCCGGGCGAATCGCGGCTGACGTTGCCCGGTTTGCGCACTGCAACATCGAGCCAGCAGGCGCGCAGGAAGCAGGCACGCGCCCGTTCGATGGCGGCCTGCCTCGCATTCATCAGGCACGGCGCTCCGGAGGCAGGCTTTCTTGCAAGCGGCTGCGGCTCTGCACCATCTTGCGGTCGAGAAGGTCGTCGACGATGGCGCGGGCAATGTTGAAGCCCGTGACGCGCTGCAGCCCCTGCCAGGCTGCCACGCCGTTGACTTCCAGCACCTGGATCTTCGGCCCGCTGGCGGCGGCGATGAGGTCTACGCCCGCATAGTCCATGTCGAGTGCATGCGCCGCGCCTTCGGCCATTTGCACGAGTGCCGGATCGAGTTGGGCGGGCTCGCAGCGCGCGCCCTGCGCCACGTTGTGAACCCAGTGCGTGCTCACGCGCCGCATCGCGGTAATGGCACGCCCGCCGACCACGAGCACACGCCAGTCGAAACCGGGCGAGCCCATAGGCGGCACAAAGCGCTGCAGATAGGCAAGGCCCGCATAGCGCGCGTCGGTGTCGGGCATGGGGTGATGTACGCCGTCTACCTCGCCCACGAGTTGCAGGTCTTTGCCCTGCGAGCCGAACAAGGGCTTGATCACCAGCGCGTGCCCCGCGGCCGTTTCGCGCATGGCAATGCGCCTGGCCTGTGCCGCCGACTCGGTGGCCCATGTGGCGGGAGCGGGAATGCGCGCTGCATGCAGTAGCAGGCTGGTCATCGACTTGTCGACCGAACGCTCGATGGCGCGCGCATCGTTGTAGACCGGCACGCCAAGCTCGCGCAGCGCATGCAGCACGCCCAGCCGCTTGGTCACTTGCTCGAAGCTTCCGCCGGCAATGCCGCGCACCAGCACCGCGTCGGGCAGCTCGCGGCCATAGCCGGGAATCACGAGGCCGTGCCACGCTGCGGTGGTGTCGATGTTGCAGTCGGCCAAGTCGACGCAGCGGCCCACCGCACCGCGTGCGCGCAACGCGGCTTGCAGCTGGCGGGTATGCCAGCCGATCTCGTCCGTCATGATGGCGATTCGCGTGGTCATCGAAGCGCCCTCATGCCTGCTGCAGCCACAGCCGCTGCAGCAGCGCCATCTCGGGCGCGCCGCCGTGCCATGTGTTGCCGCTGTCGATGTTGCTCACCCACACTTCGGCAGGCGCAAAAAGCGCGCCGTCGATCTTGTAGAAGTCGTACTCGACCTCCTTGAAGATGTGGGCGAACGAGCGGCCGTGATCGCGCGAATTGCGGGATGGCAACGCGCGGGCCAGTTCGCGTGCGGCCTCATCGTCGCCCCGAACCGTGAGATGCACGCGGCCACCGTAAAGAATGGAATCGTTGGTGCGCCCCATTGCCTCGACGCCATCAGCGCTGGGCGAAGGCAGCGGCGCGGTGCCTGCGCCATCGACGATATTGGCGAGCGCAAAACCAAGCTCGTGCGACTTGTGCAGCGCCACCTCGAGCACGCGCGCCACCACCTGCGTGGTGCCCGCAAGGCTTGTGGTGGGCGTGAGGATCAGCGTGAGCGCGTCGGCCGCCAGGTTGCAATCGCGCAGCAGCTTGTCGATCACGATCTTCGGCGGAGCGCGATCGACTTCCAGCACCAGCACGCCGCACTCTGCGTTGTCGCGGTAGTCCAGTTCGGTAAAGAGTTTTTCCTTGACCGCCAGTGCGCGCGCCGGGCCGGAGCCGAGCGAGAAGAACTTCTTGCCGCCGGTTTCCTCCTTGGTTGCTGAAAGGCTCCAGCCGGCGTACTGGCTGCCTAGGCACGCCAGCACGGGCTGCGAGCTGCGCACGTCGAGCCATGTGGGCCAGCCCTCGGCATCGCTGCCGCTGCGCAAGTGCACATGGCCGAGGCCGCCCATGCAGATCTCGCCGACGCGCAGGCCGGCCTCGATGCTGCCCGGCGCCTCGATGCCGGCATCGACGATGTGCACGCCGCTCTCGTCGCGGCGCACTTGCAGCCCGAGCGCATCGGCATCGTGCAGCAGGCGTTCGACCAGAGGCCGCGCCATGCGGTTGACGCTCAGGCCCGCGGCGAAGGCCGGCGGTGGGGTGTTGCTCATGCCGATGTCTCCAGTGATTGCAACAGCCGCTGGCGGCTTTCGCCGAGGCGGGCGCGCACCTCGTCCGCGCTGGTACCGCTCGCGGTGAGGGTGCAGAGGGGGTCGTCGATATCGAAGCGCTGGCCGGCGCACGGAATATCGCGGATGCCTGGCCATTGCGCGATTTGCCGGGCCGCGGCGGTTTCGAGCTGCATGGGGCGCCGTGCGAAGACTATTTCGAAGCCTTCCATGTCTTGCGCATGCGCAGGCATCGCGGGCAACTCACCGTGCAGGCAAGCGCGCAGGTGCGCCTGCATGAGGCCCGGCGCGCCTGCCGGCCAACGGTAAAGGCTCATGCTCGCGGGTGGCCTGGGGTTGACTTCAAGCACGCCGATGGCATCGCCGTCGCGCATGAAGTCGAGGCTGCACAGGCCGCGCAGTTCGAACTCCGCAGTCAACGCGCGAGCGATCTCGGTCACGCGCATCGCAATGTTCTCCGGCACGGGCACCGGCCCGACCGCGCCGCAGAACACGAAAGGCCGCGCGCCAAAACGCCGCACGGTCATTTCATTGAAGCCGAGCACGTGAACCTCGCGCCCGTTGCCGATGAAGGTGGCGGACATCGGCCGGCCCGGCATCTCTCGCTGGAAGTAGTGGTGCGACGACAGCGGTTCTTCCACCGACCAAGGCGCATGGCGAACATGCCATCCGCCGCAGCCGCGCGCGTCTTTCATCAACCATCCGGCAGGGTCCTCCGGAGGTTCGAGCAGCACCTGCGGGTACGGCATCACGCGTGCGCGAAGAAATCCGAAGAAGCTCGCCGGGTCGCGCAGGCGGCGCACGGCATCGGGCGCGGTGCCGATCAAGGGCAGCACAGCTGCACCCTGCTCGAGCAAGCCGGGCTCACCCTCGAAGCCGCTGCCTGCAATCCAACCCACTACCGGGTCGCCGCCCTCGCCTTCTTCGGCCAATTGGCGCAATGCGGCCAGCGTGCATGCCGCTTCGATCTGCAAACTGCCAGGCGTGCCGATCGGCAACCAGCGCGATGCGGCGCGGCGCGTGTCGGCGTCGCCGAAGAGGTCGAGCGCAACGACGTTGAAGCCGTCGTTCGCCGCCGCCTCGGCCATGGCGCGCGCGGAGATGGCTGCAACGGCAATGGTCTGCATTTCGCGAGGGGGAGCGCTTGTTAAGACGCCTTCGTCGCGGCTTGCTCGACCAGGAACGCGCGCGCCACCGCAAAGGCTTCGGCAAAGCTCAGCACCTGCGCCTTCTCGGCCTCGCACATCTGCACCAGCAACCGGTGTTGCGTCTGGTACTTGACGTTGCCCACGGCCAGCGCGCCGATGCCCACGGCCTGCGTGCCGGCAAGCGGCTTCGCGTCGTCCATCACACCGACACCGGCAATGCCTTCGGGCGGCACGGCATTCACGTCGGCGGCAACCTTGAGCCGCGTCGCGGCACCCAGCGCTTCGCTCGAGACCACCTGCACGCCCGCGGCGGCGCAGGCCAGCAGCACGTCGGCATCTGCGATGGAGCGCCGCACGGCATCGGGGTCGCCGCCCGAAAGGCCGTGCAGCTTGACGCCGAAGCGCTGACCGGTTTCGTCCGCCGCGTCTTGCGCCGCATCGATGCCGTTGCGGCTGGAGAGGTATACGTCGGCACCGGCCTGTGCCGCGATCACGCCGGCCACACGCCCCACCGGACCGGTGCCGCCAAGGATCACCACGCGCTGGCCTTCAAGGCCCTGGGCATGGTGGCGCTTCAGGGCGGCCTCCACGCAGGCCACCATGGCCGCGGCGGTGGTGTAGGCGCCGCTCGGGTCGGCCATGAGCGAGACAACAAAGGGCTTGACCATCGAGGTTCTTGCGCGCTCGAGCATGTCGGCCGCCAGCTGCGCGTCGCGCCCGCCAATGAAGATGCCCGTGCGCGCAACGCCCTTGGGCCCGCGCGAAAAGATGGTGTCTTGCGTCAGGCCCGTGATTCGGTCGAGGGCCACATCGCAGTAAGGCACGATGATCTGGTAGCCCGCGTCCGCCGCCATGTTGATGTCGAAGGGACTCATCTGGGGGCCGGGGGTGAACATGTGAAGAATGCGGGGACGTTCCATGAGAGCCTGCGTGGTGTGGAAGAAGTGGCGTCGGGTTGGGACGACAGCGGTGAATTCAACGAGCGTGCGGCTGCGGCGCGATGCGGTCGTGCACCAGTGCGCCGCTGTTGCGGCCCGAGACAATGTGCAGTTCCAGCTGCGGTGCGGCGCGTTCGGATGCGCGCGCGGCATCCACAAGCAGCTGCGCATGCGCTTCCGTGGGCACGATGGCAAAGCCGGTCGGCCCCCAGGAGCTCTGGCCGATGGCGGCGCCGCCTGAGCGGCTGGCATCCGCGAACCATTGCATCAGCCGCGCGACCGCCGGGCTGGTGAAGATGCCGCCCTGCGCCGGCGCGAAGTGCTCGCCGAGCAGCTGCTGCATGCGGTTGATGCCGGCGGCAAACGGTGCGAACTCCGCGCCGGCGGCGGCGGGCAGAACGCGCATCAGAACCTGGTGGCAAATTTCGGCAGCGGCCGTCTGCGGCAACGGCGGCAAGGCTGCGATGGCTTTTTTTTCTTCTCCGCCCGAAAGGCCGCGGTGCGCGGGATCCTGGACGACGACGATGCGCCACGCCGGCGGAAACGCAATGCGCGACAAGAGCGGCGCGGGCAGGCCATCGGGACCGGGGCCACCATCGAGCAGCAGGCCGCCGGTATCGAAGCCCGCGATTCCAATGCCCGAGCGCAGCCCGCGGCCGAGCCAGTGCGCCAGTGTGGCGGTGCCCAGATCGAGACCATGCCACTCGGCAAAGGCCCGCCCGATGGCCGATGCCAGCTGGGTGCCCGAGCCAAAGCCCGCATGCGCCGGCAGCACCCGGCGCAACCTCAGCGAAAGCGGCGCATGGCAGCCGCTGCGCTGCTTCAGCCGTTGGAGATGCGCTGCAGCCCGGTCGAGCTCCGCCTCCGCGGCCGGCGTGTCGGCTGCCAGGCGGTCAGAGTCGGAGGCTGTCAGTTCGAGTTCGGTGGTGAACCCTTCGATGACCACCCCCAGGCTGCCGAACGAGCGCCCCAGCGTGCCGGACGGGTCGAGAAAACCCAGGTGCAAGCGCCCGGGAGCACTCACGTTCACTGTGCGAAGGCTCAGGTCGTGCCGCGGAGCAACGGCGAAGTCGGCGGAGGTCATGGGCGGATTCGGGCGGCGGGACGAAGTCATGGACTTGCTTGTCATAGCAAGGGCCGTTCCGTCCATGCGCCCACAGGGCGGCGCCGCGGCTTTGCGCACGCGCAAGGCGGGCGATGTCCCAGGAGCGTGACAATGTGTCACGCCCTTCCGCCAGCAGGAAGATGGCCGCCGAAGTGCGGCGCCGCGCTACCGCGATTCCGCCAGGAAGGTCGAAATCACCAGCGCTGCGGCACGCTCGAACTCGAGCACTTCGATCACGCTGTAGTGCCGCCCTCGCCGATGGCCGTCGACGCTGGGCAAGCCCCGGACTTCAAGCAGGACCTCCGCAGCCAGGTCGCGGTCGCTGCGGGGTTGGCCGTTGGAAATGAGCCAGTCGTCGATGTTGTTGCTCGGCACGCGCCTGAAGGCAGCAATCACCGGAACATATGTGCACTCGCTTCCAATAAGAATCGGCAGATCCATCGGACGGCTGAATCTTTCTTCAGCTTTCAGCATATCTGCGGCTTCTTTCATTGCGTTTTGAGCCGCTTGGCTCGTTTGTTGTTGGAGCACCATGGCAGCCTGGCTCAACCAATAGCCTTGCCCATGCCGCTTTCCAGGCTGGCCATCCGGCTCAAGAAGCGTTGGCTCTGATCGTCGGAGCGTTCGGGCATGTCGCTCAGCTGATAGCCCTGGCCCCAGATCGCCTGCAGCTTGAAATGCAGGCCCAGCTTGCGTCGCAGGCCCGAGACGCTGACATCCAGCGATCGGGAAACGGAGCCGCTCTCTTCTTCTTTTCTTCCCCAGACATTCACAAAGAGCCATTCGCGCGTTAAAAGCCGGTTGACGTTGCGAAAGAAGGCCACCGCCAGATCGAACTCGCGGGGGCGCAGCTTGATGGCAGCACCGGCAAGTTCTGCCTTGTCCTCGTCCAGCACAAAGCGATAGCCCTGCCATTCGAGCACCCGCTCCGCAATGGGCACTCCGCGGCGCAGCAAATCGGTTTCGAGCAAACGGTAGGTGTCTTCGAACGAAGACGGCGCATGCACCACGGTCGAAAGGGCATCCGCATGAAGAACCGACATGACGCGGAACTGGCTCTTGCACGCACTGAGAATCAAGGGGACCTGGTGGCCCAGGATTTCGCGCACCCGGGCGATGAGCGGCTGAAACAAAGCGGGGTCCCTGGGGCAGGCGAGCAGGAAAACACCAAAGTTTTCGACTCCGGCGCCATGCTCCTGCAGTTCATCCAGGGTGACAAAGGTCACTGGCACATGGCCCAACCTGCAGATGGCACGGCGCGCCAGCTCTCGGGATCGAAGTGTCGGATCTAGTACGGCAATTTGCAAAATGGGTTCTCGCGGTCAATCGCTTCCTGCACAGGAAGCAGTTGGGTCGGAGTGCATCGCGATCCAGAGGACTGTTCGCATGCGTTAACGAATTCCGACATGACCGCAGAATCTAAAGAAACCAATAGTTTGAGTCCCCTTAAATTGCGCACCATATGTCCGCAAGATTACGCACGCTTCGATGAGCCCCCAAAAAACGCAAACTAAGTCCGCAAAAAGGCGGTTAGGAAACGACAAAGCTGTTCGTTTG
Organism: Variovorax sp. CCNWLW235; assembly: GCF_037204085.1. NCBI lineage: Bacteria > Pseudomonadati > Pseudomonadota > Betaproteobacteria > Burkholderiales > Comamonadaceae > Variovorax > Variovorax sp. CCNWLW235. The sequence continues at coordinate 50,277 of NZ_JBBCBW010000005.1, read as the reverse complement.
CGCCGCAACGTCGGTGCAATCACCCAGAGCGGGATTTCCCCATGAAACGGCGCGGCACAATCGGCCGCGTGCCCCTCCTCACACAGAGCCTGCCCGCCGGCCTCCCGACCCTGGCGCTCCTTGCCTCCCTCGCCTTGGCCCCCGCCGCTGCGGCGCACGCGGCCGAGCGGCCGCTGCTTCTCGTCACTTCTCCGGCCGCCTTGCAACTGGCCGAAAAATCGGGAGCAGGCTTTGGCCGCTGGTTCGCAGAGGCGTCCTCATCACCCGACGGTATCGCCACCAATCAGTTGCTGATGCGCTCGCCGGCCTGGCAATCCGTCGCCCTTCCGCTGAGCGAAAGCCTTGCCCGCATCCAGCGCAGCGACAGGCAGGCCGGTGTCGGCATCTCCCGCTATCCGCACCGGCTGTTCGACGCGCGCTGGCTCGCAAGCCCCGATGCGTTTTTCGAGCTCGTGGGCGTAGCCAACCGCATGGACCGCCGGCCATTCCAGAACGGCGCCTGCGGCGAAACACGGCTGGTGTACCGGCTGGCCTACCGCACACCGGCAATGCAGTCCCGCCTGCCGATGACCGTCAACATCGAACTGCGTGGCGATGCGCCCGATGCAAACGGCAGCTGCGCCGCCACTGCGCGGCGCTGGCAACCGCCAGAGCCATCGATGACGGACGAAGCGCTGGGCCGTTGGCTGGTATCGCCCGACGGCCCGCTGGCGCCGCAGCGCCTGGCACCGGCGCGCATTGCGCAGATCACCACCAATTTGCAGAGCGTGCGCTGGCCCTCCGCGGTGCGGCCCGACCTGGGTGGCCACGCGGAATACATGCTGCGCGCCTTCCGCTGGAACGCAGCCGCGCGGCGCTTCAACGTAGCGCCGCTGGAGAACACGCCCGACGTCGCACGGCTCAAGGCCAACGCTCCGCTGCGCAACGAGCTTCGGCAGTGGCTGCAGCAGCCCGCGAACATGCGCGCTCTGGACGAGGCCACGCTGCAACTGCCCGAGAAGTTTCTGGCAACCGAAGCGGTCTCGGTCGCACCGCGCGGTCTGGAGCGGCTGGCAAACCGCCCGTTTGCCCAGGTCTTTTCAGCAAGCGAGTGGCAGGCCGTGCCCGGCAGCCGCACGCTCCAATCGCCGCAGGCGGTGCTGCGCCGGCTCGACGACCTGAGCTGCGCGGGCTGCCACCAGAGCCGCGCGGTTGCGGGCTTTCATTTGCTGGGCGTCGACCGGCGCGGCGCATCGCGCACCTTCACCACGGGCAATGCGCTCGCGCTGCCGCAATCGCCGCACCTGCAGGACGAACTTTCGCGGCGGGGCCGCTATGTGCATGCCGCGCTTTCGACACCGCAGCCCGACCCGTTCCGTCCGCTGGCCGAGCTGCACGACGGCAATGGCGTGGCGGAAAAGGCCACTGTCGGCGCAAGCTGCGAGCCCACCCGCATCACGCAGTCTGCCAACCCCAGGCTCGATCGCGCAGAGAAACTGCCGCGCATCGCCTGCGAAGGCGCCCTTTCCGTCTGCGAGAAAACCTCGGTCGGTTTTCCGGGTGGCATGTGCTCCGGTCCGTGCGACCCGCTTGACAAGAACGGCACCTGCGGCGGCATCGCCATCCTCAGCGACTTCAACCAGTGCCTGGCTGCGAACAAACCATTTGGGGAATGCCTGAGCAAGCACACGCGGCCCGGAAACCTGCGCAGCTGCTCGGCGCAGCAACCCTGCCGCGACGACTTCATTTGCGCGCAGGCAGAAGGCCAGCCCGAAGGCCGGGGCGCGTGCATACCGCCCTACTTCCTCTTTCAGATGCGCGTGGACGGCCACTCCTGAAGACGGAGGTCTGCAGACCGGGCGACCACCGCGCGCATCTCGTGCATCAAGGCCGCTCAGCGCTCCTCGAACCAGCGGTCTTTTCCCAGCATGACGCGGTGATGCCCGTGCCCCGCCGGCATCATCGGAAAGCAGTTCTCCTGCGGCGCGACCTGCACGTCGAGAAAGAACGGACCGTCGCTCTGAAGGCATTCAGCCAGGGCTGCCTGGAGCTCGGCGGGGTCCGACACCCGCCGTGCGCCCCAGCCGAAGGCCTTGGCCAGAGCCACGAAGTCGGGCAGCGCCTCGTTCCAGCTGTGGCTCAGCCGGTTGCCATGGTTGAGCTCCTGCCACTGGCGCACCATGCCCATGTAGCCGTTGTTGCAAAGAACCAGCTTTACCGGCGTGCGGTGCTGCACGGCCGTTGAAAGCTCCTGGATGTTCATGAGCACCGACGCATCGCCGCTCACGCAAACGACCAATGCCTCCGGGTGCGCCACCTGCGCGCCGATGGCCGCCGGCAGTCCGTAGCCCATGGTGCCGGCACCGCCCGAAGTCAGCCAGCGCCGCGGCTGCTCGAAGCGCAGATATTGCGCAGCCCACATCTGGTGCTGGCCCACGTCGGTCGACACGATGGCATCGCGCCCGCCAATGGCTTGCTGCAGCGACGCCATCAGCTGCTGCGGCAAGATTGCATCGCCGCGCGGCTCGAAGCCAAGGCAATCTTCCGCACGCCAGCGCTCGATGCGTTGCCACCACGGCGCGAGCCGCTCAGGCGCAAAGCTCTCGGCCGGCAGCAGCGCGAGCAAGGCATCGACGATGGCGCCGCAATCGCCCACCATCGGCACGTCGACCTTCACCACCTTGTTGATGCTGCCCGGGTCGATGTCGATATGGATCTTGCGCGCATGCGGGCAGAACTCGTCGAGCTTGCCGGTGACGCGGTCGTCGAAGCGCGCACCTACGCACACCACCAGGTCGGCCTCATGCATTGCAAGATTGGCCTCCAGCGTGCCGTGCATGCCCAGCATGCCGATGAACTTGCGGTCCGATGCAGGAAAGGCGCCGAGCCCCATGAGCGTGAGCGTGCAAGGTGCGTGCAGCCGGTGCACCAGCTGTGCAAAGGCCTCGCACGCGGCAGGGCCCGAGTTGATCAGCCCGCCGCCGCCATAGAGCACCGGCCGACGCGCAGTTGAAATCAGGTCGGCCGCGCGCTGCAGCATGGCGCGCGGCGGCAGCGCCGCCCTCCCCGTGCGCAATGCGCGCATCGGCGCGGGTGCGGCGCCATGGCCCAGCCGCGCAAGCTGAACGTCCTTGGGTACGTCGAGCAGCACCGGCCCCGGCCGCCCCGATGCAGCGATTTCTAGTGCGCGCCGCACCAGCGCCGGCACAGCGTCAGGCTCGCGCACCTGCTGGTTCCACTTGGTCACCGGGCGGGACATGCCGAGCGCATCGCTCTCCTGGAAAGCCTGCGTGCCGATCACCCCGGTTGCCACCTGGCCGCTGATGCACAGCAGCGGAACCGAATCGCTGATGGCGTCGAGCAGGCCGCTGATGGTGTTGCCCACGCCAGGCCCCGAAGTGACGAGCACCACGCCCACCCGCCCCGTGGTGCGCGCATAGCCTTCAGCCGCATGCACCGCCGCCTGCTCGTGCCGCACCAGTACATGGCGCAGCCGCGGCTCGCCATGAAGGGCGTCGTAAAGCGGCAGCGCGGCGCCGCCGGGATAGCCGAAAAGCGTGTCTACGCCGCACTCCACCAAGGTGTCGAGCAGCGCCTCGGCCCCGTTGCGCAAGCGGAGCACAGGCACCGGCTGCACGGGTGGAGAAGAAGCGGGAGGAAGATCGAGCAGTCGCATGCCGTCGATTCTTCCGGCTTTGATGCAGAATTTGCATCTTTCTTTTGGCTCATTTGACTCAATTCATGAAAATCAATCGTCAAACAGGCAATAACGAAGAAGGATCTTTCGACAAGACCGATCTGGCGATCCTGCGCGTGCTGCTGCTCGACTCCCGCAAGACACTGCAAGAAATCGGCAACGAGGTCGGCCTGTCGCCCACCAGTTGCTGGACGCGCATCAAGAAGCTCGAGGCCACGGGCGTGATCAAGCGCTACACCATCGACGTCGATCCGGCCAAGCTCGGCTATCACGACTCGGTCATCGTGCAGGTCACGCTCGAGAGCCACACCGACGAAACCCTGTACGACTTCGGCCGCACGCTCGCCACGATTCCCGAGATCCAGGAGGCTTACCTGGTGTCGGGCGACTACGACTACTACATCCGCATCGCGGTGCGCGACACGCGCGACTACGAGCGGCTGCTGCGCGAAAAGCTCTACAAGATTCCGGGCATACGCCACAGCAAGTCGCACTTCGTGCTGCGCGTGCTCAAGGAAGCCAGCGTGCCCGTGATCTGACGCAATCCGGTCAGCGCACAAGCCAGCCGTTGACCTCGTCGATGACTTCGGCCCTCGCACCGCCCGCGAGCGCCTGCAGGCGTATGCGCGACATCAGGTAGATGAAGCGGGCCTGCGCCAGGTCGCGCTGGGCGGAGACCTTCTGCTGCTCGGCATTCAACACGTCGGGCAAGGTGCGGCTGCCGGCATCGAACGAGCGGCTGTTCGAAATGACCACCTGCTCCGCCGAACGCACCGCCTGTTCGAGCGCCCTGACACGCAGCACGCCCTCCGTCACGCCGCGAAACTCCCGGTGCAGCCGCACACCCAGGTCGCGGCGCGTGGCTTCGAGCGCTTCTTGCGCGCGCTCCTGTCCGGCAAGCGCCTGCCTCACGGTCGAGCTCACGTAGCCGCCAGAATAAAGAGGAATGCTGAGCTGCAGGCCGATCGACCGGTTGGTGTAGCGCGTCTTGACGCTGGTGACCGTGTCGCTGTCGCTGCGGGACAGCTGCACGACGGCGTCCAGCGTCGGATAGTGGCCGGCCTGGGCCTTCTCCAGCTCGTACTTGGCCGCCTCCACCTGCGCTGCAAGCGATTGAAGCTCCGGGCTGTTGGCTTCGGCCCGCTCGACCCAGTCTTCCAGCCGATCGGGCACCGGGCGCGCAAGCTGCATCCGGGACGGGTCCAGCGGCGCGAGCCTGTCGATCGGCCGGTTGACCAGGCTCTGGAGTTGCCTGCGCGTGAAGTCCAGGCTCTGGCGCGCCTCGAGTTCCTGCGCCACGTTCAGGTCCAGCGCCGCACGCGCCTCGTCGACGTCGGTACGCATGCCAAAACCTGCGCCGAGCCGCTTCTGCGCAGCGTCGAACTGCGTGGTGTAGGCCGTCTTCTGCGCCAGCACCAATGCAAGATGCTCTTCGGCCAGCAGCGCCTCGAAATAGGCGCCGCTCACGCGCACGCCGACGTTCTGCGTTTCGCGCTCGAGAACGGCCTCGGCATCTTCCACCTGTGCTGCCGCCTGCCGGTAGTCGGCCATCTGGACCAGCCGGAAGATGGGCTGGCGCAAGCTCAGCACCTCGCTGCGGCTCGTGTAGCGCAGGTCGGACGTGACGGGTTGCCCGGACGAATCGGGTGAAGTTCGCTCCAGCGAATTTCTGTAGCGCGAGATGCTTGCCGACAAGTTGGGCAGCAGCAGCGCACGGGCCTGCGGCAAGCGCTCGCGCCGGGCGTCCGTGGCCGCCCGCACTCCGCGGATGGTCGAGTCCTGCTCCAGCGCTTCTGAGTAGGCCTGCGAAAGGTCGAACGACCACGCCTGGCCCGAGAGAAGGCCGTAGGCAGCCAACGCCAGCAGGTTTTTCTTCTTGCCCATCATTCTTCCGTCATCGAGGCCGCGATGCGCTTGGTGAGCGGATGCAAGAGATAGACGAGCAGCGAGCGCTCCCCGGTCTTGAAGACGACTTCGACCGGCATGCCCGGCTGCAGCGACCGCTTGCCGAGCTTCTTCAGGCCTTCCTGCGTTACCGCCACGCGCGCAAGGTAGTAGCTCGTGTTGGACTGCGGGTCGGTCAGCAGGTCGCCCGAGACCGAAACCAGCTTGCCCTGCACCACGAGCTGGGGCGAATGGGCAAAGCTCGAGAAGCGCACGTCCACCGGTATGCCGGCGCGAACGCGGTCGATCAAATGAGGCGGCACCCTGGTCTCGAGCAGCAAGGGCTCGTTGGCGGGCACCACGTCCATCAGCTTCTGCCCCGGCGCGACCACGCCACCCACGGTTTGCGCCACCAGCGCCACCACCTGGCCTGAAGCGGGCGAGCGAATCTCCGTTCGGCCCAGTTCATCGCGCAACGCGACGAACTTCTCGAAATCGCCGAGCACCTCGCGGCTGACCTCGGCCTGCTGGGTTTCCACTTCCTTGTGATATTCCTGCTGCCTTGCAATGGCGCGCTGGCGAAGCTCCGCAACCGAGCGCCGGGCCCGGCCCATGTTGCCGATGAGCTCGGCAACATGGGTGCTCGATTCCGCGGCCTGGCGCTCCATCTCCAGCTGGCGGTTGCGCGGAACATACCCTTCAGCCACCATCCTGCGGGTCTGGACCAGTTCCTCGTTGAGCAGCGAAAGCTGGGTCCGGCGGCTGCCCAGCATGCTCGCGTAGGCCTGGGACAGCTCCTGCTGCCCCTGGATGTTTTCTTCAATCGACTGCAGATCGGCGCGCAAGGCAGCGCGGCGCGACTTGAGCAACTGCTCCTGGTTGAACATCTGCTGCCGAATCAGTGGGTCCGCGGCGGCCGCCTGCAGGTCCGGATGAAACTCGATGGTGGTGTGGCCCGCCTGTTCGGCCAGCAAGCGACCCTGTATGGCGCGAAAGCCCAGGTAGCGCTGCCGCACGGTTTCGAAGCTCGCCCTGGCCGCGGCATCGTCGAGCTTGAACAGCAGCTGCCCTTCCTGCACCTGGTCGCCCTCGCCGACCCGCACCTCCTTGAGGATGCCGCCGATCTGGTGCTGCACGGCCTTGCGCTTGGTGTCGATGGCAACCTGCCCCTGGCTCGGCACGCCCTCATCGAGTGGCGCAAACGCGGCCCACAGCACAAAGCCGCCGAAGCCGGCGGCCAACGCCCATGCACCAATGCGCCCTGCCCGCCCGAGCCCGGTGCCGAGTCCGTCTGCGTCGTCCTGCAAGCGATCGGCATCGTCGGCGGGCGGGGGGTTGGATTTGACGTCCCTGAGAAGATTCGGTTTGGCCATTTGAAGCTCCTGGAGAGGGATCGATGACGGGTGCACCGGCTCAAGCGGGCTGCACCAGCGCCGCCGTTCGCACGGCAGGCTGCGGCCGGCGAAAAGATGCGAGCACGGCCTCGCGCGGTCCGTCGGCGGTCAGTTCGCCATTGGCCAGGACCATGAGGCGGTCGGCCACTGCAACCGCGCCCTGGCGGTGCGTGATCAGGAACACCGTTTTTCCCCTGGCCTTCAGCTGCCGTATGGCGCACAGCAGCGCCGCTTCCCCGGCGTCGTCAAGGTTGGCGTTCGGCTCGTCCAGCACGATGAGCGACGGGTTTCCGTAGATCGCACGGGCCAGCCCGATGCGCTGCCTCAGTCCGCCGGAAAGCAGGTGGCCCGCGTCTCCGATGAGGGTGTCATAGCCTTTGGGAAAGCGCAGGATCGTCTCGTGCATGCCGGCGCTGCTTGCCGCCTCGATGACCTTGCGCGAGTCGACCTCGCCGAGCCGCGCGATGTTCTCTGCAATCGAGCCCCCGAACAATTCGACGTCCTGCGGCAGGTAGCCGAGATGCGGCCCCAGCTCCAGGCGGTTCCAGCTGCGGATCGGGGCGCCATCGAGCAGCACCGCGCCTGCGGATGCGCTCCAGATTCCGACCATGAGCTTCGCCAGCGTGGACTTGCCCGACCCCGAAGGCCCGAGCACCGCGACCACGGTTCCCGCGGGCACGGCGAAGGAAATATTCTTGAGGATGAGCGCCTCGCGACCCGATGCGCCAGCCGAGACGCCTTGCAAGCTGATGGCGCCGGTGGGCGCCGCCCGTGAGGGAACATGCGCCTGCCCGGGAAAGTCGGCCAACAGCTTTTCGAGCCGCCGGAAAGCGTTGCGGGAGGTGGCAAAGCCGCGCCATGCGCCAACCAACTGGTCGATGGGCACAAGGGCACGACTCATCAGCACGCTGGCCGCCACCATTGCGCCCGGCGACAACTGGCCTTCGATGACCAGCAGCGCGCCCGCTCCCAATGCGAGCGACTGCTGGCTGTAGCGCATGAACTTGCTCCAGGCGGCAATGCGGCTGATGGCGCCCTGCGCCAAGGCGCCCTTGTGCATGCAGGCCGCTTGCTGGCGATTCCAGCGCTCTTGCAGGTTGGCGACCATGCCCATGGATTCGAGCACCTCGACATTGCGCAGCTTGCCCTGCACGTCGCTCATCGTCTCGCCCGCGGCCTTGAGCACTTCTTCCGACGGCGCGGCGGTGCGCCTCTGCCCGAACCACGCCAACGCAGCCTGTACCAGCGCGAAGGCCAGTGCCAGCGCGCCAAGCCATGGATGAAGAAAGAAGATCACCGCGATGTAGATCGGCGTCCAGGGCGCATCGAAAAGCGCAAACACGCCGGGGCCGGTAAAAAATTGGCGGATGTGGTTGAGGTCCGCAAAGGGCCGGAACCTCAGGGCTCCCGACTGGCCCAGGCACGCCCGGAAGCTGCCGTGGAACACGCGGGTGCTCAGCTGCCGGTCGAAGCGCAGGCTGGCCCGCACCAGCAGGCGCGAGCGCAGCCACTCCGACAAGGCCAGCGCCACGAAGAGGAGCAGCGTGACCAGGGAAACCGCCAGCAGCGTCAGTTCGCTCTGACTGGCCAGCACGCGGTCGAATATCTGCAGCATGTAGAGGGTGGGCGCAAGCATGAGCAGGTTGGCCAGGAAGCTCAACGATCCGACCCAGAGAAATTCCCTTCGCAATCCCCAAAGTGCGTGCGCCAGTTCGCTGCGCTCGAAGAACGAGGATTTCTTCATGGCAGTGGACTCGCTTCTGCCATGGCCTCTGCCGTGGCTCCTGCCATTGCGACTGCGGCGTTGTCGCCACTGCGGCGCCTCGCCCTGGGCTGGTTTGCAGCCTTGCGCATCCGGTCTGCCGCCTGCTCACCGGCTTGCTGCAGCGCAGCCAGCACTTCGTTCCGTGCGCCGAACGCCTGCATCGCACCGTCGCACAGCACCAGCATCTTGTCGGCCACTGCGAGCACGCTGGTGCGATGCGTCATGACGACGAACGTTGTGCCGCGTGCCTTGAGGTTCAGGATGGCAGCTGCCAGCGCAGCGTCGCCGGCGTCATCGAGGCTTGAATTCGGCTCGTCGAGCACCACCAGCGCGGGCTCGCCGTAGAGCGCGCGCGCAAGCGCAACCCGCTGCCGCTGCCCGCCCGAAAGCACCGCGCCTTCGGGCCCGATAGGGGTGTCGTAGCCCAGCGGAAGACCGCTGATAAAGGCGTGCAGGTCGACCGCCAATGCAGCCGCCTTGACCTTCGAAGGACGCACCTCGCCAAAGCGCGCGATGTTCTCGGCCAGGGTGCCGTCGAGCAGCTCGACCTCCTGGGGCAGGTAGCCGATGTGCGGGCCGAGCTCGGTCTTGTCCCACGAGAACACATCCGCGCCGTCCAGCCGCACCTTGCCCGCGGCCGCCGGCCAAAGGCCGACGATCAGCCGGGCCAGGGTGGTCTTGCCGGCGGCGGAGGGCCCCACGACCGCAAGCACCTCGCCGGGCTGCAAGCCGAAGGCCACGTTCTTCAAAATGGCTGGCCCATTGCCCGGTGCGCCTGCAACAAGGCTCTCGACCTGAAGCGCGCCCTTGGGCGGCGGCAGCGGCATGGCCTCCGGCCGCGGGGCAACGGCACCCAGCAGGCTGCCCAGGCGCTGCCATGCATCGCCCGCATTGACCACCATGCGCCACTGCACCACGATCTGCACCAGCGGTACCAAGGCACGGCCACCCAGGATCGAGCCGACCAGCATCATTCCGGCGCCGCCGTCGAGCTGGTTCTTCAGCAGCAGCCACGCCCCCAACCCGAGCAACAGCGACCCCATGGCAACCTGCAGGAACTTGCTGACGGCCTGCCAGGCGCCGGCACTGTCCGACGCCGTGGCTTCGCGCAGCAGGAAGTCGCGCCGCTTGTCCATCCACCGGCGGTGAACGTGCTGCAGCATGCCCATCGACTCGACCACCTGCGAATTTTTCGACGCAGCGTCGGCATATTGCTGTGCTTCCATCGCGCATCGGTTGGCCGCCACCAGCGGCGGCCGCGTGTTGCGGTCGTTGATCCAGCCGACCAGCACCTGCAGCAGCGACCCCACCACGGCCGACCAACCCAGCACGGGGCTGATGGCGAACATCAGCCCCATGAACACCAATGCAACCGGCGCTTCCATGAGCGCCAGCAAGGGCGGCGAATACATGAACTCGCGCAACGTGCGCAGGTCGTTGAGCGGCTGCACGGTTCCGATCGGCAAGCGCTTGAGACCGGCTTCGAAGACGGCGGCGAACACGCGGCTGCGCATCTTCTCGTCCAGCTTCTGCCCGGCCCGGTACATCACTTCCGTGCGTGCCCAGTCGAGCACTTCCATCAGGCAGTAGGCGGCCAGCACCAGCAGTGTGAGCATGGCCAGCGTGAGCGCACTGCGGCTGTTTACCACCCGCCCATACACCTCGAGCATGTATCCGCTGGGCGCCAGCAGCAAAAGGCCCGAACACACGCTGAACCATGCCGCCCGCACAAAGTAGGCCCGAAGCGACGCCATCGCCTGCCGCAATTCGCCGGACTTTTCCTGAGGCTTCATGGCACCTCGCAGGTTGAACATCGACACGCCTGGGCACAGGCCGAATGGCAAGGAACGGCATTGCTGCCGCCCCTTGCCGAGCGCTCGTTACGCAATAGCCTCGTTTTGCAGGCCGGTCGTGCCGATCAGGTTGGCCACGCCGTCGATCTCCAGGTGCACATCGAAGTCGAACTCCGCGTAGTCGGCATCCCCGTCGATCAACCGGCCTCCAAAGTTCAGGTCCACGTCCGAGTTGATGGTGGTCGATGTGATCACGTCGATCTTTATGATCTTGAACACATCGTTATCCGCCGTATCGGCATAGTTCGAGCCGGCGGCCGTGAGGTTGACCGTGCCGTGAGTGCTCAGGCTGGTGCCTGTGCCGGTCACGTCTTCGGTGCTGCTCAGCACCTGCAGGCCCGAGATGTGGAAGTTGGCGCTGTCGTAGTCGTCCGCGCCGATGCTCACGATCTTCATGCCGCCTCCGGCGGACTGGTAGTCCGCTGCGGAATTGGCGACCAGGAGCGTGGTCGTCGTGATGCTGCTGTCCAGCCTGTTGACCAGCTTCAGCAGCACCGCCACGTCTTCGCCGTCGGTGATCTGGTCGATCGTGATGTTGATCGCGTCGGCGTAGGCGCTGTCGGTGCCCACCACCGCTGCGTCGGGCCGAGGCGGCGGGCTCGTCACGGTGGGGTTGTTCACCGGGTTCGACAAGAAATAGTCGAAGTTGAGCAGCTCGCCGCTTTGCACGGTGTCGGAGTTCACGCCCAGCGTGTTGGTCGCGACGTTGACGAAGCCGGCGCCGACGCTGTTGAAGGTGTCGCCCGCCGCAAACACATGATCGCCGCCAGACACCAGGTCGCTCGAATCGCTCGGCGGCGTGGCGGCCCTCGCGGACAGCACGCCGAAGAAGTTGCTGCTGTATTGCTGGACCACGATCTCCGGCGAGTTGTTGCCTTCGGTGTCGTAGTTGAAGGAGGCCAACGGCGCGCTTGTCGAAAAGGTGGTTTGCCCTCCGAAGACCTGGTTGAGGTCGAAGGTGTAGGTGCCGTCGGTCTTGTTGAAGACGACCGTGCCTGTTGCCGCCTGCGTTGTGGTCGAGGTGGGCCCCGGGTAGTAGTTGAAGCTGAAGTTGTAGGTCACCGTGGTGGCGTCTTCGGCAAAGTGCGCAACGGCCGCATCGGTAATGGGCCTGCCGCCGGCGGTGGTCCCCGAGAGGCTGTTCAGCACGATGCCGTCGGTCGATGCGTTGTCCACGTCGTCCGCGCCCACCGAGAAGTTGTAGGTTCCGGCAATCGGCTGCGCGTCGTTGGCTCCGACGAGGTCGGAGATCGAGGTCACTGTCGGGCCGTGGTCGTCGAACTTGATGTTGGCGCCGATATTGAGCACCTCGGTATCGGTCGCCGTGTCGCCATCGCCGTCGGTGAGCGTTACGGTGTTGGTGAGGGTGATCAGCGTATCGACCATGGTGGCTTGCTGGGCCGCGTAGTTGGACGACACGCCGGGCAGCGCATGGTCGATTTCCGCAAACTGCCGCAGCGTTACCGAGCCGGCTGCACTCACGACGAGGTCGAAGATGGTGTTGTCCGCGGTGATGGCGCCCGCGCTGGCGGCTGTGGAACCGACGACACTCCCGCTCACCAGGTACAGCTTGATGGCGGCACCGTCGCTCGAGAGCCCCGAAGCTCCGCCCGGCGTGGAAAGGCCGAGTGAAAAAACCGACGCGGTGGAGCCCGCTCCGTCTGCACCGTAGCCGCTCGAAGTCACGCCGAAGGCGGTCGAGAAGTCTTGCACTGCGGACTGGGTGTTTGCGCCAACGGTGTCGGCGTCCTGCGTGTTGAGCAGTGCGCTGTCTGTGGGCGTTGCCAGCACGACGGACGGGCCGTCGTCGTCGAACCTGATGTTGGCGCCGATGTTGAGCACCTTCGAATCGCTGGCCGTGTCGCCGTCCTGGTCGGTGAGCGTTACCGTGCCGGTCAGGGTGACGAGGTCGTCGGCCATCGAGGCCTCCTGGGCCGCGTAGTTCGATGAAGCCCCTGGCAGCGCGTGGTCGATTTCAGCGAACTGCTGCAGCGTCACCAAGCCGGCTGCACTCACGGTCAGGTCGAAAATCGTGTTGGTCGCGTCTACTCCGACTTCGGCGGCGGATGTCGAGCCCACGACCGTGCTGCCGATCAGGTACAGGTAGATCGTCGCGCCATCGCTCTTGAGCGCCGAGTCGCCGCCCTGCGTTTTTACGCCGAGCGCGAAGACCGAACCGGTGGAGCCCGCGCCGTCGGTGCCATGGCTGCTCGAAGTCGTGCCGAACGCGCCTGCAAAGTTTTCAGTGGCGGAGTCGGTGTTGGTTCCGATGGTGTCCGCGTCCTGCGTGTTGACATTGGTGGTGTCCGTGGGCGTGGCCATCACCAGCGACGGTCCGTCGTCCTCGAAGATCATCATCGAGCCGACTTCAGCCGTTGCGGCGGAAACCTGCAGCAACCGGAACCCGCCGATGTCGAAGTCCGCATGAGTGTTGCCCGACGCGTCGAGCGCGGCCCCGTTTTCTATCAGCACGCGGTTGTGGTCCGCCGATGTCGTGTACTCGATCGAGTAGCCGGCCTTGACGCCGGTGATCGACGCAACGCCGCCGGTAATGCTGATGACGATGGCCGAACTCAACGCGCCTTCGGCGCCGTTCGAGTAGGTTTCCAGAGCCACCCCGGTCACGGAGTCGAGCACGCGCACGCCCGTGATCGAGATCACCTGGTCGCCCGCGTAGCCGTCGACGAAGCTGTTGCCTGACTCGACCGCCGTGCTGTACGCGGTGACCTTGACCTGGGCCGTCTTGCCGCTTTGCAGCTGCACCACGTCGAAGTCGGCCGTCCTTGCCCCGAACATGCCGGTGAAGTCGATGTTCGACTCCAGGTCGGCCTCGTTCTGGTCGAGGTTCGGAATGGTCACGTCGGCCCTGGCGCCGGTCACGAACGTGAAGCGAATGCCGTCCTGTTCGGTGATCATCTGGCTGTTGGTACCGAACGTGGTCGGCCCGCCCGCCTTGCTGGTGTTGATCGTGTCGCCAGTCGAGATGTTGATGTCGTCGGCGGTGCTGCCCGAGTCGGCGCCGGACTGGTTTGCCGGGTTCTTGCCGGTCGCGATGATCGTCACGTCGGAAATCCGTCCGTCGACAACCGTCGGATTGGTCTTGGTGAACATCAGGAACAGGTTCTGGCCGGACGGCGCACCTGCGAGGTTGAACTCCGCATCCTGGCTGACGCTGACGAAGACCTTGCCGGTGAGGTCGACCGGATCGTCGGCATTGGTCCCGTCGGGGTTCGCCATGGCTTCGTACTGGACCATCCACATCTTGGCGCCCGTGACCGGGGTTCCCGTTTCCTCGAGGTAGGCCGCGAACACGACGACATTGGCAGCGGTCTTTCCGTAGACGACGTTGTTGTTGGTCGTGTCGGTAAACAGAAAGATGTCTTCGCCATCGGCGGTATTGAGCCCGCTGTCGAGGCCGTTGAGCGCAGCGCCGCTTGCGTCGGTGAACGAAAGATCGGTGACCGCGCCGGATGCCGCGAACGTGAATGCGTTGGTGCCGGCGTTGGTTCCGTCGTAGCCGCTCAACGCGGCGTTGATGGCGGTTCCCACGCTCTGGGCTGCCAGGCGACTGGTGAAGGCGGCCGGAAGCGAACTTGCCAGCAGGTCGTTGTCGTTGCTGTCGCCTGCAACGCCGGGCGTGGCGGCAAGGTTCTGCAAATTGACGGACTCGTCCAGAGTAACGGTCGAACCGGCCGTGATGTTTAGCGCGGGCATAAACGCTCCTTGGGTTAGGAAAAAACGGCCGACGCGAACGGCGCAACTCCGAACGAGGTGCGTTTGCTGGCTTTGATCCAGGTTCACATATCAGCAAAGGGGAGACGATGCTGAACCGCGGCCCCGCGCACTGTCCATAGGACAAAAGTTGTCACCCAAAGGATGACGAAGCCGCCATACATCTCGATACCTTGCGGTGGCGAGGAATCAATCTGGAAACCTTGTAACCCTTTATCATTAATTTAACGGTGCACCCAACAAGCACCCCGGGGGAAACATGGACCAAGTCCCACGCTCGTCTGCGGGGCTGGAACCTGCACAACCCGCAGATTCGCAGCCGACCGCGCAAGACTCTCGCCCGCTGTCGTTGTTTGCGGTGTCTGCGCTGCGCACGTCGGACTGCCCCGCCTGGCTGGAGATCCCCTGCTCTGCGCCGCACGATGCCTTGCCGCACCCGGCGTTCGACAGCGGCATTTCAGTGCTGATTGCAACCACCCCACAGCGCGAATCGACGCTGTTCGGGCCTGGCCTCCTGGCCTCAAGGCTCCGCGCCGGGCGCATGTATCGGGTCGAGCACGTGGAGCTGAAAAGCATCGCGGGCCTGGAAGCCTGCTGCCGGGAACGCGTGCCGCGCCTGCTTCTGGTGGACATCGAGCTGATCCCTGCAGAGGGACTCGGTCAGCTGGAGGATCTCCGCCGCCGCTTTCCGGGCACCGACTGGCTCCTTGGCTGGAATCAGCCCTCGACAAAAGGGTTGGATGCGGCATTCCGCATCCGGGCGCGCGGATGTGTCGAATGGGGAGCGAGTGCGGAGCAGCTCGCGGAATCGCTCGATGCCGTCCTGTCGGGCACGCTGGGCTTTCCGAACCAGGTGTTGCAGGCGCTCTATCTGTCGGTGCTGCGCCTCGCGGTGGCCGGCGGGCGACCGGCGTCGGCTGCGGCACCACCCGCGATACCGCTCACCGCGCGAGAGGACGAGGTGCTGTCGCTGATGCACCGGGACATGTCCAACAAGCAGATCGCCGAGCAACTCGGCATCAGCGTGAACACGGTAAAAAAGCACCTCGCCCACGTGTTTGCAAAGCAGGGGCAGCACAGCCGGCGCTGGCATCTTGCCCGGCCAGGGCAGTCAGAAATCCGCGCCTGCTGAAGAAAGCCGGCCCGCCTGTCATCTGAGCGGGCAATGCTCGCGCTGATGGGTACCATCGGCCGGGCCGCGGGGTTTCGAAATAATCCACAAACATCGTGTCGATCTTCCCCAGGCTCGTTCGTCGTGCCAGTAGAGGGCTGTCCTCTGCACATCAGGAGAACACATCCATGGCTACCAACACCATCCGTCTGCACCGCGTACTGCGCACCCCGCCGGATCGGCTCTACCGCGCCTTTACCGAGCCCGCTGCCTTCGAGCGCTGGCTGCCGCCGTTCGGATTCACCGGCAAGGTCCACAGCATGGAGCCGGTGGTCGGCGGCGCCTGGCGCATGTCGTTCACCAACTTTGGCACCGGCCACAGCCACTCGTTCGGCGGCAAATACCTGGAGCTGGTGCCCGGCCAGCGCATTGCCTACGATGCCGCCTTCGACGACCCCAACCTGCCGGGCACCATGAAGACCAGCGTCACGCTGACGCAGGTGTCTTGCGGCACCGAAATCTCCATCGTGCAGGAAGGCATTCCCGACGTGATTCCCGCCGAGATGTGCTACCTGGGCTGGCAAGAGTCGCTGGTTGCGCTGGCCCAGTTGGTCGAGCCCGATATTCCGGGTTGAGAAAACCGATGGCGCCCCGGCAGTCGTTCTTCACGATGCCTTTTGCGAAGGTCTATCCCTTGTATGTTCAAAAGGCGGAACGCAAGGGCCGGACGAAAGCAGAAGTCGATCAGATCATTTGCTGGCTGACGGGCTATGACATGCCCGGGCTGCAGCAGCAGATCGAGCAGGCGAACAATTTTGAAACCTTCTTCGCCCAAGCTCCGGCCATTCATCCGGACAGCTCGCTCATCAAGGGCGTGGTGTGCGGTGTTCGCGTTGAAGACATCGAAGATCCGCTCATGCAAAAGGTCCGGCATCTGGACAAGCTGATCGATGAGCTCGCCAAAGGCAAGGCGATGGAGAAAATTCTGCGGAAGTAGTTTTTCTGCGAGCGGTTGCCGTTCACAGGCTTTCGGCAATCCGCTCCCGCAGCCACCGGTGGCCCGCATCGCGATGCCGGCGCTCATGCCAGAGCATGGCCATTTCGTAGCCCGGCACCTCCAGCGGCGCCTCCACCACGCGCAGCCCCGGCGCGCCGCGCGCCAGCCGCTCGGGCAGCATTGCAACCATGTCGGTACCGGCCAGCACCGACATCATGAAAAGGAAGTGCGGCACCGACAATGCCACGCGGCGCTCGAGCCCTTTCTTTGCGAGCGCCTCGTCCGTGGGCCCGATGAAGCCGCCGCCGCCCTGCGACACCACCACGTGCTCCAGCGCGCAGAACTGCGCCAGTGTGGGCCGGCGCTTCAGGCGCGGATGGCCTGTGCGCCCGGCAAGCACATAGCGCTCGTGGAACAGCACCCGCCGGTGCAGCCCGGGCGGCGCACCCACGCTGGTATGAAAGAACAGGTCGATTTCTCCCTGCTCCAGCTGCCGGGCCATGCGCGAGGGGACCGCCTCCACCACGGCAAGGCGCGTGTTCGGCGCAGCGGCGCGCAGGCCGGCAAGCGCCGGCAGAAGAATGGCCGACTCGGCATAGTCGGCCGCGGCCACGCGCCAGGTGGTGGTTGCCTCGGCGGGGTCGAACGGCTTGGTAGGAGCCACCGCACGGCCCAGCGACTCCAGCGCTTCGCGCAGCGGCTCGCGCAGTTCGTCGGCGCGCGCGGTGGGCCGCATGCCGCGTTGCGCGGGCACCAGCAGCGGGTCGTTGAACACCTCGCGCAGCTTGGCGAGCTGCACGCTGACCGAGGGCTGCGAAAGGTTGAGGCGCTCGGCGGCACGGGTGACGCTGCGCTCTGCCAACAGCACATCGAGCGTGAGCAGAAGGTTGAGGTCGAGCCGGTTGAAATTGTTCAACACTATTCCTGGAATTTCGAATATTCATTTCCAATATAGCTCGGCTGAACCTAACCTGCATGCATCTTCATTCAACGCAACATGCAACCGTGAAAATTCTTCTTGTTCATGCCCATCCCGAGCCGCGCTCCCTCAACGGATCTCTCAAGCAGTTCATGGTGGAGTGCCTCGTGCAATCCGGACACGAGGTGCGCGTGTCCGACCTTTACGCCATGCAATGGAAGGCAACGCTCGACGCGGACGACTTCCCGCACATCGAGCCCGGCGCGCACTTCGACCCGGTAGCCGACTCGTTGCGCGCATTCGAAGCCGGCACCCAGCGCGACGAGGTCGCGGCCGAGCAGGCCAAGCTTCTGTGGGCAGACGCGGTGATCTTCCAGTTTCCGCTGTGGTGGTACACGATGCCGGCCATCCTCAAGGGCTGGATAGACCGCGTCTATGCCTACGGCTTTGCCTACGGCGTGGGCGAGCACTCCGACTCGCACTGGGGCGACCGCTTCGGCCAAGGCGTGATGAGCGGCAAGCGAGCCATGCTGGTGGTCAGCACCGGCGGCTGGGCTTCGCACTACAGCGCCAGAGGCATCAACGGACCGATGGACGACCTGCTGTTTCCCATTCATCACGGGGTGCTGTACTACCCCGGGTTCGAGGTGCTGCCGCCCTACGTGGTCTACCGCACCGGCAACGTGGATGCAGGCGCCTACGCAAGAATCACCGAAGAGCTCGGCCGCCGCCTCGACACACTGTGGACGACGGACCCGATTCCGTTTCGTCCGCAGAACTTCGGCGACTACGACATTCCGGCGCTCACGCTGCGCGACGAGATCGCGCCGGGTGAATCAGGCTTTGCGGCGCACACTGCTCCGAAGAAGAGCGCGAACGTACGCTAGCAGCGGCCGCCGCCTTCCCCGGCTACTCGGCTTCGATACCGGCCGCCTTCACGATGCGCCCCCACTTCTGCGATTCCGCAGTCTGGAACTTGGCGAGCTCTTCAGCCGAGGTGGTGAACACTTCGGTGCCCGTGGGTTCGTAGAACGCTGTCTTGGCAGACTCGCTCTTCGCAGCCTTCACCAGCAGCTCGTTGAGGCGCTTGACCACCGCCGGCGGCGTCTTGGCTGGCGCATAGGCCGCGAACCAGTAGCCCATTTCATAGCCCTTCACGCCGGCCTCGGAAATGGTGGGCACATCAGGCGCGAGCGGTGAGCGCGCCGCGCTCGACACACCCAGCGCGCGCAGCTTGCCGCCCTTGACCTGCGGCAGCCCGGTGGCAGCGTCGGTGATCATCATGTGGATTTGCCCGCCCAGCAGGTCGGTCACTGCCAGCGTGTTGCTCTTGTAGGGCACGTGAAGCAGCTTGATGTCGGCCATCTGCTGCAGCAACTCGCCTGCCATGCGGCTGGACGAACTGCCGCTGCCAAAGCTGTACTTGCCCGGCTCCTTCTTCGCGAGGGCGATGAATTCGGCCACGCTCTTGGCCGGGAATGAGGGGTTCACCACCATGATCTGCCCGCCCTTGCCCAGCGCGGTAACGGGCGAAAAATCTTTCACCGGGTCGTAGGGCAGCTTCTTGAACAGGTGCTCGTTGGCCGCGTGCGTGGTGTTGGTGGTGATCAGCACGGTGTAGCCGTCCGCCGCGGCCTTGGCCACCTGCTGCGAGGCGATGAAGCCGCTGGCGCCGGCCCTGTTGTCGATGACCACGGGCTGCTTTGTTTCCGCCGTGATGCTGTTGCCCAGCGCGCGTGCGATCTGGTCGGTGGCCGTGCCGGCTGCAAAGGGCACCACGAAGGTGATGGGCTTGTCTGGAAAGGCCTGCTGCGCATGGCCGAGCAGCGGCACCAAGGCCAAGGCGGCGGCCGAAAGGGTGAGGGAACGTCGTTTCATTTTTTTGTCTCCGGATGGATGGGTGAGGAAAAAGAAATCGGATTGCCGCTATGGCCCCGCCAGCAGCGGCACAAGCGGGCGCGGCACGCGAATGGGCATGTCCAGCAACAGGAACGAGAGCGCCTTGCCGTGCGCATCGAGGTTCAGCGCATCGTTGACGCCGCCGTCGAGCACCGCATCGAGCACGAAGTTCATCGCATGCAGCCTGGGCAGCAAAAAGCGCTGCACCCGCGAGGGCGCACGGTGGCGAAACAGCGCGGCCACGCGTTCAGGCGTGAGCTGTTCGGCCAGCAGCGGATAAAGGTCCGGATGCCAGGCGATCACGCTGATGTTGGAGCGGTCGCCCTTGTCGCCGGTGCGGCCGTGGGCGGCGCGGTAGAGCGGCACTTCCACGAAGTCTGTGGGCGTGTTCATGCCAGGGCCTCCGCGCCGAGCAGTTCGAAACGCACCGGCACCGCTTCGCGCGGCAGCAGGCACGACAAGGTATTGAGCCGCGGCGTGAGCGCGGTGCGCACGCCACCGCCGCCCGCCGGCCCGCAGGTGTACAGCGCCATGACTTCGCGCGTGAGGCGCTCGGCCTGCGCACGGTCTGTATGCGAGGCCGCGATACGCAGGCGCACATCGCGCAGGCCGGCATCCGGCGTATCGGCGAGCATGCGCCCGGCGTCGTCGCCAAAAATGCTCAGCGCACCGATCAGGTCCACGCGCAGCGCAAGGCTGCCTAGCCGCTTGCGCAGCACGTCTGCCGCGAGCCGCGCACGCGCCTCGGCGCGCGGGCCCGCATAAGAAATTTCGCCCTCGGCGAGCCAGCCGCCTTCATGGCAGACATTGACCTTGTAGTGGCTGGGCCGCGCATGGCCGCGCACGCCTGACAACGCCACGCGATTCGCAGCGTCCGGCAGCTGATCGATCTGGGCTTCGGCAATGTCGGCCACCACGTCGGGCGTGAGGTAGGCGTTCGGGTCGTGCACCTCGTACAGCAGCTGCTCCTTCACCGTGGCCTCGCTCACAAGGCCGCCGGTGCGGTCGGCCTTGCCGATGGTGCAGTGACCGTCGGCATCGATCTCCGCAATCGGGAACCCCACTTCTTCGAGGCCCGGCACGTTCTTGTAGCCAGGGTCGGCAAAGTAGCCGCCGCAGACCTGCGCGCCGCATTCGAGCAAGTGGCCGGCCATGGTGGCTCGGCCCAGCCGGTGCCAGTCGTCGGCGCGCCAGCCGAAGTGCGACATGGCCGGACCTACCGTGAGAGACGGGTCGGCCACGCGGCCGCACACCACGATCTGTGCACCCGCATCGAGGGCTGCGGCAATCGGCTCGGCGCCGATGTAGGCGTTGGCACTGACGATGCGCAGGCCGTCCATCTGCGCGCCAAGCGCTTCGTGCAGCAGCGCGAGATGCGCAGGGCCGGAAAGATCGTCGCCCTCCACCACTGCGATGCGCGGCTCGGCAGCACCCAGTTCGCGCGCCATGCGGGCAATGTGACGGGCCGCGGCGCGCGGATTGGCTGCGCCGAAATTGCTCACGATGCGAATGCCGTGCGCAAGGCAACGCGCCAGCACGGGCCGCAGCATGGCATCGAGCAAGGGCTCGTAGCCGGCTTCGGGGTTGTCGCGTCGGCGCAGCTGGGCGAGTGCGAGCGTGCGCTCGGCCAGCGTTTCGAAGATCAGGAAAGCGCGTTGCTCCGCCGGGCCGCCTTGCAGCCGGGCGATCAGCGTATCGACCACCGGCCCGGCCGCATCGGTGCGGTCGCCGGAAAAGCCGGCAGCGCAGCCGATCAGCAGTGGGGGCGATGCAGTGGCATTCATCGAGGCGGACTTTATGCAGCCCGCCATCATCCGTAAAATCGAAAATTCAGATCAATTGATCCAAATTTCGGATCATTGCTCGAGCCGGATGCCGACCTTGCCGATGATGGCGCCCCACTTGCGTCCTTCGCTGTCGATGAAAGACCTGAATTCTTCAGGCGAGCCGCCACCCGCCACAAGCCCCTGACCAGCCAGCAACTCGCGCACGGCCGGCTCCTGCAGCACAGTGTTCACGTCGGCATTGATGCGGCGCACCACCTCTGGCGGCGTGCCGCTTGCGGTGAACAGGCCGTTCCAGGCCAGCGCCTCGAAACCGGGGTAGCCGGACTCCGCGACCGTGGGCACGTCTTTCATGAGCTCGGAGCGCTTTGCGCTGGTGATCGCCAGCAGCTTGATGCGCTTGCCCTGAATGAGCGGCAGCAGCGCCGGCGCCACGGTGAACAGCGCCTGCGTATCGCCCACCGCCACCGAAAGCCCCGCAGGCGGCGAGCCGGCATAAGGCACATGCACCGCCTCGATGCCGGCGATGCTGCGAAACAGTTCCATCGTGAGATGCGACGAACTCCCCGCTCCCACCGACGCATAGCTGAACCCGTTGCCCTGCTTCTTCGCCCAGGCCACGAACTCCGGCAACGTGTTCGCGGGATTGCCGGCCTGCACCGCCAGCACGTTGGGCTGCGAGGTCGTGAGCACAATGGGCACCAGGTCGCGCGCGGGCGCATAGGGCATGCGGCTGTACATGTAGGGGCCGAAGGCAATCGGCCCGTTGAAGCCGATGCCCAGCGTGTACCCGTCATGCGGTGCCTTGGCCACCGCGTCCATGCCGATCAGGCCGCCCGCGCCGGGTTTGGTCTCTATCACGACGGGCTGCTTCCACATCGTTCGCAGCCGGTCGGCCAGCGTGCGCGCGATCAGGTCGAGCGAACTGCCCGGCGGCGCGGGAACGATCACGCGCACGGGCTTTGCCGGCCACTCCTGTGCCTGTGCAGCCAGGCTCATTGCGCATGCGAGAAGGAATACGGCGACGGCGAGCTTGCGCCTGTTGTTCATTTTCAAGATCCTGGCTTGAGCCGACCGGCTACCTTAGCTCAGCATTGCGCCGCTGGCGTGCCCAAACAAAAAGCCGGACCTGCTTTCGCAGGACCGGCCCTTGGGTACATCGTCCTTGCAGACGAGCGTGGCTGCTACGGCAATTACAGCGGCAAGGCGTCGCCGCGCGCGGCCGCGTAGGCTTGGGCGCGCACCGTCGCGCGGTCCACCGCACCCGCCACCATCGGGGCGACACCCGAGGAAGCGCCTTCGGCATACGGATCGGCATTGCGAGCCGTGGCCACCGCTTCGGCGCGCACGGCTTCGCGGCTGTTCATGGCAACCGGCGCATAGGCCGGCCCCGAATCGGCGCCGGTGGCGTAGGGATTGCCAATACGCGCGGCAACCACGGCGCCGGCGGCCACGTCGGCACGGCTCTCGGCGGAGGTCAGGGGATGGACGCCTTCATAGGTTTCGGCATGAGCGGCACCAGCGGCGGCTACCAGGGCCAATGCAGCGGCGGAAAAGAGCTTGGAGGCGGTCATTCAGTTTCCTTTGTTCAATGTGTTCAATGGCTTGAAGTTGGTTGGAGATGCTTCGAACCGTTCTTGCTTGATGGGCAGGTCCGTGAAATCAATTCTGCGACCACATCTAAGTACAAACCCTTGGCGAATGGAATCTCGGTAATCGCGACGTGGAAACGGTGCGGCGGCTTTTGAAATGACGCGCGAAAGCAGGTATGGCTCAGCAGTAAGCCGCCGCGCACAGGCATGATGCGGCCTACCAGATCGGCCCGGAAAGCCTGAGGGCCTTCCTCTCGACCCGCCCGCTGGCCCCGAGGGAGCAACATCAATGAAAGCACCGCCACGACTGCAGTCGCTGGTCGACGAAGGCCTGATCGACACGGTGGTACGCCAGCTGATGAGCGGCAAGGAGGCCATGGTGTACGTGGTGCGCTGCGGCGACGAAACACGCTGCGCCAAGGTCTACAAGGAAGCCGACAAGCGCAGCTTTCGGCAGGCGGTCGACTACACCGAGAACCGCCGCGTGCGCAATTCGCGCGAAACGCGCGCCATGGCCAAGGGCACGCGCTTCGGCCGCCAGGTGACCGAGGCCATCTGGCAAAGTGCCGAGGTCGACGCGCTCTACCGCCTTGCAGCGGCCGGCGTGCGCGTGCCGGTGCCCTACAACTTTCTTGAGGGCGTGCTGCTGATGGAGCTGGTGACCGACGCCAACGGCGACGCGGCGCCGCGGCTCAACGACGTGGCCTTTACGCCTGAAGAGGCAGTGCGCCACCACGCCAGCCTGCTGAAGGAGGTGGTGCGCATGCTGTGCGCGGGCGTGGTGCACGGCGACTTGTCGGAGTTCAACGTGCTGCTGTCGGCCGACGGCCCGGTGGTCATCGACCTGCCGCAGGCGGTGGACGCGGCGGGCAACAACCACGCGAGGCGCATGCTGCTGCGCGACGTGGAGAACCTGCGCAACTTCTTCGGCCAGTTTGCGCCGGAGCTGCTGGGCACGCACTACGGCGACGAGATCTGGCACCTGTACGAGCGCGGCCTGCTGCGCGTCGAATCGGTACTGACCGGCACGCACGTGCGCGACACCGGCCCTGTCGACCTGGGCAACGTGATGCGCGAAGTGGACGATGCGCGCGAGGAAGAAGCGGCGCGCCGGGTGCGCATGCAACTGCCGCGGCTTTAGCCGGCAGCTTTGCGCCTCACAGGGCAGCCCTCTATGGCCGCTCGTTTCTCAGGTCGCGCAGTTGATCTTCGGCGCGCTCCAGTTCCGAGCGAAGCGTGCGAATCTCCTGCTCGAGCTTGTCGATGCGGGCCGCGCGACTCTGCTGAGTTTCCGAGCCGTGACAACGCGTGCGCAGCGCGGCCAGGGTTTCGGCCAGCTGTCGCCGGCGCAGCATCTGGCCCCGGGAGCGCGCAAGGTCCATCTCACGCTCGAGCGCAGCTTCTTCCGCCTCGCAGGACACCCCCTCCACTTGCTTGGGCTGCTCCGCCGGCTGAGCAAAGACGGGGACTGCCCCACCCAGCGCGACGGCCATCAACCAGCGCTTCACGCGCGCTTTCCTTCGCGCGCTTGAAGCTCATCCAACCCATAGACATCCATTGCGGCTCCCATTGCATGTGCGGTACAGACGCCCGCGTTCGGGCGCATTCTGTCCCAGTTAGAAGGAAGCGCTTCACGCCAGTTCCTCCACCCGCAGCGCCGCCACCGCCCCTGCCACCGCCGGGAGCGACTGGAGTGCGCCCAGGGCCAGGTCCATCGCGGCTTGCCGCATCGGTTGGGTCAGCACCAGCACTTGCGGGGCAGCGCCGGCCTGGCCGGTCGCAAGCGTTATTTGCTGCACCGGCAGCTGCTGGGCGGCGGCCCAGCCTGCCACCGCCTCGATGCCGCTCGCTGCATGCACGGGCACTCGCAGGTAGTGCGACGAACACACGTCGGCGCGAGGAAGCACCGGCAGTGTGTTCATTGCATGGGCATGAAAGCCCAGGTGCGGCACCCGCTGGGCGGCACTGGTGCCCGCCAGGCGTGCGACATCGACCAGGTCGGCGATCACCGCCGACGCGGTCTGCTCCGAGCCGGCGCCCGCGCCGTAGTACATCGTCACGCCGGCCGCGTCGCCCTTGACCATGACGCCGTTCATCGACCCGTTCACATGCGCCATGAGGTGCGAGGCGGGCACCAGCGCGGGCTGGACGCGCAGTTCCACGCCCTCTTTCCGCCGCCGCGCCACGCCCAGCAGCTTGATGCGGTAGCCCAGCTGCTCGGCGCAGGCCACGTCCAGCCGCTGCAAGGCCGTGATGCCTTCCACCTGCACATCGTCGAAGCGCACCGGCGTGCCGAACGCATTGGCGGCCAGCAGCGTGAGCTTGTGCGCGGCGTCGACGCCCTCCACGTCGAAAGCCGGGTCGGCCTCGGCGTAGCCCAGTGCCTGGGCCTCGGCGAGCGCGGCGCCGAAGTCCAGCCCTTCATCGCGCATCTTGCTCAAAATGAAGTTGGTGGTGCCGTTGATGATGCCCGCCACCCACTCGATGCGGTTGGCCGTGAGCCCTTCGCGCAGCGCCTTGACGATGGGAATGCTCACCGCCACCGCACCTTCGTAGGCCACGGCCACGCCGTGCTTCCGCGCAGCCGCGAAGATTTCGGCGCCGTGCACCGCCAGCAGGGCCTTGTTGGCGGTGACCACATGCTTGCCGTGGGCAATGGCGGCCAGCACCCAGTCGCGTGCCGGACCGGTGCCGCCGGCCACTTCGACCACCACGTCGACGTCGGGGTGCGTCGCAACGCGCAGCGGGTCGTCCGTCAGCGGAACGTTCCCGCCCACCACGGCGGCGGCCCGCGCCAGGTTGCGCGCCGCGACCATCACCACCTCGATGGGCCGCCCTGCCCGGCCCGCAATTTCGGCCTGGTTGCGGGCCAGCACGCGAAACGTGCCCGAGCCGACGGTGCCGATGCCGATCATGCCCACGCGCAATGCGTGGGGGGCCGCGCTGCGGCTGGGCAAGGGTTCGAGTGACTGGACTGGATCGCGGTACATGGAAATCTCCGGATGAAAAAACAAAAACCCAGCTGCCAGAGCTGGGTTTCAATCATTCGGAGAGAAGAGCGATACACCAGGTGGCTGCCGAAACGGCCACCTGCGCGTGCTCAGGTGGCCGCGGTGGTAATGGTGGTAATCATTCGTGCAACCAATGCCCCATTCGCCCGCGCAAACGCAGGCGGCATCATGCGGGCCATGGAGGCGACGCAATCGGCAGTGGGGAAAAAGCGGCAAGACATGAGAAGGCGCAGTGTACAGGAGCCTGCCGGGGCATTGCCCAAGCTTGCCGTGCCAACCTGCGGAAATATAGGGAGCAGGCCTACAGCGCACGGCCCGCTGAAGGCCTAGCGTGGTGGGCAAAGCAAAGAACTGCATCACCAGGAGGCAGCACCATGAAGAACTTCGTCCTAGAACCCCGCATGCGAGCAACCATCGGCGGCGCCTTTTACCCGAGCGGCTACTCGATGGTGATGTTTCCGAGCGCGGAAGACGCCAACCGCATCGGCCATCAGCTGCTCCAGAAGGGTGTGAGCGGCGACGAGATCTACCTGATTCCGCCGCAAACGGTGCTCGAGGAGATCACGCCCACCGTGAAGGAATCCGACGACCCGCTGCCTTCGGCGGGTACCGATGCCGCCACGGTGCGCGCCTACACCAAGCTCGCGCGCGAAGGCCACACGGCCTTGCTCGTCAGGACGAAGAACGAAGAAGAAGCGAACCGCCTGATGGAGGTGGTGCGCGCCGTGCCGTATTCGATTGCGCAGCGCTATCGCACACTGGTCATCGAAGACCTCTGAACGCTTCGGTGCCCAGCGGTTCAGGCCGCCACCGCGGCCCGCCGGACGACGTCGCGGGCCATAGCCTGCGCCAATTCGTGTTCGCCAAGAAACACCGTTGCGGCGGTCTGCTGGGTCAGCAGTTGGGCCTCGTCTTCGTTGTGGCTGCGAATGACGGTTTCGATGGCAGGGTTGAGCGTGCGCGCGGTTTCCATCATCTGGCGCACGTTCAGGGCGTCAGGCGTTGCGACCACCAGCACACGGGCACGCGCAATGTGCGCCTGGATCAGCACCGCCGGGTCGGCCGCATCGCCCCATACCGCCGCAATGCCGGCTTCGCGCAGCTTCTCGACCAGCTCGCGGTTCTGCTCGGCCACCACATAGGGAATGTCGTTCGCCTCCAGCTCGGCCGCGATGCGCCGCCCTACCCGGCCGTAGCCCACCAACACCACCTGCCTTGAAAGGTACCTGGCCTCGGTGGTGGTCGGCAGCTCGGCCAGGGGGTGGTCGCGCGACTCGAGTCCGCGAGCCACCGGCAAACGGGCATGCAGCCACTTCTGCAATGGCGTGATCAGGCTGAACCACAGCGGATTGGTGGCAATTGAAATCAGCGCGCCGGCAAGAATGAGGCTCTGGCCCTCGACCGGCAGCACGCCGAGCGATACGCCAAGCCCCGCCAGGATGAACGAGAACTCCCCGATCTGCGCGAGGCTTGCACTCACCGTAAGCGCCGTACCCAGTGGATAGCGGAAAGCCAGCACCAGCGCGCAGGCGGCAAGCGACTTGCCCAGCACGATCACGCCCACCACAGCCAGCACCTGCAGCGGACGCTCGATGAGCACCGAGGGGTCGAACAGCATGCCCACGGACACGAAGAACAGCACCGCGAAGGCATCGCGCAGCGGCAGCGATTCTTGCGCGGCGCGGTGGCTGAACTCCGATTCGCGCATGACCATGCCCGCGAAGAATGCCCCCAGCGCAAACGAAACGCCGAACAGCGCCGCCGATGCGAATGCAATGCTGACGGCCGCCGCAATCACGCACAGCGTGAACAGCTCGCGCGAGCCGGTACGCGTGACCTGCCAGAGAATCCAGGGGAAGGCGCGCCTTCCGACCACGAGCATGAGCGCCACGAAGCCGCCCACCTGCAGCAGCGTGAGCCCGAGCGTCTGCCACAGCGGCTCCGCGGAACCCGCCGCATCGGCGGCATGGCCGCCCAAGGCTCCCGCGAGCGGCGGCATCAGCACCAGAACCAGCACCATCGCCAGGTCTTCGACGACCAGCCAACCCACGGCGATGCGGCCGGTGAACGAGTCGAGAATGCCCAGGCTTTCAAGCGCCCGCAGCAGCACGACCGTGCTTGCCACCGACAGCGCCAGCCCGAAGACCAGTGCCTCGCCCCAGGACCAGCCCCACCAGAGCGCCAGCGCACCGCCGAGCAGCGTGGCCACCGCGATCTGCGCCAACGCTCCGGGCAAGGCGATCTTGCGCACCGCCAGCAGGTCGTCGAGCGAAAAATGCAGGCCCACGCCGAACATCAGCAGCATTACGCCGATTTCGGCCAGCTGCGCCGCAATGCCCGCATCGGCCACAAAGCCCGGCGTGAAGGGGCCGATGATCACGCCCGCAAGCAGGTAACCCACCAGTGCGGGCAACCGCAGGCGCACCGCAAAAAAGCCGAACACAAGCGCCAGCCCCAGGCCGGCGGCGATGGTGTTGATGAGGGAAACGCTGTGAGGCATCGTTCCATTTTGCAGGAACGATGCGCGGCCCTTTACTTCACCCGGCCCTTCACCGGGCCGTCATCGTGCCTTCAGGCCATTCAATCGGCCATCTTGCTGATGCGCGCGCCTTCCAGCACTTCAGGCTCCTGCGACTCGACCCAGCTCTCGTTGTTGAGACCGGCCTTCAGCCGCTCGGTGTCGAGCTCGTTAGTCCACTTGGCCACCACGATGGTGGCCACGCCGTTACCGATCAGGTTGGTCAGCGCACGCGCTTCGGACATGAAGCGGTCGATGCCCAAGATGAGCGCAAGGCCGGCCACCGGCACGTGGCCCACGGCCGACAGCGTGGCGGCCAGCACGATGAAGCCGCTCCCGGTCACGCCCGCCGCGCCCTTGGAAGTGAGCAGCAGCACGGCCAGCAGCGTGATCTCCTGGGTCAGCGTCATCGGCGTGTTGGTGGCCTGCGCAATGAACACCGCCGCCATCGTCAGGTAGATGGAAGTGCCGTCCAGGTTGAACGAATAGCCGGTGGGAATCACCAGGCCCACGCAGGCCTTCTTCGCACCCAGGTTTTCCATCTTCTCCATCATGCGCGGCAGCACCGATTCGGACGACGAAGTACCCAGCACGATCAGCAGCTCTTCCTTGATGTACTTGATGAACTTCCAGATGCTGAAGCCGTGAAAGCGCGCAATGAGCCCCAGCACCACGAAGATGAACAGCAGGCAGGTCAGGTAGAACGTGCCCATCAGCTTGCCGAGCGAGAACAGGCTGCCCAGGCCGTACTTGCCGATGGTGAACGCCATGGCGCCAAAGGCACCAATGGGCGCGAGCTTCATGATGTAGCCGACTATCACGAAGAGCACGTGCGAGCCCTTCTCGATCACGTCGAACACCAGCGTGCCGCGTCCGCCGAAGCGGTGCAGTGCAAAGCCGAACAGCACCGCGATGAGCAGCACCTGCAGGATCTCGCCCTTGGCAAAGGCGTCGACCACCGTGCTGGGAATCACGTTGAGCAGAAAGTCGATCGTACCGGTCATCTTGCCGGGGCCGGTGTAGGCGGCGATCGCCTTGGTGTCGAGCGTGGTCGGGTCGATGTTCATCCCCGCGCCGGGCTTCAGCACGTTGACCAGCAGCAGCCCGACCACGAGTGCGATGGTGCTCACGACCTCGAAGTAGAGCAACGCCAGGCCGCCCGTCTTGCCCACCTTCTTCATGTCTTCCATGCCGGCAATGCCGACCACCACCGTGCAGAAGATGATCGGCGCGATGATCATCTTGATGAGCTTGATGAAGCCATCGCCGAGCGGCTTCATGGCTTCGCCGGTGGCGGGATAGAAGTGCCCGAGCAGCACGCCGATGACCACGGCAGTGATCACCTGCACGTAAAGGGAGCGGTAGAGAGGAAGTTTGCGGGTCGGTGTGATTGTTGTGTCTGCCATGTCGTGCCTCCAGCGGGTGGGAAACTTTATGGCCGTTCTCGCGCCTTTCCATTCGTAGAAGCCACATCGCTGGAAACAAAAAAACCCGCCGAAGCGGGTTTTTCGATCAGGTTCCAGTCAGCATGCTCAGTGCATGTGAAGCCCGCCGTTCACCGAGAAATCGGCCCCGGTGGAATAGCCTCCCTCGTCCGTGGCAAGCCACGAAATGATGGACGCGATTTCGCTAGGTTCGCCCAGGCGCTTCACGGGAATGGTGGCCACGATCTTGTCGAGCACTTCCTGGCGGATGGCTTTCACCATGTCGGTGCCGATATAGCCCGGGCTCACGGTGTTGACAGTAACGCCCTTGCTCGCCAGCTCTTGCGCCAGGGCCATGGTGAAGCCGTGCATGCCGGCCTTGGCGGCCGAGTAGTTGGTTTGCCCCGCCTGGCCCTTGGCACCGTTGACCGAGCTGATGTTGATGATGCGGCCCCAGCCCTTCTCGACCATGTCGCCCACCACCTGCTTGGTGACGTTGAACATGCTGTTGAGGTTGGTCTCGATCACCGCGCTCCAGTCTTCCGGCGTCATCTTCAGGAACATGCGGTCCCGCGTGATGCCGGCGTTATTGACGAGCACGTCGATGGGGCCGTGTGCCGCCTTGGCGGCGGAAAATGCTTCGACCGTGGATTGCCAGTCGCCGACATTGCCGACCGACGCGTGGAACTCGAAGCCCTGGGCCTTCTGCTCGGCCAGCCATTTGGCATGGTCGCGCGTGGGGCCGCAGCCTGCGACGACAGTGAAGCCGTCTTTATGCAGACGCTGGCAGATGGCAGTTCCGATGCCACCCATGCCTCCGGTGACATATGCAACTTTCTTGCTCATGAAATTTTCCTTGATGTGTGCGAAGCAAAAGCCTGAACGGCCGCCTTCACTCTAGCGAGTTTCAAGCCATCGTTCTCTGAGGAAAACACTGAGCCAAGCTTGCAACCAGCTGTCATGGCACCGCCAATGTGCAACCAGATGCGCGAGTCTGTACCTTCTTGCTTGTTTCGCCGCGCCTCACGAGTTCGAAAGTATGAGTTTCAGCCCCCGGCACACCCCACTGGCGACCAGCGCGGTCACGGCAAGCATGGCCGCCGTGTGGACCCCGACCGCCGCAAGCGCCAGCATCAGCGAGCCCGATGCCGCAATGTCCCGAGCCGGCGTGTCGCCCATGCAGAGCGGAATCAGCGCCGGCACCAGCATCAACCCGGCGCCATGCGCGGTGGCCATCATGAAAGACCAGAGCGCCAGCCCGGCATGCCCCGCCGGCGCACGCACCGCCTTGGGAGTGCGGCCCGAGAGGTGCAGCACCGCGGCCACGACCACCAGCCCGCCCGCCACCACTTGCATCACCGTCCGGTCCATCGACACGCCGAACGCCACCGCCGCCGCCACCAGCGCGACCGACCCGGCGTGCCCGACCGCGATGGGCACCAGGGCCCGCAGCGCCTGGCCCCGGTCTTTCGACCGGACGCCCCAGGCCGCGGCCCACATCCAGCCGGTGGCCGGGTTCAGGCCATGAACAGCGCCGAGACCCGCCACCACCAACCAGGGCCAGAGGTTTTCCACGGCATGCCTTCAAGTTCAGCCCGGTTGCCGATCAGTTCGACGGATGGCAGCACGCATGGGCCGCCGGTTTTGCGGCCGGCGCCGGCTCGTAGCGGTCGTGGTGGCGCACCCAGTCCATGGTGTAGACCGCGTTGTGCTCGTCGCGGCCCTTGGGGGTGAGGTCGAGCAGGTTGTATGTGCCCATCATCACTTCAACGCCGCGCTCATAGGTCGAATAGGTGTGGAAGACCTCGCCCGCGTCGTTCTTGTAGAACACGCTGATGCCGGGAGCCTCTTCGGCCGGGAAGGGCCGCACGCTGTAGTTGTAGTAGACCTCGCCCTGGCCCTCGGCCCACTCCTCTGACTTGAAGCTCACGCCGAAGTCGTAGTTGAAATCGCTGCCGAAGGCCGACACCCACTTGAACTGCCAGCCCATGCGCCGGCGAAAGCGCTCGATCTGGTCGAGCGGCGCACGAGAAACCGCCAGCAGCGTGACGTCGCGGTGCTCGAGATGCACCTTCATGCCGTCGACGTGGTCGGCCATGTAGGAACAGCTCGGGCAGCCCTGCTCCCAATCGGGGCCGAGCATGAAGTGCTGCACCAGCAACTGGCGGCGGCCTTCGAACAAATCTGCAAGGGTGCGCGGGCCGTCGGGCGTGTCGAAGGTGTAGTTCTTCTCGACGCGGGTCCACGGCAGTGCGCGGCGCTCGCGGGCAATCTGGTCGCGCAGGCGCGTCAGTTCCTTTTCGCGGGCCAGCAGCGCCTTGCGCTGCGTGAGCCAGCGGTCCTTGGCAACGACGGGATGATGGGCAATGCCGGTTTCGGCAACGGCGGTGTTCATGACGATGTGCTCCTTGGTTTCGATGAATCGTTTCGCGGGCAGATTCGCTCACGCCCTGGCGACTGTTTTCGGACGGCGCACGGCGCGGACTTTTCCGCTGCCTCCGCCGCCGCAATAGAAAAGGTCTCCCCCGTCGGATTCGAGCCCGCTCACGCCGGTGCCGCGCGGCATCTCGAGCCGCTCGAGCACGGCGCCGCTTTCGGGGTTGATGCGGCGGAGCTCGCTCTCGTCGCCCTCCCAGGTGCCGTGCCACAGTTCGCCGTCGACCCAGGTCACGCCGGTAACGAAGCGGTTGGACTCGATGGTGCGCAGCACGGCGCCGGTGGCCGGGTCGATCTGGCGGATCTTGCGGTCGCGGTACTGGCCCACCCACAGGCTGCCCTCGGCCCAGGTGAGCCCCGAGTCGCTGCCGTTGCCCGGGGCGGGAATCGATGCCACCACGGTGCCCGTTGCCGGATCGATCTTGTCGATGCGCGCCTCGGTGATCTGATACAGATGAGTGCCGTCGAACGCGGTGCCGGCATCTCCGGCGCAAGCCAGCGTGCGCGTGGTCTCTCCGCTCACGGGATCGAAGGCAATCAGCCCGTCGCGCGTGGCGGCCCAGACGCGTTGGCCGTCGTGGGTCACGCCGCCCACGCTCGCCTCGCCCGCCAAGGGGCCGTACTCGCGAACGATTTCGGCTGCGCGCGCCGTCACGGGGGTCTGGTCCTTGCCTGCCTTGCTGCCAGTGCTCATTGCTGCTCCTTGTTTGCGCCCCGGGATCGGGGCCTTGGAGACAACTCTATTCAATCGGCAGCGCAGCGGGGAGTAACAAGATCGTCGTGAATCCGGTCAGCGGCGGCGAAAGCCAGCGCTGAGCCCGCGCCCGCCCGATGGCCCGCACGCGCCCGGCAGCCTCCAGTTCGGCGAGTGCGCGCTGCACGGTGCGCTGGCTGGCTCCCAATGCCAGCGCCAGCGCCGAGGTCGACCACGCCGCCCCGTCGGAGAGCAGCGCCAGCAGCGACGCCTGGTCGCCATCGATGGGCGGTGCCAGCACGGCAACCTCGCGCCCGCCGTGCGGCTTGAGGACAAAACCCCGCGCCGTCGCCTCGATGCCCGCCAGCGGCGCAATGAGCGCGCGCAGCCTGCCGACTTCGACCCGCAGGCGCGCCCGGAGCGTCTCGTCGGGGTGGCGGGTGTTGAACGCATAGGCGATCAGCGCTTCGCGATCGACATCGCCGGGCCAAGCCTCCGCCAGCGCGCGCGCCAATGCAAAGAGCACCGGGCGCCGGGCCAGCGGCCGCCATGCATCGCCCGCGCCGACCCCGCGGCGGCATGCGTCGACCACCAGCGCGTCCGAAGCCAGGAGCGCTTCCACCTCGTCCAGGCGCAGCGTCTCTTCGCCGCCGGCGGAGCGGCGCCGCGCGGCGGGACGACTGAGCGCGGCACGCGCCTCCGCCACCTCGGCCAGGAGCGCCGGCACGCGCGCGCGTTCGGCCGCCTCATGCGCACGGGCGAGCGCCGCCTGCGCCGCGCCGGTGCGCAGCGACCGCAGCGCCAGCTCGGCCGCGGTGAGCTCCGCCACGGCTGCCAGCGACGGGGCAAGGCCGCGCGCATCGAGCGGCGCCAGCGTGGCCGCCGCCTCGTCGAGGCGGCCGAGCAGCAGGAACTTGCGCGCCGCAATCAGCCGCGCCTGCAGCGCATTGCCATGGTCGGCATGTGCCTCGAGCGTGGCGGCTGCCGCGGCAAGAGCGCGCGGCGATCCACCAAGGTCGCGCATCGCCAGCGCGACCTCTGCTTCGGCAACCAGGCAGCGGGCGCGCGCCAGTTCCTCATGGGCGCCAAAGCCGCGGGCGGCCCGCCGCAAGAGCTCTCGCGCGCGCGGGTGCTCGCCAAGCTGCGCCATGGCAATACCGCGCAGCGCCAGCGCAGGCGGATCGTCACGCAGGGCGACCCGCTTGAGGGCGCCGAGCGCATCGCCAGCGGCAAGCGCCCGCGCGGAGGCGGCGATCAGGGAATCCACAGGTCGCGGAGGTTAACCCGCCCTGTCGGCCGGTCCATTGGAGTTGTACAGTGCAACCTCTTTAGAAAGGAGGCCCGGTCTTGAAACCTTCCAACACACCGGCCGAATTGAAATTCGCGAGGCCGCTGGTCACTGTCGACGTCGTCATCTTCACCGTGCTGGAAGATGAACTGAAGGTCGTCCTGATGCGCCGCCCCAGCGATGCCCACGAGCCGTTCCCGGGTCGCTGGGCCCTGCCGGGAGGGTTCATCGACGTCGACAAGGACGCCAGCCTGCTCGGCTGCGCCTTGCGCAAGCTGCAAGAAAAAACCGGTGTTTCCGCGCCGTACCTGGAGCAACTGGGCAGTTGGGGCGACGCAAGCCGCGACCCCCGGGGCTGGTCGACCACGCACGCGTTCTTCGCGCTCGTGCCGAGCCAGGACCTGGTGCTCGAAAAAGGAGCGAACGCCGCGCAGGTCGAATGGATCGAGGCCACCGCGGCCGCCCGCAAGCGCCTGGCCTTCGATCACGCCGAAATCCTCGAAGCCGCCATTGCCCGCCTGCGCAGCAAGGTGGAATACACCTCGCTGCCCGCCTTTCTGCTGGGCGAACCCTTCACGCTGCCGCAGTTGCAGCACACCTATGAGGTCGTGCTGGGCCGCCCTGTCGACAAGAGCGCATTCCGCAAGCGGATGCTCGACGCCGGCTTCATGGAAGAAGCCGGCACCGTAGAAGGCACCTTCGGCCGGCCGGCCATGGGTTACCGCTTGCGCGACCGGTCTCAGGCAGCCCTGTTCCCCCGCACGTTCAGCCCGCGCGACGCCTCGGAGCTTGGCGCTTGACTTCTTCCCACTAAGTTGTACTATGCAACCCATATAGTTGCACAGTACAACTCTATCAAAGAGAACACCATGAAGCAGAACATCCAACTCCTTCTGATCGATCCGCAGAACGACTTCTGCGACCTTCCGGCCAACTGGCTTCCGGCAGACGCAGCCACGGGCGCGCCGTTGCAGCCGGCCCTGCCGGTTGCGGGTGCACATGCCGACATGCTGCGGCTGGCCCAACTCATTCGCGAGGGCGCGCAAGGCATTGGCGGTATCACCGTCACGCTGGATTCACACCACCGGCTCGACATTGCGCACCCTACGTTCTGGCAAACGCGCGACGGCGGGGGTGTGCCGCCATTCACCTCGATCACTGCGGCCCAGGTCAATGCCGGCGACTACCGTCCGCGCGACCCTGCTGCCCTGCCCCGGGCGCTGGCCTATATCGACGAGCTCGAGCGCCGGGGCCGCTACACGCTGATGGTGTGGCCGGTGCATTGCGAGATCGGCAGCTGGGGCCACAACGTGCACCCCGCGGTCAAGGCCGCCTACAACGCTTGGGAAGACGAGCAACTGCGCGTAGTGGAAAAGGTCGGCAAGGGCAGCAACCCCTGGACCGAACACTACAGCGCCATTCAGGCCGAAGTGCCGGACGAGGACGACCCCGCCACCCTGCTCAACATGCCGCTGGTGGAGTCGCTCGACCGGGCCGACCTGATCGTGATTGCCGGCGAAGCCAGCAGCCATTGCGTGAAGGCCACCACCGAGCACATTGCCGCCAACCTGCCCTCCGGCAATTGCGCCAAGCTGGTGCTCGTTACCGATTGCATGAGCCCGGTAACCGGCTTCGAGGCGCAGCACCAGGCGTTCTTGCAAGACATGGGCGACCGCGGCGCCCGGCTTCTCACCAGCGCCGAAGTGCTTTCCATATTGACCGCCAACACCTGACCGAACGAACAGCGAAGGACCACACCATGCAACCCATCATCCGCAGCCTGCTGGACACCGACCTGTACAAGTTCACCATGTGGCAGGCCATGCTGCACAGCCACCCGCAAACGCAGGCCGAGTACACCTTCGTCTGCCGCAACCAGCCCGCCTATCCGCTGGCCGAACTGCTTTCGGACGTCAACGAGCAGTTCGACCACCTCTGCACCCTGCGCTTTGCACCCAGCGAACTCGCCTACCTGGGAAGCCTGCGCTACATCAAGAGCGACTTCGTCGACTTCCTGCGCATCTTCAGCTTTCAGCGCGAGTTCATCTCGGCCACGGTGGAAGGCGATGCGCTGCACATCCGGGCGGTCGGGCCGCAAGTCCACACCATGGGGTTCGAGATCTTCGTTCTTGCGATGGTCAACGAGCTGTATTTCCGCCGCTTCGATGCGGAGGCCGCTCTGGCCGAGGGCCGCAAGCGCCTGCAGGCCAAGATCGAACTGCTGCGCGGCTTTGCCCAGGAGCCGGCGGCCCGGCACCCTTTCGAGTTTTTCGACTTCGGCGTACGCCGCCGTTTTTCGCGCGACTGGCAGCGGGAGGTGGTCACCACGCTCAAGCGCGAAGTGCCCATGTACTTCAAGGGCACTTCCAACGTGCTGCTGGCCAAGGAGCTGGAGCTGGTGCCCATCGGCACCATGGCCCACGAATACCTGCAAACCTACCAGGCACTGGGCGTGCGGCTGCGCGACTTCCAGAATGCGGCGCTCGAAGGCTGGGTGCAGGAGTACCGCGGCGACCTGGGTGTGGCGCTGACAGACGTGGTCGGCATGGACGCCTTCCTGGCCGACTTCGACCTGTACTTTGCCAAGCTGTTCGACGGCCTTCGCCACGACTCGGGCGACCCGGTCGTCTGGGGCGAGAAGGCGCTGGCGCACTACACAAGGCTGCGCATCGATGCGCACACCAAGCGGCTGGTGTTCTCCGACGGGCTCGATCTGCAGACGGCCATCCGGCTGTACCGCACCTTCGCCGACCGCACGCAGACCGGCTTTGGCATAGGCACCAACCTCACCAATGACGTGGGCCTTACGCCGCTGAACATCGTGATGAAGCTCACCGGATGCAATGGCCAACCCGTGGCCAAGCTGTCCGACAGCCCGGGCAAGACGCTGTGCGAAGACCAGACCTTCCTGGCTTATCTGCGCCAGGTGTTTCACATCGAAAGTTGAGAGCCATGCTCCGAATCACCGCCGCCCAACTCAACTACACAATTGGCGACCTGCGCGGCAATGCCGCGCGAATGATCGAGGCTGCGCGCAAGGCCTCGTCCGAAGAAGCCGACCTGGTCGTGTTTTCCGAGATGTCGCTCACCGCCTACTACCCGGCCGACCTGCTGGAAGAAGAAGGCTTCATGGACCGCGTGGAGGCCGCTTTCGAAGAGCTTCTGTCGGCATCCCGCCAGATGCCGGCGCTGCACTGGGCCGTGGGGTTGCCGGCACGGCGCGAAGGCGCAGGCAAGAAGCTTCGCAACGTGCTGCGCGTCATTCGCGGGGGCGAAGTGCTGCTCGAATACGCCAAGCAGTTGCTGCCAACCTACAACATCTTCGACGAGCGCCGGCACTTCGAACCGGGGCCCGACGTGGCGCGCGTGCTTCGCATCCGCGACTTTCAGGTGGGCCTGCTGATCTGCGAAGACGGCTGGAATGACGAGGGACAGGACTACCTCGTGAATCCGTTCGAACGCATGCGCGATGCGGCGCCCGACCTTGTGGTGTCGATCAACGCGAGCCCTTCGAACATTGGCAAGCGCGAGCAGCGGCACCAGATCTTCGGCGCAGCCAGCCGTCGCAATGGCCTGCCGATTCTCTACGTCAACCAGGTGGGCGGCCATGACCAGCTCGTGTACGACGGCGCGTCGTTTGCGGTCGAGCCGCAGGCCGGTGTGGTGTACGAGGCTCGCCGCTTTGCGGAGGATGTGAGCACGCTGTGTTTCGACAAGGGCCGCTTCTTGACGCCGGCCGGCAAGGCTCCGTCGCCGGTGGCACCGGAGGGCTTGTCCGCCCTGGAGTTCTACCGCCAGCAGATCGTGCTGGGCCTGCGCGACTATGCACGGCGCTGCGGCTTCAGCCAGGCGGTCGTGGGCTCGTCGGGCGGCATCGATTCGGCGCTGACGCTGGCGCTGGCGGTCGAAGCGCTAGGGGCAGAGAACGTGGTCGGCATCACGATGCCGTCGAGCTTTTCATCGGAAGGTTCGGTCAGCGACTCCGAAGCCCTGTGCCGCAACCTGGGCGTGCCGCTGAAGCACCATGCCATTGCGGGCATCGTGTCGCAGTTCACGCAAGGTTTCGAATCGGCATTCGGCGGCGAGCTGCACGGCGTGGCGCTGGAGAACCTTCAGGCGCGCGTACGGGGCACCACTCTCATGGAGTACTCCAACAGCTTCGGCCACCTGCTGCTGACCACGGGCAACAAGTCCGAGATCTCGGTCGGCTATTGCACGCTCTATGGCGACACCAACGGCGGCCTGGGCCTGATCGGCGATCTCTACAAGACCGAGGTGTTCGCTCTCTCGCGGCACTTGAACGAAACAGCGGGCAGAGAGATCATTCCCCAGGCCATCATCGACAAGGAGCCCTCGGCCGAGCTGGCGCCGGGCCAGAAGGATGTCGACAGCCTGCCGCCCTATCCCGTGCTCGATCAGATCCTCAAGCTGCTGATCGAGGGGCCGCGGCTCGCACAGCACGAGTACCAGGAGGCGCGCGAATTCGTCGACACCCTGCGGGCGCAGCCTTCCGGCGAAGCGCTTGTCGAGCGCATCCGCGGCATGGTCGCGCGCAACGAATACAAGCGGCGGCAATCGCCGCCGATCGTCCGGGTCAGGGCGCGAGCCTTCGGCTCCGGACGCCAGATGCCGATTGCAGCCAAACTGTCTTGAGAACCCCATGACAAACCAACAACAAGCCACACCTGAAGCACCATCCCGGACGCACGACGTCGCCGTCTACATCGGCCGGTTCCAGATCTTCCACAACGCCCAGCTGGCGCTGCTGCGGCGCGCTTTGGCCTCGGCGCCCGAGTGCGTCGTGGTGTTGGGCTCGTCTTTCCAGGCCCGCACGCCGCGCAACCCTTTCACCTGGGAGGAGCGTGCGGAAATGATCCGCCTCGCGCTTCCGCCGGCGGACCGGGAGCGCGTGAAGTTCCTGCCCGTGCGCGACTACTACGACCAGGCACGCTGGGTGGCCGCCGTGAAGCAGGGCGTGGCCGAGATGTACCCCGGCCAACCGTCGGTGGTGCTGGTAGGCCACCTGAAGGACGCGACCAGCGTGTACCTGCGCGACTTTCCGCAATGGACGCTCGACGACACCGGCTTGCAGGGCGACATTCACGCCAGCGCCTTGCGCGATGCGTACTTTGGAGCAGCGGCCGATGGGTCGCTGGAGCCGGCGTTGGCCGCATTGGTGAGCCAGGCGCCCGCCAGCACGCTGCAGTTCCTGAGCGCCTGGGCGAAGCTGCCGCACTATGCCGCGCTGGTGCAGGAATGGGAGAGCCTGCGCCAGGACAAGGCCATGTGGGCCGGCACGCCCTACCCTGTCATCTTCGTCACGGTCGACACGGTGGTTCAGTGCGGCGACCAGGTGCTGCTGATCCGGCGTGGCCGCTCCCCGGGCAAGGGCATGCTGGCGGTGCCGGGCGGCTATCTCGAGCCGCGAGAAACGGTGTGGCAGTCGGCCCTGCGCGAGCTCGACGAGGAAACCGGCTTGCGCCTGCTCGACAGCGACATTCAAAGCGCATTCAAGGCGGTGCAGGTGTTCGACAACCCGGACCGCAGCCAGAAGGGCCGCGTCATTACCCACGCGCATTGGTTCGACCTGGGCCCGCGCCGCCCGCCGGAGCTGACGGCCGGCGACGACGCGTCATCCGCCGAGTGGGTGCCCATTGCAAAACTGGCCGGCATGGAAGACCAGTTCCATGACGATCACTTTCACATACTCGATTCCTTCTTCGGGCTGACGCGGTCTGAGTGAGCACCGGATCCCGCCTCACCCCGTGCGGCGGATTTCCCGTTGCATGCGCGCGGCACGGCGGCGGCGCTGCTTGCGCCGCCGCGCAAGCAGCGTGGTCGTCACGCTGATTGCAAACAGGCCGATGGCCTGCTGCAGCAGCTTGGCAGTGGCCTTCCTTGTGCGCACCTCGAGTGCCCGCTGCGCGTTTTCCATCTTCTCGATGGCCTCGAGCTTCTCCGTTGCGGGCTGCCGTGCAGCGGCGCCGTCTGTGCCCATGCGGGCCTGCTCCGCTGCGGCCTCTGTCGCAGCCTGCGCCCTGGAGGCTGCGACCGAGCCCTGGGCGTTGGCGTAGACCTTGGTGAACTCCGCGCCCAGCAGGAAGATCTGCGCGGCGTAATACACCCAGGCCAGCAGCACCACCAGCGAACCGGCCGCCGCAAACGATTCGCTGACGCTGCTTTTTCCGAGGTACAGGCCAATGAGCACCTTGCCGACCTCGAAGAGAACCGCGGTTACCGCCGCGCCAATCCACACGTCGGGCCATGCAATGGGCGTGCTCGGCATCAGCTTGAAGATCATTGCGAACAGCAGCGTGAGAATGCCCAGCGTGACCAGCGCATTGGCAACCTGCAGCAAAAGCTCCCACCCCGGAAAAAGCCCGCTGCTCCAGCTGCCCACAGCCGCCAGCACGGCGCTGACAACGAGCGACACCATCAGCAGAAAGGCCAGCCCCAGAATCAGGCCGAACGACAGCACCCGGGCACGCAGAATGCCCCATACGCCGCTCGGCTTCGCGCGTTCGGGCACATGCCAGATGCGGTCGAGCGCGCTTTGCAGTTCGGCAAACACAGTGGTGGCGCCGACGATCAACACCACCACGCTGATGGCGCCGGCAATCAGTCCGCGAGACGGCTCGTTGGCGCTCTTGACCAGGGCCTGAACCGCCTGCGCGCCCTCCTGCCCGATCAGTCCCGAGAGCTGCGCGGCAATCTGGCCCTGCACGGCCTCGGTGCCGAAGAGCGCGCCCGCCACCGCAATGACGATCACCAGCAAGGGCGCGAGCGAGAACATCGTGTAGTACGAGATCGCCGCGCCCATGCTGGGAGCGAAGTCGTCGACCCAGGCCATGGCCGCCTCCTTGAAAAGGCGGGGTAGATGCTTGAGCTTGTTCATGGTGGGCATTCGCCGGGCCCCAATCAATGTCGATGTTGGATGCCAGGCGCGCCGTCGCCCGCCTGCATGCCGAACGTGGCTCTTTCATGCAGGCTTTGTTGTAGGTAGACACCGCGTCGGTGTGCTGGCGCAGTCGGATTCCGGCCACTGCGCCAGCGCACGCGGCAATGCTCGCCTCACCACTTCACGCGCACGCCCACCGATGCATTGATCGAGCTCTTCACCCTGGTGTCACCGCCCGAGGCCCACAGCTTGCCCACTTCGCCATACACGCTCGTCCTGTCGCCGAGCGCCAGGGTGAAGCCGCCGGCCAGCTCGGTGCTCGTGCCGCCGGTGGACGATGCGATGTCGGTGCGGCTCGCGCCGTTGACAAAGCGTGCAATGTCCGCGCCGCTCGAGCTCCGGTAGACGTTGAAGCGCCCGTAAGGCTGCAGCGTGCCCACGCCGGTGGCAACCGTGCCCTTGACGCGTACCCCTGCACGCACGATCCAGCCGCTGTCGGCCTCCGGCTGCACGATTGCCCCGGGGATGACCGAGTTGTCCAGGTCCATGTGCTGGTGCACCAGTTGCAGCTGCGGCTCGACGCTCCAGCCGCTGGCGCCCAGCGCAAAGGCCTGCCCCACTTCGATGGAACCCAGCAGGCTGCGGCCCTTGCCTTCGACGCCCGCGCCCAGCACCGGCTCGACCGTGTAGCGGTGCCGGCCCGACTGCACCACCGCGTCGGCATAGAAGCCG
Source organism: Variovorax sp. CCNWLW235 (assembly GCF_037204085.1). NCBI lineage: Bacteria > Pseudomonadati > Pseudomonadota > Betaproteobacteria > Burkholderiales > Comamonadaceae > Variovorax > Variovorax sp. CCNWLW235. The sequence continues at coordinate 8,670 of NZ_JBBCBW010000005.1, read as the reverse complement.
CCGTTGCCGGTGTAGGTGCCGTAGATGCCGAAGTACTGGCTGCGCAGGTCGTTGCGGCCCACGTGCTGGTTCTGCAGGCCGCTTGCAAAGCCGTTGACCCGCGCATCGCCGTCGAGCTGGCCCACGTAGAGGCCGGCGCGCCAGTTGGTTGCGGCCATCAAATCTGTGCCGGCCTGGAAGCCCGTGAGGCGCCCCTTGCTGGAAGGCGAGACGGTGCCGCCCTGGCGAATGTCGATGTCGGTGGAGAGCACGCGGGCCCAGGCGCGGCGCTCCGAGCCTGCGGGGTTTGTCGAAGTTGCAGCGGTGCCCTTTGCATCGTCGTCGCCTATGCGCTTGTGCAGGTCGCCGATCATCGCGAGGTTGCCTTGGCGCAACTGGCTAGGCAGCGCCGCATACAGCGCGGCTTCGGCGCGGTAGGTGGGCACGACCAAGCCGAGCACGGGGCCGGGGGCGGCAAGACCCTCGTCACCCGGCGCCGCGGCGCCGCCGCCGCCGTCTGTGGGCGTTTTGCCGCCGTCGCCCGGGGGAACGACGGTGGTGGTGGACCGCAAATACCAGTTCTCCCCCGCCCCCGAGGCATCCCCCGCATGCAGCCGGTACTCATACGCCCCCGCATCCACATGCCCACCCGCCAGGCGGAACGCATCGCGCGTGGTCTGCGCCGTCGTCGTGGCCCCGTTCATCGCCGTCACCACCTCGATCCCGCTGCCCACCGTCAGCGCCCCCAGCCCGCCCAGGTTCGTCACCTGGATGTTGGTCGTGCCGCTGGCAATCGCCGTGCAGCCGCTCAGGATCAGCCGGTCGCTCAGGCTGCCGCTGCCCCCCAGCGCCGTGCCCAGGCGCAGCGTGCCGCCGTTGCCCACCCAGGGCCCCTGCACCGTCAGCGTCGCCCCCGGCGAGCCGCTCAGCAGCGACACCGTGCCCGCGCTGGCCATGCCCGCAATGGTCTGGCTGTGGCCCGCCAGGTCCAGCACCGCCCCCGCGTCCACCGTGAACGCGCTCGCGCTGCTGAAGGTGTTGGCTGCCCCCGCGCGCAGGCTGCCCGCCGCCACCCGGGTGGCGCCCGTGTACGTGTTCGCCCCGCTCAGGGTCAATGTGCCCGCGCCCACCTTCACCAGCTCGCCCGCGCCCGAGATCGGGCCCGACCAGCCCAGCCCGTGGCCGTTGCTGTCGATGGTGCCGGTGCCGCCCAGCAGCAGCGCATTGCCCAGGTCCAATCCGTTGGTGCCCGCCACGAGGCGCGCGCTCGCGCCGCTGTCGATGGCCACCGCGCCCAGCAGCGTGCCGCCCGCGTTGAGCACCAGGCGGTTGCTGCTGCCGCCGGTGAAGGCCACCGCCGGCGCGCGTGTGACGCCGTCGCCGCCCAGCCCGCCGGCCAGGGTGCCGCTGTTCTGCAGGTCCAGGTCGGCGCCCCTCACCCCGGCGCCGCCGGCACCCGGAAGACCTGCGGGCCCGCCGTTGCTGCTGGCTCCGCCCGCACCGCCCGCCCCGCCAGCGATGGTGCCGCTGTTGACGACGATCGCGCCGCCCGCGCCGGCCGAGGCCAGCCCGGCCCCGCCATCGCCGCCGTTGCCCGGGGTGCCGGTGCCGCCCACGCCGCCGCCGCCGGCACCGCCCGCGCCACCGGCGCCGCCCAGGAGCTGGCCGGTGTTGACCACTGTCAGTGCCGTGCTGCCCGCGAGCGTGAGGCCGGCCCCGCCGGCACCCCCGCCGCCGCCCGCGGCGTTGCTGCGCGCCGGCAACAGTTCAGCGCCGCCTGCGCCGCCAGCGCCGCCCGCCGAGGTGCCGCTGTGGGTCAGGGTGCGCCCTGGGGTGGCGCTGCGCAGCCACAGCCCGCTGCCGCCGCTGCCGCCGCCGCCGGCCTGGGAGAAGGCATCGCCGCCCGCGCCGCCGGCGCCGCCGGTGAAGACGCCGCTGGCGGTCGCATCGGCCAGGGGGTCGAGCAGCGTGGCGCCGTGGCCGCCCGCACCGCCGCCGCCCGCGGCCCAGTAGCCGTTGCCGCCGGCGCCACCCGCCCCGCCGGTGGCGGAGAAGGTGGCCGCGGTGGTGGCCGGGCTCATGGCGTTGCCGATCTGGCCGCCGCCGCCGCCGCCGCCGTAGCCGTTGCCGCCGCCGAGGTCGCCGGTCTGGGACTGGCCGGCGCCGCCCGCGTCGCCTTGCCACACGCCGGGGGAGACCTCGGTGGTGGCGGCACCGGCCGCACCGCCCGCACCCGGGGTGGCACCGCCGAAGCTGCCGATGTCGGCGGCGCTGCCGGCGCTGGGGCCGGCTTCGGTGGAGGCGCCGCCGTCGCCGCCATGGGCGTTGACGCTGGTGTCATTGAGCCCACCGGAGCCGCCCTGGCCGTCGCTGCCGCCGTCGCCAGCGTGCAGGGTGGTCTCGCCCACGGGCTGGCCGCCGGTGCCGCCGGCGGCGCCCGCGGGCAGGGCCAGGGCTGCGCCCAGCAACAGCACAGACAAAGCGATGGCGTGCAGCGAATGGCCGTCCACGGTGCCCACGGTGTCGACGGGGGGCGTGTCGACTGGAGAATTCCAAAAAACGCGAATAGTCTTGTTCACAGCCTCTTCCTTAATGCTTAGGTTCTTGCGACCGCATCCAGGCAGGCGTTTGAAAAGTTGCCTCCACTGCCCCGGATCCCGTTCCGCAGGGTCAATGTAAACAGACGTACTAACTCGTGACATACCCCATCGGGTACCTCGTTTGAGGCAGGCCAGGGAGCGCGGGAACGCACCTTGCCGACTCAATCGACAACGGCAGCCGCACGCAAATGGCGCCGCGGACGGGGAAAAGGCCCAGCCAAATACCCCAGCTTGCGTCCAGATGTAATTAATGTTTCGTCAAGGAAAGCGTTCGCTTGACGGCGTCGCCGAAGAAGATGCCGGCACGGCACCGATTGCGAAATCCCATGCTGATTCAACGGCCCACTTCGGTTCGGACAAGACCCCCGCCGCTCCTATGCTCATCGACGAACGGCATCTCTTGCCTTGTCCGCACCGATTGGAGCTATTCGCATGTCCCTGCAAGATTTCAAGGTTCTTACGTTCGACGTGGTCGGCACGCTGATCGACTTCGAGGGAGGCATGCTCGCCTACCTTCGCTCGGCGGTGCCCGATGCGCGCTACTTCGCCTACGCCCGCGGCCGCTTCGAAGGCGCTTGGGGCTACAAGCAGGCCGACAACCTGCACGTGGCTCAAAGCCAGTACCACGACATCGGCATCTCGAAGGAACTGGGCATTGCCACTTGCTGGATCGAGCGGCGCCATGCGCAAAAAGGCTCCGGCGGAACCATCGAACCCGAGCGCACCGAACCCGACTACCACTTCCGCACGCTCGCAGAACTGGCCGAACTGGCCGATGCGGTTGACGCGGGGCGCTAGCCGCGCCGCGCCACCAGATCGATCTCGATGCGCGCGCCCTTGGCCAGCCCCGTCACACCAATGCAGGTGCGGGCGGGCCTTCGCCCACTCGCGAAATGGCTGGCGTAGACCGCGTTCATCGCCTCGTAGTCCTCGTCGAAGTGTGTCAGATAGACGCGAACTGAAAGCGCGTGTTCCAGGCCCAGCCCGCAACCGGCCAGCACGGTCTGCAGGTTCTTCAATACCTGCCGCGTCTGCGCCTCGATGCCCTCGGGATAAGGCTCATCCAGCGAAACGCCGGTGAAAGGCATCTGCCCCGTAACGAACACCCAGCCGTCGGTTTCGACCGCGTGGCTGAAAGGAGCGACCGGTTCTGGTGCACCGGCAATCATGTGAAAGATGGGAGACATCGCGGCAAGTTGAGGCAGCTGCGGCAGCCGTTGTCGATGCGGCTGCCGCGCCCCGCCCCGGAGTTCGACATGCACCTGCGGCAAGCCAGTAGCGTGCCAACGCCGGGCATGGCGCGTGGCACGTGTCTTGCGCACCCTGCGCAAGCAACCAGAAAGCGCCGCCGTGCAGTTCGAACAGTTCTCGACCGACTCCTATCCGGTGCACCAGCGGCCCCATGCCTGGCGCGATGCATTGCATCTGCACCGCCTCAGGCCCGAAATGGCGCCGGCAGCGGCTCCCTTGTACGGCACCCTGACGGCGGGGCGCACTGCACGCGGGGTCGGCATGGCGCGCATCACCTCGTCGCCTCAAACCATCCAGCGGCTGGGCGACACGGCCGACGCCATCTGGCTCGCGCTGCATCTGAGCGGCGATGCCGCGCTGCACGACGGCCAGCGGACCATCGAACTGGCTCCCGGTGACATCGTCTTCGGACCGGCCCAGGCGCAGGCTGGGCTGGATTTCCGTTCCAACTTCCGGCAGTTCATGGTGTCCATGCCGCGCGCCAGCCTGAAGGCCCGGCTGCCCGGCAACCCCGGCTTCGCGCTCGGCCACTTGCCGGGCCGAGCGGGCCTGGGCCGCATGTTCGCAGGCACGCTGACCGCGCTGGCCGACGCCTTCGACACGTTGAACGATGACGACGTCGCACCGGTCGAGTCCGCCCTGTCGGAGTTCATCGCAACCAGCCTGGCCGCACAGCGAGACACCGCCCTGCCTGCCATCAGCAGCACCCAGGCTGCCACGGTGCACCGGCTCTGCCAGTACGTCGATGCCAACCTGAGCGACGCATCGCTGTCGCTGGCCGCGGTGGCGGCCCATGGGCGCGTGTCGGAGCGCCTGGTGCAAAAGCTCTTCGAGGGCCTTGGCCAGACCTTTACCGCCTACGTGCGCCAGCGCCGCCTCGAACGGTGCCGCGCCGACCTCGCGAATCGCCAGTACGGACACCTGTCGATCTCGGACATCTGCTTTCGCTGGGGCTTCAACGACCCGGCGCATTTCAGCCACTGCTTCCGCGACCGCTACAGCATGTCGCCTCGCCAGTACCGGCAGCAGGCCAACGAGGTCAGCCAGCAGTCGCTGCGCAAGCGCATCCGCCGCGGCTGGCCTTCGGGCTACTTCGAGTCTCCGGCCGAAGACCCGGTGCCCTTCACCGCTCGCATCGACGCGCGGGCACCGGCCGGCGATGCAACCGGCACCATCGAAATTGCCGCGCAAGCAACAACGGCCGCGCCACACGACACCAGCGCCGCGGCGGGCCGTCACCACCATCTGCCGGCTACTGCGCAAACCATTCACTGGGGCTACTTCGGCCGCTCGATTCCGCCCGTGCTGACCATTGCCTCCGGCGACATCGTGACCATCGAGACGCTGACCCAGCACGCCTACGACGACCACGAACGCATGATCAAGGGCGACTCCGGCGCCGAGAGCGTTTTTCAGTGGACGCGCGAGCACAAGGCTGTGGACCGCCGCGGCGCCGGCCCCACCGACGCATCGATCTACGGCCGGGGCAGCGGCGAGGGCTTTGGCGTGCACATCTGCACCGGGCCCATCTACGTGAAGGACGCGCAGCCCGGCGACGTGCTGGAGGTGCGCATCCTCGACCTTGCGCCGCGCCTGGCGGCCGACGCCAAGTACGAGGGCCGGGCCTTCGGCAGCAATGCCGCCGCCTGGTGGGGCTTTCACTACGACGACCTGATCGAAGAGCCCCGGCAGCGCGAAGTGGTGACCATCTACGAGGTCGACTGCAGCCAGGGCCATGCGTGCGCCCACGCCGTCTACAACTTTCGCTGGACGCCGCAGCTCGACCCCAACGGCGTACTGCATCCCACCATCGACTATCCCGGCATTCCGGTCGACCGTGCATCGATCGTCGAGAACCACGGCGTGCTGCAGGGCGTGACCATCCCGGTGCGCCCGCACTTCGGCGTGATCGCCGTCGCGCCCGCCGAGACCGGCCTCGTCGACTCGGTGCCGCCCTCATGCTTCGGCGGCAACCTGGACAACTGGCGCATTGCCAAGGGCGCCACCGTCTATCTGCGGGTCGGGGTCGATGGCGGGCTGCTGTCGGTGGGCGATCCGCACGCCTCGCAGGGCGACAGCGAACTGTGCGGCACAGCCATCGAATGCTCGCTGACCGGCGTCTTCCAGATCGTGCTGCGCAAGGCCGATCAGCTGCAGGGCGAACCCTACGCCGACATCGACTACCCCTTGGTGGAAACTGCCGACGAGTGGGTGATCCACGGCTTCAGCCACCCTAACTACCTGAAGGAGTTCGGCGACAAGGCGCGCAGCGCCATCTACGAAAAGTCTTCGCTCGACCCGGCCATGCGCGATGCCTTCCGCAAGACCCGGCGCTTCCTGATGACCGCCATGCGGCTGAGCGAAGACGAGGCGATTTCGCTGATGTCGGTGGCCGTGGATTTTGGCGTGACGCAAGTCGTCGACGGCAACTGGGGCGTGCACGCGGTCATCCGCAAATCGCTGTTCGCCGGTCGGCAGCGGAGGTCGGGTGATACAGGCTGATCAATGACTGCGCTTGGGACCGCTGTTTTATTTGAGTTGGAATTCTTCGGGGGTTGTCTCCTTCAGCTTGGAATTTAGCGGCTAAATTGCCAACTCGACGCCGTCGCACAGGCCCGCTCCGCCAGTGAGTTGGTTGTAGCCGAAGGTCGCACTCGGCCATGGGAAGTGCATCGTTCTACCCGGCAATGCGGCAGAAAAAGATGGTAGCGCTCAGGCCGCGACAAGTGCTCGTGTGTCCGGGTCTGCATCGTGCGCAGCCTCTGTCAGTACCCAGGCCGGGGCGGCATTCGTGTCGATCAAGGCCTTCAAGGCTCGCTTGCGGCATATCGAGCAGGGTGAAAGCTCATATACGTAGAGCAGACAGTCGGATGCATCTGCGTCCGCGTGCGCTTCGCACAAGTCCAAAAGTTCTCCGACGAGACGATGAGCCTGATCGGCGTCGTGCAACGGTTCCAGATACTCCGCACACATCGCAAAGTCGCTAGCTTCGAAATTGTTCACCAGCAAGGTGACGCCATTCGCCAAGTCGCCGGCAGCAAGCAAGCGCATGGCAGCTTGCCGCAACTCCCCGTGTGTGAGCGGGGCCACGGCTCTCACAGCGGCCCACCGAATCTGCTCATCGAGATGAGCAATCCATGGGAGCAACCGACTGTCGAATCGCGGAACGCCTTTTTTTGCAAAGCATCCGAGCAAGCGCTTGGCATGCTCGGGCTCCTCCGACGCCAACAGTGCAGCGAATACCGTATCGAGATGGTCACTGGTCGCTTGCGCGCCCCACCGCCTGAACCAATGACATTGATCCCGCGGGTTTCTGCTGACATGCGCCACGATCTCGGCGCCTGTATAGGCCGTAGTGTCGAAGCGGCCTGAAGATGCGCTGCGACTCTCGCGTGTCTTGCGCACGCCTGCAAGGTAGTTCGAAATATCCGAGTCGACCGCAGCCTCGCGTTCGAGTGCGGCCAGCCCTCCCTCAATGCCCGTGAGCGAATCGAACTGCTCGCTGGGATAGTCATCGACCCAGAAGTCGGGATCTGTCCGCAGCCACTGTCCTAGCTGTCGAGCGACATGGATCAGTCCGTCCATGCCGTCCAGAGCCAATATTTGATCGACTCCAATCACGTCAGACGTATGCGGCACTCGGGCCAGCGATCGATACAACAAGCTTCTCGCGTGTTCCGAACCCGCGCCGGCAAGCTCTTTCAGGATCGCACTGCGATGACTCATGTCGTGGTGGTTCTCTTGCAACGACGCATCCGCCATCACCTCTATCGCCTGAAGTACCTTCCCGTTCAACTTCGCGCGATCGACGATCGAAAGCAGCCACGGAGCTCGCTGCGCCTCGCATTGAGGATCGTAGGAGAGACACGACACACACGCTTTTGTGATCTCGTGTTCGAACCCATTCAATCCACAGCTTGTGGCCTGCTGCAAGGCGCGCCCGTGACCTGTTCGCAGAGCGGCTGCAAACGCGGCAGTGGTCAATGGAAAGGTCGGTTGTTTTATTTGCATCGAGCGTCCTGTGCAAGCACTGCGCCGAAGGTCAGCTTTCAGACGACCAGTTGCTCGGAGCGAGTGTCGCAGAAGGGCCTGAAGCAGTCTTACGATCCGCTTGAAAGCGGACGTTGTCCCAAATCAGTAACCACGCCCGCAGCAGCTAAGGGCAACGCAGAACTACTGACGCACCAATAGCTTGGAGGGCCTCAGCGATCGGCCTGAGCTCCACGTCTACCGGCCACCCTGCTTTGATCCTGAAATTGCCAGCTTCCAGCAATGCCTTAACTTCATTTGGGCTGTGGCCTGTGACTCGACGAATAATGCTGAACACCTTTGCTCGACTTGGGCCAACGGATGTCAGCCATAGTTCCGGATCTGGACAAGGAACATCGGAAAGAGGTGGCTCGAAGTAACCGAATTCCTGCTTCAAGCAATTCATAGCTTCGCTCAACGGCTTGGATGCCAAAGCTCGTGCTGCAGGCAGGTGGACAGGGCAAAACCATTCCATGGATCGAGGATGCCCGACTACATCTTCATGAAGAGGCAAAAAGTCGGAGAAACGGACGTATTCACCCCCGGTTTGGAAATGCCATGACTCGCAGCGGCAATCCTTGTGGCAAAGGTGACAGTAGGTAGGCTTCATTTGGGCTTCTTCTGCAGATGACTGAATTCTGCCGGAGCCGCGAAGGACTGGTCTTGGCCGATTGTGTTGAAAAACTCGCCTTGAATCTTGCCTGCGCTGGCGATCACACAGAAATCTTGATCGTGTTGACGATGCGAGAGCACGTGGCAAGCCTGCAAGCTCACCTCACGCAGTCTTCATTGCCGCAACTGCTTCAGATGG